>DLQB01000180.1 GCA_002477505.1 Flavobacteriales bacterium UBA7443
AATTCCTCGAAAGTCCCTCCATCGCTTTGTTGATTATGCCGAAAAGGTCCACCGCGTCCACACTTTCAAGGCCGATCGCTGCAGGCATTTTTCGGCGAGCAAATCAATCGCTTTGGGCCGTTCATGATCGTGCAAGAGCCTCCTAACCAAATCCTCCCCCAAATCCAAGCGATAAAATGCAGCAAAGGTCCCGCTAGGATCGTGGTCCATGCCCCACTCTATTTCACCAGAAACAAGCGAAAACATGGACATTTCTGCTGATTTTACACGTTCCAGGTCCCATTGAAAATCCTTGACCAGCTGCTGCACTACCGCTTCCATGAAATCCACCTCCGTGCGTTGCGCTGGAAGGGCCTTATCGGGGAGAATCCGAGCCAATTCCATGGCCTGCTCAGGACGTTCTTTGCGTCACCAATCCCCCTAAAAAACCGAACCATTTCCGGTGGGATGCCTCAAGCTCCAAGGCGTCAATTGCCGACATGGCTCGATCCACGTGTTCATTCATTCGCAATTGGGCGGCGGTATCTGCACCGCACGCGACCATTGCACTTTTGACAAATTCAACCTTTTCCTTCGGTTGGTCTGTTATTTCATCCCATTGCTTCAAGGCTCCCAGCATATCCGAATTCGCCTGCTCCCACGTGTGCAAACGCAAGAATGTTTTCTTATTGGACAAGATGTCTCCCCCAATTTGTTTGCCCATGGCATCTCCACCAAAAGCATCCAAGAGATCGTCCTGCATCTGAAAAGCCAATCCCAACTGTTCGCCTGCTTCGTACCAAAGACGCACGCGTTCCTCACTCGCACCTACCGCAATGGCACCCAATGCCAATGAAGCGGCCACCAAAACGGAAGTTTTGAGTCGAATCATTTCCATATAAGCTTCAACCGTCACGTCATCCCGCCGCTCAAAATCCATGTCCGATTGCTGACCGATGCACACTTCGAGTGCAGTTTGATTGAAAATGGTCAGCGCACGCGGCAAATCTTTGGAAGAGGTGTCGGCCAATGCGATTTGAGCCAAGGTATACATGGCATCCCCCGAGAGAATTGCCGCATTTTCATCCCATTTCATGTGTACCGTAGCATTGCCGCGGCGCTTGGGAGCTTGGTCCATGATGTCGTCATGCATCAGAGTGAAGTTGTGGAACAACTCCACCGCGAGCGCTGCAGGATGCGCCAACTGCGCATCATGCCCTTCCGCTTCTGCCGCCGACAAAGCCAAAACGGCCCGCAATCTTTTGCCGCCGATGCTCATGAGGTAGTGAATGGGATCGTATAGTCCGTCAGCCGATCCTTTGGGCCAACGCTCCAAAAATGCATCAATCGCGGAGTTTGCTTCCGCTTTCAGTCGGTCGAGGGTAGGATGTTGCATGCCACTTACATCCCTGCCTTGCCTCGGGCGAGCTGGGCCAACAGATAATCTCCATACCCCGACTTGCGCAGCGGTTCGGCCACCTGTTCCAATGTTGCATCGTCAATGTATCCCATGCGCCAAGCTATTTCTTCAATGCATCCAATCTTCAATCCTTGACGATCTTCGATGACCTGGACGTATTGCGAGGCCTGCATGAGCGATTCGTGCGTACCTGTATCCAACCACGCCATCCCGCGTTCCATCTTCGAAACAAAGAGCTTTCCCGCTTCCAAGTACGCCTTGTTCACATCGGTAATTTCGTATTCCCCACGAGCACTTGGACGCAAGTTGGCTGAAATATCAACCACATCGTTGTCATAGAAATAAAGGCCTGGAACCGCGTAATTGGAGGTTGGGTTCTCGGGCTTCTCCACGATGCTCACCGCTCGGTCAGCTTGATCGAAGGTAACCACACCGTAACGCTCGGGATCGTTCACGTAATAAGCATAAACAATCGCACCATCGGGGTCGGTATTGGCGCGCAATTGCCGACCAAAACTGCTGCCATAAAAGATGTTGTCCCCGAGCACAAGAGCCACCTTATCTGAACCAATAAAATCGGCTCCAATGACAAATGCCTGGGCGAGTCCATTGGGTTCGGGTTGCTCAGCATATTGGATGTTGCAACCAATGGAGGAACCGTCTCCCAGCAAACGTTGAAACCCCGGCAAATCGATGGGTGTACTGATGATCAGTATTTCCTTGATCCCACTCAACATGAGGGTGGACAAGGGGTAATAAATCATTGGCTTATCATAGACAGGCATCAGCTGCTTGCTCACCGCCTTGGTGAGAGGCCACAACCGCGTGCCCGATCCCCCTGCTAAAATTATTCCTTTCATTGGGTGTGTATTGAACGCCTCTAATTTAGGACTCAACTGGTGAATCCAACGTGTCGGATTTGGAGCGCAATGTTCGCAGCCGCTCGTGCTGCTCGTCCCCTTTCCCTGGAGAAAAGCCTTTTTGAATTTCCAACTCCTCGAGTTCGATGTCCTCTTCCTCGTCAAGGATGGAAAAGAAGGGCTCTGAAAAGGATTTTGTAGTCAAGGATTTTTCAAACGCCAGCAACAACGATGGCAGCAAGAGTAAGTTGGTAAACATGGCTACCCCGAGCGTGATGGAAACGAGCAAACCGAGGTAACGGGTTCCTTCGAACTCGGACATCGCAAACATCAAGAAGCCAAAAAACAGCACAATGGACGTGTACATCATACTCACCCCCGTTTCTTTCAAGGCCAGCATGACCGAATGTTTGATATTCCAGGCCTTGAAGTTCAGTTCTTGGCGGTATTTGGCCAAAAAGTGAATGGTGTCGTCTACTGAAATTCCGAATGCAATGCTGAAAACAAGAATGGTCGAAGGTTTGATCGGTATGCCTAACCACCCCATAAAACCAGCGGTGAAAAGCAGCGGAAAAAGATTGGGCAACAAGGCAATCCCTACCATCCGAGAAGACTTAAAAAGCAAGGCCATCATCAGTGCAATCACACAGATGGCCAAAGCGATGGAGATGCCCAGGTTTTTGACCATGTAGGTTGTTCCCTCAAGGAACGTTACACTCGTTCCAGTCAGAATGAGGCTGTAATCAGGAGCGGGGAAAATGCTGTCCAACCGGGGCTTGATTTCATCCATCAAGGCGCGCATCTCCAGTGTCCCAATGTCCATCATCTGGGCACTGACGCGCGCAACGGAACGGTCCTCATTGAAAAACTTCGAAGCCACGTCCACCGCTGCACCTGCATCGCCAGCCGCCGACTCAGTCCCCCGAATCCAAGGACCAAATTGCGTTTTCTCCATTCCTAGGCGCGGCAGTCGGTAATTTTTGGGATGGCCATTTTTGAAGGCTTGGAACGCAAATTTCGTCGCGTCCACAGCGCTGATGGATCGGCTGTATTCGGGGTACTCCTCCAACACATTTTGGAGTTTATCCACCCGTTTCAAAAAATTGGAGCCCGTGACCCCGTTGGGGCGATGGGTATCGATCATCACCTCGAATGGCATCGCACCACCGAATCGGCTTTCCATCCACTTCAAATCAGTTATGACGCGGTCTTCATCCGGCAAATCATCGACAATGTTGCCGGTCGTTTCCATTTGGAAGATCCCACCAATGCTAAACAGCAATAGCAATACAGCTCCCACGTAAACCCGAGGCCGATGATTTTCGACCACCTCTGCCAACCGGTTCACAAAAATGAACATCCACCGCCGGTCAAGATGCCTCGTATGCTTCACTTTCGGAGCGGGC
>DLQB01000105.1 GCA_002477505.1 Flavobacteriales bacterium UBA7443
TTCGGGATCCATAACCCCTTTCAGTGCGTCCAATACTGCTTCTTCCGTCCATTCCATGTTCATTCAATTTCGCATTCTACCATTGGATCCCAATGCAGTTTCTCAAAATTCACAACGCGATTTTCCCGCACCTCTACTCCTTCTGCACGCAACAATTCTTCCATCGGCATGTTCGCTGAAAAATGCATCCGCCCCGAAAGCAAACCCATTCGATTGACCACGCGATGGGCAGGAACAGGTGGCATGGCTTCAAACGAGCCATTCAACACCCAACCCACACGGCGAGCCGCTCCTTTTGAGCCGATGCTAGCGGCAATCGACCCATATGAACTGACACGGCCCGCAGGAATGAGGCGCGTGATTGCGAAGACATCATTTCTGAATTGATCCGCGGAAGTCTTGGGCATAGCAGCCATCAAATTTGAATCTGCAAGTAGTGGATTTTCCGGCCTTCTTCCAACCACATTTGCTCGTAAAAGGTCTTCACCTCCAGCAATTCCCTCAAATCTTCCGGAACGCGTTCCATCAGCTCTCCATAGACATCCGCACTGTCATAATTGATCCGGTAGTTGGCCGCTTCGTAACTCTCTTTGGAAAGCGCGTACAGCAGAGGACTATCGCTTTTCACATGGATCAGGCTGCCTGGCTTCAATATCTTCCGGTACCGCTTCTCAATGAAATGAGACGACGTGATTCGCTTGGTTCCTTTCTCATCCTTCGGCTGCGGATCGCTGAAGGTTAACCAGATGCCGCTCACCTCATCGGGTGCAAAATACCGATCTATGAATTCAATACGCGTTCGAAGAAATGCCACATTGCGGATATCTTCTTCGTTGATGGTCTTGGCCCCTTTCCACACGCGCTGGCCTTTGATATCGACGCCGATAAAATTGCAATCTGGGTTTTTTCGCGCTTGCGCAATGGTGTATTCTCCTTTGCCACAGCCCAACTCCAAAACAATGGGATGATCGTTGCCAAACACTCGCTGGGACCATTCTCCGCGGAATTCAAAGTCCTTGCCATCAATGGCGTCCTGAAGTGTCGGTTCAAATACCCGTTCGAAGGTGGCCAGCTCCTTCCATTTTGCCAATTTTCCTTTGCCCATAGACTCGGCAAAATTACGGAACTTAGGCAGGATGAACGGCAATGAATTGAATCGACCTCGCGTATTGTTTGCAATTCTCGACTGGGGCATGGGCCATGCTACCCGAAGTGCTCCATTAATTGCACATGCATTGGATCAAAATTGGATTGTCCATGTCGCTTCCAAGGGAACGGCACTTGCATTCCTTCGAACGGAGTTTGAGGGCACCAATGTGATTTTCCATAGCAAACCAGGGCCCGAAATCAAGTATGCACGGCACGGAAACCTGCTCAAAATCGCCTTGCAAATCCCTGCTTTTTTATCAAGCATTCGGTCCGAGAAGCGATGGTCCGTTGCGCAGGTCGCGCGGCATAACATTTCACACATTGTCAGCGACAATTGTTACGGTGTCGCCCACCCAAGCGTGCCTTCTGCTTTGGTTTCGCATCAATTGCAACTTCCCGTTCCGTATCCGCTGCGATGGCTTGCGAAGGCATTTGTCATCCAACAAGCAAAACGTTTCGAAGCCGTTTGGGTTCCCGATACTTCGGATTTCGCACTATCGGGTAGCCTGGCTTCCGCCAATCCCCTTCAGCATCAAACTTCGATTGGTGTGCTCAGCCGGTTGTCTTTGACCGAAGAAGCCGGACCATGGAACCGAGTTGGAATGGTCAGCGGTCCAGAGCCGCACCGAAGCCTCATGGAAGCTGCGCTGCGCCAGTGGATCATGGCCGATTCATCGCCCGGGCTTTTAATCGCGGGACGCCCGTCGGGCCAGCGGGAACAGGAAGGCAACCTAACGGTCTGGCCCAACCCATCGCGCGATGAGCTTTCATCAGCCCTGAGCGGCGCCACCACAATTGTTTGCCGATCCGGTTACTCCTCCCTTTTGGACTTGGCCGCACTCGGAAAATCAGCCATTCTGGTCCCTACGCCTGGACAACCGGAACAACTTCAACTTGCCCGCCATTGGAAAAAGCGCTGGGGAATGGCCACCATGTCCCAATCCGAACTGGAACGAGGCTCATTGCCTGCCACAACCGGGGAGATTCTCGCGCATGAGCCGAACGTTTTGGCGTGTTCCGTGCTGCAGGGATTCGTGACCGATTAACTTTGCTGCATTCAAAATGGAACAGCCCAAAAACGATGAACATTTCATGCGCCTGGCATTGGCCGAGGCGCAATATGCGTTTGAACAGGACGAAGTTCCCGTCGGCGCAGTAATCGTAGCCCGCAATCAGGTCATTGCCCGCGCACACAATCTATGTGAGCGGCTTAATGACTTCACTGCACACGCTGAAATGCAAGCATTCACCGCTGCTTCGGAGTTCCTCGGTGGAAAGCACCTCGATCAATGCACCATATACGTCACACTCGAACCTTGTCCGATGTGCGCCGGGGCCGCATTCTGGACACGGGTTGGACGAATCGTATTCGGGGCTTCGGATGAAAAACGGGGTTTTCAAAAGTGGGGCAACCATTCCAAGGATCGATTGATTCATCCGAAAACCACCGTTGACCGGGGTGTTCTGGAGGATGAGTGCAGTGCCTTGATCAAGTCATTTTTCGAGAGCAAGCGAAAAAAGCGACTGTAAATCACAGTCTGAACTGCTCTACTCGCAAGTCCTGTTTAACTTTGGGCAGCACCTTGCGTCATGATCAACATCGACAAGAACCTCATCCAGCAATTAACGGATCGCATTGAAGCGGGTCAGGACACAGAGCTGCGCGCATGGGCAAGCAATTTACACGCTACTGACATTGCGGAGATTCTCGACCAAATGCGCTTGGAGTCTGCGAGTTACCTATTCCGACTACTGGACACCGAAGTCAAAGCTGACGTGCTCATTGAACTGGATGAAGATCAGCGTGCCGATTTGCTGTCGGGAATGACCGCCGAAGAAATTGCCGGAGGGGTTGTGGGACAATTGGATTCGGATGACGCCACCGATGTTCTGTCTGAACTCCCCCCCAACAAAGCAGAAGAGGTCATCGGACATTTGGACAATGACGAACGTGCATCGGACATCCGAGATCTGCTCAACTACGAAGAAGGCACCGCAGGCGCGATGATGGCAAAGGAATTGGTCAAAGTTCAAGCGGAATGGACGGTGACCCGGGCCATCCGTGAAATTCGACGGCAAGCGGAGGAATTGCACCAAGTCTATACCGTCTACGTGGTCGATACCGAAGAACGTCTAACGGGCCGACTCAGCATGAAGCACCTGCTCTTGAGCGCTGAGAGCACGCGCTCCAAGATTGCAGAATTGCAGAGAGAGGAAGGGATTGTCACAATCCTAGCGCATGAGCCTTCTGAAAAGGCAACCATGTTGATGGAGCGTTACGATTTAGTTGCCTTGCCCGTGGTCGATTCGGAGCAAAAGCTGGTGGGACGCATCACCATTGATGACGCCGTCGACAGCATCATTGAAGACGCCGAACGGGATTACCAGCTCGCAAGCGGAATCTCAGAAGATGTTGAATCCAGTGACAGCGTGATTACACTAACTCGCGCGCGACTGCCCTGGCTGCTCATTGGCTTGATTGGTGGAATTGGCGGCGCATACGTCATCGGGTGGTTTGACATCAAAGAAAATGTCGAAATGGCACTGTTCATTCCCCTGATCGCAGCGATGGGCGGAAACGTCGGTGTGCAATCCGCGGCAATTGTGGTCCAAGGTTTGGCTTCGAGCCATATCAACACGAACAATCTGCTCAGACGTTTATCAAAGGAGTTGGGTGTGGGAATCCTGAACGGCCTCATCTGCGGTTTGATCATATTAGGGGTGACCCTCTTGCTTAATTTCGGAGTGGCCTTGAGCATCACCGTGAGCCTCGCTTTGCTCTGTGTCATCATTTTCGCTGCCTTATTCGGAACGTTTGTCCCGCTGATGTTGCATCGTTACAACATTGATCCCGCCTTGGCCACTGGCCCCTTTATCACGACCGTCAATGACATCATCGGGTTGATGATTTATTTCGCAGTTGGAAGCCTAATCAGTGGCTTAATTCTCGGGTGAGATGATGGAGCAGGTTGTTTTTCTCGATGCAGTTCATCCGGTTTTGTTTGAACGACTGGTGGCGCACGGCATGTCGTGCCGCTGGGAGAACCAGCTGAGCAGAGATGCGATCTTAGAAGGGTCACTTTCCAATGTACACGGCATTGTTTTGCGCTCCCGATTGACCCTGGACCTTCCCATGCTTCAGGCCATGCCTGAACTGAGATGGATTGCTCGCAGTGGCGCGGGGCTCGAAAACATCGATACCGCAGCAGCCGCAGACTCTGGCATTCAGGTGATCAACTCCCCTGAGGGCAATGCGGCTTCTGTTGGAGAGCATGTGATTGGGCAGCTGCTCATGTTGCTGCACAAGCTTCATCAAGCCGATCGACATGTTCGTATTGGCGGTTGGGATCGCGAAGCCCATCGCGGTTCGGAACTCGGTCACCAGACAGTTGGAATCATCGGTTATGGGAACATGGGGCGCGCATTCGCTCAGCGGCTCGTTGGTTTCGATTGCCGCGTCCTCGCCCATGATATCGCCAAACGCGGTTTCAACGGCGAATATGGTGTTGAAGAGGTCGGAATGGATGCCATTTTTACCCATTGCGATGTGGTTTCTATCCATGTCCCTTTGACAGAAATAACGGAACAAATGGTTCGCACGGACTGGATTCATAAGTTCAAAAAGCCCATCATTCTCATCAACTCTTCACGAGGAGCGGTGGTGGACACTTTGTCAGTGGCTGAAGGACTAACCTCAAGCCACCTCAGAGGGGCAATATTGGATGTGCTTGAATACGAAAAGAAAAGCTTGGAAGGACTGGCGGCACGCCCGAATGCCCTGAGCGCCTTGACACGAGACGATCGTGTTGTGCTGTCTCCGCATGTGGCAGGTTGGAGCCAAGAAAGTTATTTCAAGCTCAGCAATATTCTGGCCGACAAAATTCTTGGGGCTGCCAAGGCTCTCAAAAATTAGGGCAGTCTATCCGCAAAGTGGTTTCTGACCAATCCACCGCCATGAAAGATGATAATGGCTCAATTGCCCGACTGGGTCCGCTCCCTGCCAGAAGCAGAGTACAGCACCTTCAAGGCAGAGGCCTTGCGCAATTCCTGCTTCACATCGGTGACGATTCCCATTTTCGTGTCTTTGTCCACCTTTAAGGAAACCCACATCTTGCTCTGTTCAGATTCAGCTAAAGTCAATCGCTCTGTACTGACCCAGTCTTGAATCATTTCGGGAGAAGAAAAAGCATCATTCAATTGCATGACCGGCTCCGTTCCATAGCGCCGATCCATAGGGACACCGATGTTCACGTAACGAATCAAGTGCTTCTTTTCAATCTTGTACAACTCCGATGCTTCCGGGCGAATCAATCGGACCTTCTCTTCTTCGGTTCGCAGGACCGTGGCGACCATGAAGAAGAACAGCAACATGAATACGATGTCCGGCAGCGAGGCTGTCGAAATCGTGGCCATGCCCCGCTTATTTCCTTTTCTAAACTTTCCCATATCAGTAGTAAGTTGATCCTTCGCGCGGCTCAGCCTCAGAGATTCGTTGCGGATATACCGAACGAACCGCAATGATTTTCTTCAGCAATTCACCATCCTCCGTATTGCGATCGTACAAATCCTCCAACTCTTTGTAGGTGCGACCAAACTTAGCCACCGCTAACTCATCCCGCAATTCGTTCACCGCAGACTGCAATTCATTCTGCACCTGCAGGTAAGTGTCATACGTCGTTGCATTGTCATTCTGCATGGAAATCAATGCTGAAGGCGGCAATTCCTTGTAATCCCCATCCAATAGCTCGATGGTCGCCAGCTTGTCTTCCCAACTCGCCAATACCTTGGTGTAGTTTTTTCGCCGGTTGTCGTCTTCGGCTGCGGCTACAAAAGCTTCGTATTCTGCAATCCGTTGTTTTACATCCACCTTTCTCACCCACAGGCGTTCGGGGAAAGCCGCATTGGTTTTTCCATTGGCTCCCGTCACCAGAACAACTTCCCGGTTTTTGCCGACCGTCTCCCGGCCCACGGGATGTGCCATGATGCCATCGCCCGTAGCAATGAGGAAATCCTTCGCCTTGTCTTTGAGGTCTTCAATGTCCAATGGCTCCGCTTCAACGAGCAATTCGTCCAAGAAATTCACCTTCACATTGAAAACATTCTGTTCCTTCGCCTGAGGCACATCAATGTCTGGAGGCACCGGAGGAGGAAGCTGTCGCTTGATTCCTTCGTCCGAATCAATGGTGGTCGTAACCAGCCAAAAGATCAGAAGCAGGAACGCGATATCCGCCATCGAGCCTGCGTTGATTTCTGCTAATTCTCGGCGTGCCATTCTTCTCTTATTTCAATGCGCTGCGCACTTCTGCCACAACGATTGTGAAAATGGATAAACTGCCTAAGAGGTAGACAAAATACAACCCGCCCCCTGCGAAGAGGCTTTCACCCGCAGAGACTTTGATTCCGCTGGCTTCGTATGCATTGAGCACGGTATCATCAGCAAGCACATAGAAGCTGAGAAGTCCGATGATCACAAAACAGACAAAGCCAATGATTGTGCCCATCACGGTTTTTGGATTGTTCATCAATTTCAGGACCAAGAATCCCAATCCGAACAAAATTGCTGCGGCCGCGCAGGCAATTCCAACGAAGTAAATGATGTAAAACAATCCGTCGAGAAGCGCACCGTAGCGCTCTTGGCCTTCGACAAACGTCTCATCCGTACCGCTTCGTGAAGTGATCATGTAGCTGAGGACAACGCCTGCTACAATCACCGCAATCCGCAAAACGGAAAGGCCGAGTCTTAATCCTTTATCACCCATGATTCAGTGGATTATTTTCCTTGAAGCTTTCGCTTGTACAACAAATCAACAAGATCCATTGACGCCTCTTCCATGTCCAACACAATGCTGTCGATCTTCGACAAAATGTAATTGTAGAAAATCTGAAGGATGATGGCTACAATCAAACCGGATACCGTCGTAATCAAGGCTACCTTAATACCTCCGGCTACAATCGATGCGTTGATCGTATTGGCTTCCGCAATCTTATCAAACGCTGAAATCATACCAATAACGGTACCCATGAAACCCAACATTGGAGCGAGGGCAATGAACAAGCTAATCCAGCTCAAGCCGCGCTCTAGCTTGGACATTTCTACACTTCCGTAATCCTCAATCGCTTTCGCAACTTCTTCATAGGATCCGGATGAGCGATCAAGCCCTTGGTAGAAGATGGTGGCTACCGGTCCCGCTGTGTTGCGGCAAACCTCCTTGGCAGCTTCTTCTCCTCCATTCTCCAATGCGCCTTCAATTCCCTCTACGAGCTTGCCCGTATTGGTTGTTGCCATGTTCAAATAGATGATTCGCTCGATGCTCAAAGCCAATCCCAAGATCAAACAAATCAATACGAATGCCATAAAGGTGGCACCGCCCTCGATGAAGTAACGCTTCACTGTTTGGTGAAAGCTCAATACTTCGCGTGTTTCTTCGGCTGGGGCTTCATCCGCGACAGCAGGTGCAATCGCAGCCATAGAATCTGCAGCCATGGAGTCAACGGCCATGGAATCTGCAGCCATTGCGGTGCTATCACCAGCAGCCTCAACGGCAGTGGTGTCGGTCATTTCCATCGCAGCATCTTGTGCGAATGTTGCGTTCGGAAAATTGATGAAAATCAACCCTGCAATTGCAAAGAGGGCAAACAACTTCTTCATGTGAATCTTAATTCGTGTTATTTCAATCGTGTCGCTTTGCGAGCGTTTATCACTTTCGCAAGTGTGCAAATGTAATTCGCGGTGCACCAACGAGCAAAGAGAATTTCCGTTAGATTTAAGCATGCTTCGTTTGCACGCAATTCCTGCACCTTGCCCAAAGCTGATTCAACCTACATGAACACTCTTTTTTTTCAAGTCGATGCTTTCACCAAGCAAGTGTTTTCAGGGAATTCCGCATGTGTTGTGGTCCTCGAACATTGGATCGATGATGCCATACTCCAAAACATTGCTCGGGAAAATGCCGTCGCTGAAACCGCCTTTTTGGTTGCGGATGAGGGACATTATCGTTTGCGTTGGTTCACACCAGACATTGAAATCGACCTTTGCGGTCATGCGACTTTAGCAGCGGG
>DLQB01000110.1 GCA_002477505.1 Flavobacteriales bacterium UBA7443
AGGCCGATGGCGAGGAATACCTGCCACAATCCTTTGCCGAATGCCAAGGTGATGGCGAGCACCATGAGCAGCGTGGGCAAGGTCCAGATCACTTGGACCCACCAACTCACGAATGCGTCGACACGTCCGCCGCGGTATCCGGCCCAGGCGCCGAGCAAAATCCCAATCAACAGTGAAATCAATACAGCCGATAATCCCACGCCCAGGCTAATGGCAGAGCCGGCCATGAGTCGGCTGAGAACGTCTCTGCCGTAACGGTCGGTTCCGAGCCAATGCCGCATCGTGGTGCCGTCCTCCAAAGCAACGGTTGATCCGGGCTCCAAAAGAGCTTGGTCCAGGTTTTGTGCATTGGCGTGAGGCGATCTGTCCGGGCGAATGAAAGGACCGGCGATGGCTACCATTGCAAGAAGCGAAATCCAGATCAATCCAATCAGCGCCGGACGATGATTTCGGAAGGCCCCGAACATGCGGGATGGTTGGGCGTCGGAATTCATGGTTCTAGAGCGAAGCTGAGCGGCTGAGTGGCATTGCGAATTGCGTCCAATTTACAATTGACGGCCTTTCCATTTGACGTTGCCCCGCAGGAGTTGCCACCATGCGCCCCAAACCAATGCGGCGTATCGCCAAGGGAAGAAGAGTACATCGGTGGATTTCATGGTCAATTTGTACCGCCGCGCCGCGCGGGAAATCAAGGGTTGATTGAGCAGGATTTTCAATATTGCCGCCACCAAAATCCAGAGAAAACCAACATCGCTCGATGAAATTGTGCCCAGCAGCGCAAAAAGGAATGTCAGTTCTACGGCGGCGATGAGCTGTCCCACAGATTTGGTTTCACCATCGGCTTGGTCGTGCGTTTTGGATGCCCAACGCGCTCGCTGGTTCCACAGTTCAGTCCAATTCTGAACGGGCTGCGTTGTGGCAAAAGCCTGTGGGTCCGAATTCCATGCGATAGGGCTACCATGCTTTTTGATGGCGAGAAGCGCATAGGCATCGTCTCCAGAGGCTTGGGCCTCATTCAAGCTTTCCGCGGGGTAGGTTGACGTCCGGTATACGCTGTTTGCACCGCTGCCCATGGCGAGTTTTTCGGCGCAGACTCCGCCTTCAATCCACGCCATGAGGCACCCGTACTCGAGTGCTTGAAAACGTTCCCATGCAGATTCTGGAGTTGCGTTTAGACGAACTGTTCCAAGAATGGCTCCAACCGCTGATGAGGTCGATTGGTTGATGGAGTGCTCCATGGACAACGCCCAGTCTTTCCCAATGCGCACATCGGCATCCAACGTGGCCATCCATGGCGTTTTGATTTGGCTGTGGGCTTGCCGCAAGGCTGCCTTTTTACCTTCTCCAGGGTTCTTGATGCACCTTACACCTGCCGCTTCCGCGACGTTTTTGGTTCCATCGGTGCTGTGGTCATCGATGACCAAAAGTGCCAAAGGAACGGTTTGCTGGCCAAGGTCTTCGAGCAGAAATGGCAGCGATTCTGCCTCATTTCGGCATGGAATCACCACGGTGATCAACGGTGCAGAAAGGGAATCAAATTTGGCGATGTCACCTGCGGCCGCTGAAACAGGCAGCCGCCGGACCCAAGACCAGATGGACATGGCATACCGGCCAAGGCAAAGGAAGTGCAAAGCCAGCATGGCCCATGCCAATGCCGCAAGCCACGATTCAAGTCCAAATTCAATGTTCATGGGTCGCATTCATTGAAGGTGTGCCGATGATCGCTCCTAACAAGGCGGGCAATACCAGGTTGAGCATCCAGATGGCAAACGTTCCGGTTATGAGGGGGACAACCATTTCCGGTTGGGGTTGGATCACCAGGACAATCAGCGCTTCTCGAATGCCCATTTCGGCCAACGCTGCGGTTGGAATGATCATGTTTCCCCAATACACCAATGCGACAGCACCGATCATTTCAGGGAAGCCGTTGAAACCGTAGGCCATGAGTCCGAGCACAAATTGACAGGCAAAAACGCCATACCGCAAAGCGCTGAGCATCAGAATGAGCGGCAAATGGGAGCGAGTCATCGCCGCTGAATCGGCACTTTGTGCGTGGAGCCAATGGGGAAGTCGGATGCGTTTTCCCAATCGCATCATCATCTTTTGACCAAATCGATTGTTTGCCCATCCCAAGGACCACCAGCCGATGGTGCCCGCAAAAGCGATCCAAGGAACAATTTCCAACGCACCCATTCCCCCGTGCGATTGCAGCCCCAAAATTCCGTTGGCTGAAATTCCGCTCGGTTTCAAAGGGACATTCAAAATCCATATCCAGGCCAGGGCTCCGAACGTCAAGGTCATTCCGGCTTGCGACCAGGCACTCCAGCCGAAAGACCGCAGCCCTCGGGCCCGATCCGCGGCGGGCAATAGCGCCACCCGCGCGACGGCATCTCCGCTGCGATTCGGTGTTAAAAAGCCCCACGTTGCTCCTACAATCACCTCCCGGTACGACTGTCCGATGGAAGATCTTTTTCGCTCCAAAAGCACGTGCCACTTCAAGGCTTCGATGCCCCAATTGACGGGAACGAGCAAGGCGGCGAATGCGAGCAGCGACCAGCGATTCGGGGACAGTTGGCCCCAATCGATCGATTGCATTGAAAGGGCTTGATGATGCCCAACTTGCCAAACAATCACGGCAACAGCGAGCAAGGAGGTGATCCAAGCCAACCATTTGCGAGGGGGCAGTTGATAACGGGGCGATTTCATCGGTGGGGGTACGCTTTTCCAAATGTACCTTCGTTGGGCGATGTCACCAACCGCCAAGCAAAAACCCGTCGAACAAATCATCCTCGGCATTGATCCCGGCACTACAATCATGGGCTATGGGGTGATTTGCGTGCGCGGAAAATCAGTGGAATTGGTCGAAATGGGCGCCTTGCACCTCTCGAAGTACAAGGATCACGCGGTGAAGCTGAAGCGCATTTATGATCGGTGTTCCGCGCTGATCCAAACCCACGCGCCCGATCACATGGCGGTGGAAGCGCCTTTTTTCGGGAAGAACGTCCAATCCATGCTCAAGCTGGGGCGCGCTCAAGGCGTAGCACTGGCAGCAGCGCTGTCCAGAGACATTCCGATTGCGGAATATGCACCGCGAAAAGTCAAACAGTCCATCACAGGCTCCGGTGCTGCAAGCAAAGAACAGGTGGCCGCTATGGTGGCCCGGACGTTGAAGATTCCCATGTCCGATTTGCCCAAAGAATTGGATGCAACGGACGGATTGGCCGTGGCGTTGTGCCACCATTTCCAATTGTCCTCTCCTCGGATGCAAGCCGGTTACAGCGGATGGAAAGCATTCATTGAGGACCAAGGAAATCGGGTTCGTTCTTGATTTTTTCCGAAAGAGTGCAACCTTTTCAAAGGTGTTCCGTATCCCCCTCTGAAGTTTAGCTTCAACAGTTTATTTGTTTTTCATTCAACAGGGGAAGGCGGTCCATTTGGGCGGCCTTCTTTGTGTTTGAAAGATTCTGAGGACTTCGGTCGAATTCAATCCGAAAGCAGGGTGCTGTCGATGATGTTCGAAATCAATTTGGACTTCGTAAAACCCGATTTCTCCGCCTGCTGGGGGATGATGCTGACTTCCGAAAATCCGGGAACGCCATTGACTTCAATCACGGAGGCGACTCCGGGTTCCGTCCAAATCATGTCAACGCGCGCCATGCCCCGGCACTGCGTGGCGCGATAAACAGCCAGGGCTTGGGCTTGCAGTGCATCGCTCTGTTCTTTGGGGATGAGCGCTGGTGTGGTTTCTTGCGATGCCCCTTGGTATTTCGCCTCGTAATCAAAAAAACTTCTTTCCGTCGTGATTTCCGTTACCGGAAGCACGGTCGGTTTTCCATGTTCGTCCGGCACAACGCCTACGGTGAATTCCCGGCCTTCAAGCAACGATTCCACGAGCACGCCGCTGGTACTAACCGAGCGAGCCAATGCGATTGCGCCTGCCAATTCGGCCACCGTCTCCGCCCGCGAAATGCCAATGCTGGATCCGGTTTCGTTGGGTTTCACAAAACAGGGCATTCCCACCGATTCACTGATTTCATGGGCATCCCATGGCTCGGTATGTGCGAGTTCCACGGAGCGTGCAACCGCGATGTTTTCATTCCGAAGCAAGGCGTTGGTCCGTCCCTTATTGAACGTCAAGGCCATGCAATCTGCATCTCCAGTGGTGTAGCGCATTCCTGCCGCGTCCAGCATTGTTTGAAGCTTGCCGTCCTCTCCAGGTGTGCCGTGGACCATGATGAAAGCGCCGATGAATTTCCGCGGGTCGCCAACCAAATCATCCAAGGTAGTGGAGGTTTTTTCACCCGAGGCCTCCGTTTCGAAAAACCAGCCTTTGGGGTTGATGTGAACCAATACCGGTTCGAATCGGGTGCGGTCAATCTGAGCCATGATCATGGCCGCGGATTTGCGTGAGATAACAGCTTCTCCAGAGTAACCACCTGTGAATACGATCAGTGCTTGAGGCTTGTTCATGGGCGCGATTCTAGCTCAAATTACGGGGATGTTGAGCCGTTCGATCGCGTGGCTCAGGCTTTTCCATCCACCGCCAATTGTTCACGAATGCGCATGACCGATTGCTCAACTTCTGATCGGCTTTGTCCGGTGATGGTCACGTGGCCCATTTTTCGAAAAGGTTTCACGGCTGATTTCCCATAGAGGTGCGGATGGACGCCAGGGGTGCTCAATGCAGCCTCGAGTCCAGTATAAATGGGTGTGCCGTGCGCTGCAGCGCTGCCCACAATGTTCACCATTGCCGAAGCGGCAAACAGCGCATCCGTGGCACCAAGGGGAAGGTCCAGGACCGCCCGCAAGTGTTGTTCAAATTGTGACGTTCGGTTGGCCTCGATGGTGTGATGACCGCTGTTGTGTGTGCGCGGAGCAAGTTCGTTCACCAAGAGATCCCCCTTCCGATCCAGAAACAATTCTACCGCCAGCAATCCCTCAAAATCCATGGCCTCGGCAACGCGGCGGGCAAGCGATTCCGCATCTTGTGCCTGCTGCGGAGTGATGGCCGCGGGTGCGATGAGGTAATCGACCAGGTTGGCCACGGGATCAAAAATTGCTTCGACGACTGGAAAGCATTGGGTTTCTCCTTGGCTGTTTCTTGCCACGATGACACTCAGTTCTTTTTCAATGTCCACCGCATGTTCCAAGACGCTAGGCACGTCAAATGCTTTGGGAAGGTCCGATTTGGACTTCAGGAGAACGACCCCTTTTCCGTCGTAACCGCCTTTGCGCATCTTCTGGACAATGGGCAGGCCCATTTGCTCAACTCCTTCTGCGCCATCGACCAATTGGAAGGGTGAAGTGGGAATCCCGTTTTGGGCGAAAAATTCTTTTTGCAGGCCTTTGTCTTGAATCACCGCCAGGTGGTCGGGTTTCGGGATTACGCGAACTCCCTGGGATTCTAAGGTCTTCAGGCCTTCAACGGAGACATGCTCAATTTCAATGGTGATTACGTCCAATTCTGCTCCGAACGCTACGACATCGTCCGCATTCTGCAAATCGCCTTGCACAAATCGGGGCGTAAGGTGCCTGCAAGGAGCATCTGAACTTGGGTCCATTACTTCGACGCGCGCATCGAAATCCACAGCGGATTGAATCATCATTCGACCGAGTTGCCCTCCCCCTAGTACGCCGAGGCGTAAGGAAGGACCGAATGATGCGCCGAAATCATGGGAGTTTTTTGAACCGTTTTGCATGGTGCAAAGATATTCGCGCCATTTTTGGTCCATGGAATTTTTAGACACAGAATTTTTGGGCAATCCCACCATGGAGTGGTTGATCGCCTTGGCTTGGGCGCTCGGCGGCGTGATTACGGGTCGATTGGTCTATCGTTGGTTTAGCCGGAGAATGAAGGCATTGGCCGCCAAAAGCGAGACAAAATTGGATGACATGATCGTGGATCAAGTGGAAGAACCGCTTTCCTTGTCCGTTGTGTTGCTGGGATTGTGGTTTGGCTACGACCATCTGCATTTCGGAGTTGACACCGACGCATTCATGGACCACGTATTTTCCATCGCTGTGGCATTGAATGTGACGTGGATGGCGGCGCGACTGGTGGACAGTGTATTGGGAAATTTGTTCGAAGGGGCTGCCGAGAAATCAGCTTCGCAAATGATGTCCCAAGTGGCGCCCATCTTGCGCAAAACCTTGCGTTCAACGGTGTGGATTCTGGGTTTCATCATGGCGCTCAACAATGCGGGCTATGATGTCGCTGCGCTATTGGCCGGTGTTGGAATTGGAGGTTTGGCAATGGGCTTGGCGGCGAAAGATTTTGTGGCGAATATCTTCGGTGGCATCACGGTCTTCGTCGATCAGCCCTTTTTGGTTGGTGATCGGGTCCAGGTGGCCGGTGTCGACGGCACGGTGACTGAGATTGGCATTCGGAGTACGCGGATTAAGACCCTCGCAGGTCGCATCGTCACCATTCCCAACCACAAATTCACCGACAGCCTCGTGGAAAATGTGACGGCGGAACCGGCGCGCAAGATTCGACTGGACTTGGGGTTGACATACGATACCAAGCCTGAGAAAATCGAGCAGGCAATTTCCATCCTCACGGAGATCATTGAAAAGCACATTGGAACGGAAGACGACACCCTCATTTGGTTCAGTGGATTTGGCGATTTTTCGTTGAATGTGAGTGCCATTTACTACGTCCGAAAGGAAGCCGATGTGTGCCTGACACCTGGAATGGTCAATTTGGAAATTTTGACGCGCTTCAACGAAGCCAGTTTGGATTTTGCTTTCCCAACCCAGACGCTGATCCACGAGGGTGCGCAGAATGTGACAGGTTAAAATCAGTTTTTGCGCTGTAAATTGCCGCTCGATCATTGCTAGGACAGCCATTTAAATTGAACCTTTGAATAGTTACGACGTTGTAATCCACGCCAATGAAGTCCGTTATTGGGCTTTCATGATTGGAAGTATCCTCGCGGGAATCTTGGTCGTGCGGACCTTTGCATCGTTGGACGAAAAAGCTCGGGATATAGCCCTGCGGAGGGCAGGTGTGGTCTTGATCATTGCCAACATGGTGATGCCGGTTTACGGTTTTTTGAACCCCAAGCACGACATGTCGTGGCACCGCAATTTGCCCTTGCATCTCTGTGGAGTGAATTACGCCTTGGTGGGGCTGAACTGTTTCTTCAAGAATGAGAAATTGTTCATGTTTTCGGCGTTTACAGGGACCATCGGAGGCGTACACGCTCTGCTTACGCCGCAATTGACCATTGGCGATGCGCCGCTGGTGCTGTTGGATTACTATTTCAAACACTCGGCGATTGTGGTCATGCCACTCATCATGGCTCGTTCTTTTGGATTTCGATTCCCCAAGTGGGGGTGGATGTGGACGTATGTTTCCGTCGCTGTGTTGACGACAGTGGTGGGACTCTTTAATTGGTGGCTTAACACCTATTTCCCTTCTGAAATCACAGCGAATTACATGTACATGTGGGAAGCGCCAAAGGCGGACAATCCCTTTGTCGTGGATCTGCCGAGGCCGTGGTACATCTTGCCATTGCACGGAGCGCTCATCGCGCATTTGTTGCTGATCAACGCACTTTACCGGTGGGGAACACCCGTAGCGGAGTATTCGAAGCTCAGTTGGATGCGCCGCCACTTCAGTTGAGGCCAAATTCCAGCACTTTTTCCACGTCGTTTCAACGTGCGGTTGAATCTTCGGGCATCTGAAATACCTTCGGTACATGCGAGCATATTTGGACTTATTGGATCATATTCTGACGAATGGAGCGTTGCGCGAGGACCGCACGGGGACGGGGACCATCGGCTGTTTTGGGTATCAAATGCGGTTTGACCTGAGTGAAGGATTTCCAGTGCTCACGACGAAGAAGTTGCACCTGCGTTCCATCATCCATGAACTGCTTTGGTTTCTCAAGGGAGACACCAACATTGCTTACCTCAAGGAAAATGGCGTTCGCATTTGGGACGAATGGGCCGATGAGGCGGGAAACCTGGGCCCAGTTTACGGGTACCAATGGCGCAGCTGGCCGAATCCGGACGGTTCCCACACGGATCAGATTGTGAAGTTGGTGGATCAAATCAAAAATAACCCCTACTCACGTCGGCACGTGATCTCGGCTTGGAACCCGAGTTTCATTGATGACATGGCGTTGCCTCCTTGCCATTGCCTGTTCCAATTTCATGTGGACAATG
>DLQB01000059.1 GCA_002477505.1 Flavobacteriales bacterium UBA7443
AACGTGTACCAACCTGAATCTTCCGGCAGGAGATTGGTCAGTTGCACACCGGACAGATTGCCGAGCGATGTATTTCCCGGTCCAGTCCATGCATAACTGGCTCCAGCACTGAAAGCGGTTTCTAGCGTTAAGCTGCTGCCGGCGCAAATGGATGATGGAATCGAATTGATTTCCGCTGTTGCCTGGGCGATGATTTCCACATTGAAAAAGTCAGGTTCGGAATGGCATCCATGATCGGTGAGGGTTAGGCTGTAAAGCCCAGAATCAGAAGCCTGGGTGGTTTCGATCTGCAAGTTAAAATTGCCGTTCAGGTCTCCATTGGGTCCGCTCCAATCGTAGAATACGGGTCCTGCGCTGTCCGTTGACAGCCAGAGTGGCTCTCCTTCGCAAAGCACTGGAATGCCCGAGATTTCAGGGGCATCGGGAACGGCATAGACCAGCAGGTACATCGAATCACTTTCAATCGGACAGGCACCGACATAGCCTGAAACAAAGTATTCTCCCGCATCGTCAAATGACGCGTTGCCGAGGTCGATGCTATTGCCTTGACCTACAAACCCATTCGGCCCTGTCCAATCATAGGTGGCATCATTCAGAATATTGGAATTCAATGTGACAGGATCTCCGTCACAAATGGTGTTGTCCTCCAATTGAATCGCATAAGCCTGTTGGCCATAATTGCTGAAATAACCGTACCGTGTGCCTGAATTAGCTCCTCCATTGATGATTCCGAGGTGAAATTCCGAGCTTGAATTTGACAGGCGTGAGGCTTGAAGTTGAGGCACAAAAGAAGTGGCTGTGATGTTGGCGTATTTCCATTCCCCACCTGTTCCCGGCACATTGTAAAAATCCGATGCCTCAACGAGGTTGGCATTGCCGTTGAACTCAAAGTCATCTTCCCCTCCGGCAGGCACTAAAATTTTCAATCCCATGAATTCGTTGGTGGACCTGACGAATGCCACTTCTTGAGATCCCGTGCAAATGATGGATGGGAGTAATGCTCCACCAATTTCGCATCCAAACCCCGTCATGTGCAATGCGTAGACCGGTGCGCTGGCCTCGTAGTAAGCGGCATTGGCACTCAGCGTGTGGGTATAAATGGAGGCGAGGGTAGTCAGTGTGCTCACGACGGTTCCATTTACCGAAATGGTCGTGTTGGGAACGGTGGGAATGAAAAAGACTTTGTCGGGTCCATTCAAGTTGCCTTTTATCGCAATGTATTCAGTGCCCACTATGGATACCGGGACGATTTGATCTCCCATGATATCGGCACATCCACCGTAGGGAGTTCCAGCCACAGAATCATCACTCATCGTAATCGCAATGGGTTTGTTGGAAGAAACGACGCTTCCAAAAGGATGTTGGCTGGCGAGAGTGGAAGAGGCTCGCCCGCTCCAAGTCTGTCCTTCATCCAAAACAATGCTAAACGTAATATTCGGTGCGTGGCCTTGGATTGGTTTTTTCGGGGTGATTTGGATGATGGTATTGTCTTCTGTGGCCACGATGTCGAAAGAGGAGGTGGACTGGGTGTAGCTGTTGTTCAAATAGTTTTGAAACGGCACAAAAAATTCCAATCCCAAGGCATTTCCACCCTTGAGTGCAAAAATGTCGGGGTTTAGATTGTTGGACGGATTCACCTCATAATACGCTTGGACAGGAGAAGTCGATGTGATGTGAAGACCAAAATTAAGCACCGTATTGGCCGGTTTGTTTTCGATGATCGATAGCCATGGAGCGAGGTTTAACGAGGAAACACTGTTGGCGCTAATGTTGAGTGTTTGGGTTGGGAACCCGGGGTTTGCTGGCTGTTCTACGGTTACAACCGCATCCTGGTCAAATGTTGCAAAACGAAGCAGCGTTGGGCTATCGCCATGGTTCGCCCAAACTTCTGGCGCTACGAACCAAAATTCGGTATCGACTTGCGCCGAGGCCGAAACGAAGCTGAGCGACACGCAGGTGAGAACAGCTAAGGCGCTGAAAACGAAGCGGATGAAGTGGTTCATTTTTAAATGAGTCTTTTGGCCTTGTCCACGATCTCGTCCACCACGCTGGGGTCCAGCAGGGTGGAGGTGTCCCCGAATTGGTCGAAATCGCCTGATGCAATTTTACGAAGAATGCGTCGCATGATTTTACCGGAACGCGTCTTGGGCAAGCCCGCCACAAATTGAATGCGATCCGGGCGAGCAATTTTGCCAATCCCTAAGATCACTTGTCCTTCTGCTGCTTTTGCCATTTCAATGGATTCAGATTCCGAAGGAAATTGCTCGCAAATTACATAGGCATGAATGCCTTGGCCCTTGATTTCATGCTCATAACCGACCACAGCAGATTCGATTACTCCCGGAGTCTGATTGAGAGCGGATTCGATTTCGGCGGTTCCAAACCGATGTCCCGAAACGTTGATCACGTCGTCGACTCGTCCAATGACTCGGTACATGCCATTTTCGTCTCGTTTGGCGCCATCGCCAGTGAAGTAGCGTCCCGGGAAGGGGCGGAAATACGTGTTTAAACAGCGTTCGTGGTCCCCATACGTTGTTCGGATCATGCTGGGCCAAGGCGCAGCGATGCAGAGCAGGCCTTCTTTCCCATTGTCTTTGATGGTGTTTCCTTCGGGGTCCACCAAGACCGGATGGATGCCCGGCAGAGGATACCCAGCATGAGCTGGTTTTTGAGGACTCAAGTTTCCCAATCCGCTGATCATGATACCACCCGTTTCGGTTTGCCACCACGTATCCACAATGGGACATTTTGAATGGCCCACCTTTTCATGGTACCAATGCCAGGCTTCCTCGTTGATCGGCTCGCCAACAGAACCGAGCACGCGCAACGAGCTCAGATCGTAGCGTTCCACGTGTTCATCTCCGCATGCCATCAAGGCACGAATCGCCGTGGGGGCCGTATAGAACTGGGTGACCTTGTATTTTTCACAAATCGCCCAATACCGGCCGGGATCAGGGAAGGTGGGTATGCCTTCAAACATGATGGTTGTACCCCCTTGCAACAGAGGCCCATAGACAATGTAGGTGTGCCCTGTGATCCAGCCAATGTCAGCGGAACACCAGTACACATCACCCGGTTGGCATTGAAATACATTCGCGAAAGAATAGCCGGCGTAGACGGTGTAGCCTCCGTGGGTGTGGACCACACCCTTCGGCTTTCCGGTGGAGCCTGAAGTGTAAAGGATGAAAAGCATGTCCTCGGCGTCCATGATTTCAGCCGAGCACGGGGCAAGTGGTTCGGTACTGAGCATGGCGTCTTTCCACCAAACATCCCGGGATGTATCCATGAAGCATGGATCGGAAGTGACTGATTTTACAATCACATTCTGAACGGATTGATTTTCTTTCAGCGCCTCGTCTACGGTCGCTTTCAAAGGAATGGTTTTTGCCCCTCGTCTGCCCGCATTGGCCGTAATGACCATCGAGGCTTGAGCGTCTTCGATCCGATCCGATAAGGCCTGTGCGCTGAACCCTGCGAACACCACCGAATGTACGGCGCCGATGCGGGCGCAAGCCAATACAGCAATGGCCAACTCAGGAACCATGGGCATGTAGAGCACTACGCGTTCTCCTTTTTTCACTCCCATGGCCCGCATGGCATTGCCAAATTGGGAGACGGTTCGGTGCAATTCAGAATAGGTAAAGGATTGTCCTTCTGAATTTGGATCGTTCGGCTCCCAGTGCAGCGCAATTTGATCACCACGCTCTCTCAGATTTCGATCCAATGCGTTTTCGGTGATATTGATTTGCCCATCCCCGAACCAACGAGTGGAGGCATCCTCCATTTTGCCCGAATGAACTTCCTTAAAAGGCCGCTGCCAATCGAAGTGATTGGCAATTTCAGCCCAGAATTGCTCGGGGTTATGCTTGCTTTTTTTCTGTGCTGAGCGGTAAGCTTCGAAAGATTCGATTTGCAATGGCATGGAATGAGACTTTGAACCGTAAGATATTCAATTGTTGTGTAACGAAATCACCGTGAATTGCGTAAGCGCAAGCAAAGCATCAATCATGGCCTATTTTTGGAACCCTTTTACCGGAGCAGAAGTGGAAACTCAATCCTTTATTTTGCGGCTTCCCGATTCCGGATCTTTCGTTCGTGTCGAAGGACCAATCGTGGAACTGCTGAGTCAATTGCCCTTTGCCGACATCGATTCGGCCGTGCGCGAATGGCGCGAGCGCACAGGCCATTCAGACTCGGTTGTTCAAGATGCAAGCCACGTGTGGCATAAGTTGTGCGATTGGGGTGCGATTCTGGATGAAGAAATCAAAGGACAAACCTTGGATTTCAATTCGAATGAACCGCTCACCATCAGCGGAGGAGTGCTTCGCTCTCGAATTGCGCGTTTTGTCGATTCTCAAGAATTTTATGGAGACGAAGAAGTCTTCCACTTGGGCGCTTAATTTTGCCCATGCGGCATTTTTTCCTTTTTAAAATCGCATCCTGCGGATGCCTAATTGGATTGTTCTTGGCCTTGACTTCCTGCGAAGGAAACACTCGGTTCGAAGTACGCATACTCAATCTGACCACGGGAGGCATTCGCGCTGAGCACCGTGCCCTTCAGCTGTCTGAATTGGATACCGTTTTCTCATTGGATTCTTTGCAGCCAGGTGAAACCTTATTGATTCACTCTTCTGACTGGTTGGGTGGCCGCTCAAATCCCGCACAGCCCTCGGAAGTATTGGACTCTATCGCGATTTTCAATGCGCAAGGGAATCAAAGTCAACATCCTTGGCGAGCGATTGAAGCTTGGGTGGTAGAGAGCCACCACGATCGAAAAATCCCATCCCAATGGCGACACACGTATTTGCTGAGGGTCACAGAGGATGATTTTTAGCAGATCAGCGCCATTTCAGGTGCTTGATGGATCGGCCTTCTTCTTGCAATTCTTTGATTGAATCCACCCCAATTCGGATGTGCTCATCCACGAAGTTGGCGGTGACTTTTGCATCGCTACTGTCTGTTTTGACCCCTGATGGTGTCATGGGTTCATCGCTCACCAACAACAATGCGCCAACGGAAAGACGGTTCGCAAAACCAACGGAGAAGAGGGTTGCTGTTTCCATATCAATGGCCTGAGCACGCGTATCGCGCAAATAGGCTTTGAAAGTATCATCATGCTCCCAGACCCTGCGGTTTGTCGTGTACACCGAACCGGTATAATAATCCCGGTTGTAATCGCGCACGGTGGAGGAAATCGCACGCTGCAGCGCGAAGCTGGGCAATGCAGGTACCTCGGGAGGGAAATAATCATTGGAAGTCCCTTCCCCACGAATTCCGGCAAGTGGCAGGATGAGGTCGCCGATTTTGTTTTTCTCTTTCAATGCGCCGCATTTTCCTAAGAAAAGAACGGCCTTTGGATGGATGGCTGAGAGCAAATCCATGACAGTGGCCGCATTGGCACTTCCCATTCCAAAGTTGATCATGGTGATGTCTCCTGCAGTGGCGCAAGGCATTGCCTTTCGTTCTCCAACAATTTCAATGGAGTGCCATTCTGCAAATTTCTCGAGGTAATTGGAGAAATTCGTTAAGAGCACGAAGGATCCGAATTGGTCCAGTTCCATTCCGGTGTAACGGGGAAGCCAATTCGATACAATTTCATCTTTGGTTTGCATGCATGCAATGTAATGCACCTGCGCTGAACAGAATTGCACTAAATTGAGCGATATGAAGCAATTGAAGCGTGAATTCATGGTCGACGTAACTGCTGTCAGCGAATTGTCAGCAGCGGATCAGACATTATTGGAAGCCGCCCATGAGGCAGCGAAGGTGGCTTACGCTCCCTATTCAAATTTCCGAGTCGGAGCAGCGGTCCGTTTGGCTTCAGGCAAGATCGTCAAAGGTTCGAACCAAGAAAACATGGCGTATCCCAGCGGCTTGTGTGCAGAGCGCGTTGCGTTTTTTGCGGCGGGAGCGCAATTTCCGGGGGAACGCATTGAGGCAGCTGCTGTAGTTACCGATCGAGAAATGCCTGCGGTAGATTTCTCGCCTTGTGGCGGCTGCCGGCAGGTCATGTTAGAGTCTGAAAACCGTAACGGTCAGTCCATTCGGTTTTTAATGCAACCAGGGTCCGGAGAGGTTCTCATTTCTCCAAATGTGAGCCAGTTTTTGCCCTTGACTTTCCGATTGCCGTAATTCCCTCTTCTTTCGTTCAAAGGGCGCAACCTTCGCCGAAGCATTCCGTATGGGAAAGAGATGCACTTTTCTTTCATGCGAAGGACAACTCATACTCCATTGTTTCGGCGATTGACGCGATTCATTTCCCTTGCGCTCGTGAGCTGCACGGTTTTTGGCATGCATTCCGCCCAAGCGCAAATGAACCATGATGCATCTTGGGCGACGCGAAGCGGATGGGAGGCCAATCCAGCTCGCCTCTATCAGCAAACAGGTACTCCTATGATGTACTTGGACGCGGCATATTCGGGTTCCAAGACCATTGGCTTCCAGCAACTCATGTGGAAGGCTGATGCGAGCAAGGCGAGCGCTGTTGGGTCGGACTTGGATTGGCATGATTTTGCGGCAGAAATGGCTCTGATCCGGACGTTGAACCCTTGGATGAAGGCTTGGGCTAAGGCCGAATTGGATCACGTTTCAAATTTTGAAAGGCATTGGAGGAAACGAGGCCAGTGGGCGATGTTGGATTTTGTTGCCCCTGCAGGTGAGGTTGGAATTTCGTGGGAGTTGGACGAGAAGTCAGGTGAAATTCGCATTCAAAAGCGTACGCTCAGGTACTCGGACTTTTTAGGGTATAGCCGGAATGAGTTTGGTGTTGAGGCATCTTTTCGCCGAAACATTTTCAAACGGGTGCGCGGTGCGTTCAAATTGCCACTTGTAAATCCCAAAAGAATTGCACCGGCTGGGGCGCTGTGGGGATCGCTCAAATATGATCAACTCGGTTTTACAACCTGGTTTCAGAATGCTGGATCGGGCATTCTCGAGGTGAAGTCGCTTGAGCCGATTTCACTTGCGCAGTCCTCGCCAATTGATTTGAACTCCCCTCGGCTTTGGCTGATTTTAAATGGGAAAATGGGATACACTGCCCCAGTGGTTGAAGGGTGGCAATGGGGAATACACCTTGTCGGTGAATTCCTCCAGGATGAAGGAGAACGTCGATACGATCGCTTCACACGTGGCGGTCAGGCTTGGGTGAATATGGAACATTTCAAGTGGCATTGGCGTGCAGAGGGCAAATTGGATCGGCAGTCTTTTCGCAGCCTGATGGCGGATAACTTTCAATGGGAGAACAAGGGCGAATGGTGGCGATGGAACCTTCGTTCTCGGCTTGGCTATGCGATCAGTCCCGCAATGCAGGCCGTATTCACCTTCGAATTCAGTGGAATCGAAGCGGGTCCATCTGGCTCAGAATCAGACCTTTTGGGAGATTGGAGAGGTGGCAATATCACCGTGGGTATCCAATGGCGCCAATCGTCGCGTTCCAAATGGATGCCTGGAACTGAAGATTTCAACGGGTTATTCATGAAATGAAAAAAGTGGTTGCTCAAGTTGTAGTTTGAGCGTCATGTCGATTTTAATCAGTTTTGTTGGGATGTTCGTGTTGATTGGTTTGGCGGTACTCGCTTCCACAAATCGCCAATCGATTCGTCTGCGAACCGTGCTTGGGGCCTTCGCTATTCAGTTATTTTTTGGAGCTTTTGTTCTCTATTTCCCAGCGGGTAAATCCGTTTTGTTGGCCATTTCAACGGGTGTTCAGCGCGTCATTGATTATGGGAATGATGGCATCACGTTCATTTTCGGAGGGTTAAATTCCGACCGCATGTTCGAGCTCTTTGATGGCTCAGGTTTTGTTTTTGCGGTGCGCGTGCTCCCGGTTATTGTGTTTTTTTCTTCCCTGATAGCGGTGCTTTACCATCTGGGGATCATGCAATGGATCATCAATCTGATGGGAGGTGGTTTGCGAAGAATTCTCCAAACGTCTCGAGCTGAGAGTCTTTCCGCCACAGCCAATATTTTTGTGGGCCAAACCGAGGCTCCGCTTGTCGTGCGCCCATACATCCAGCGGATGACGCAATCCGAATTGTTTGCGGTGATGGTCGGTGGATTGGCTTCTGTCGCGGGCTCCGTCTTGGCGGGATACGCTTCCCTTGGCGTGCCACTCGAATACTTAATTGCAGCCTCGTTCATGGCGGCACCGGGCGGATTGATGTTCGCCAAGCTGATCATGCCGGAGACGGAACAACCGAATGAGGATTTATCGGCTGCTGAGCGCGATGAGCACAATGACGATAAACCCGTCAATGTGATTGATGCTGCGGCAAGTGGTGCTGCTTCTGGTTTGAAATTGGCCATGAATGTGGGGGCGATGTTGCTCGCATTTGTAGGATTGATTGCGCTCGTCAATGGCTTGTTTGGTGGAGT
>DLQB01000130.1:0-4056 GCA_002477505.1 Flavobacteriales bacterium UBA7443
AGGCGGCCAGTAGTAGGTGATGATGAGGATTTTGGGGCTTTTTTCCATTCCGTTAAGGATATCTGACTTACTCCAACGTTGGGCTTTGGCTCCACGCTCCACTCAAGCGCAGCAATTCCACATCGGCCATTTGCCAGGCATTCAAGGCTTGAATCTGCTGTTGCTCAGCATTCATTCGTTGGATTTGAAATTCGCGAAAATCCAACGAGTTGATGGCTCCTGTTGCCAATCGTTCTGAAGCAATCTCAAGAACGCGAACACAATTTTCAGTGAGTTGCTCACTCACGGCATACGCGGCAGATGAAGCGGTCCAACGGGACCAAGCATCGGCAAGCAACCTCTCCACTTCCCGGTACTCGTCCAACGCTTGATTCTCAGCCATAGCGACTTGGATTTTCGCTTGCTGGATCGCCCTACGCGTGGCGCCTCCATTGAATAGATTGAAATTGAGGGAGATGTTTGTGGCTATATTGACCGTGCGGCCGTCCGCCGACAAGTCACCCGCACTGAATCGGCTGACTTGATCATTTTGACTCGCATTGAGCAAAAGAGTCGGACTCATACGAGCTTGCGCTTGCTGGACCCCTGTTCGGGCAATCTCCTGAGAAATCAAGGCATTTTGAATGGTTGTTGCGTTTGATAGTGCCCCATCCTTTATTTGGTCAATGTCCTCAATGTTTTCTGGGGCCATCAATGGCGATGAAAATGTCCAGGAACTGGAGGTCGCATCACCCATGAGGCGATTCAGTGATAGAACCGCCTGACGCACGTTGATGCCTTGTTGCATCCAGGCCAAACTATCCGTCAACACGGCATTCTCAAATTGCAGCTGGTCAAATGTCGTTGATGCTCCCGAGGCCCGTCGTGCATCAATCCATTTTAAGCGATCGCGGGACATTTGCATGGATGACGCCAGCACATCCCGCACCGCACGTTGAACCAAGACCGAATTGTAGGCCATGATGGTAGCGGCAATTGTTTGTTCAATCACCAGATTCACTTGGCCTTCTGCTTGTTCCTCGATGCGCTCCAATGCCCGCTTATTGGCAAACATGCCCATACCGTCAAAAAGCACCCAGTTCAGTTGACCCGCCACATTCACCGATTCACTTTCAATTCTTTCTTGGAGGAATGACGTAGGATTTTTTGATTGATCACTGATTGCACTCGCACCTGTCGCTGAAACACCCAATGTCGGCAATGCACCAGCCGCTCCCCAGGCATTCCCAATGGCAGCAACTTCTGCCTGTTGTTGAGCGAGTCGAATCCCCAAATTGTTCTGGAGCGAATGGGCTACAGCATCCTCCAAACTCAATGTCTGTTGAGCTTGCACTGCTGTAACGCTCATCAAAAACACGATGCAGATTCGCTGCAACCGCCGCAAAAATATGACCGATCGTTTAGGCATGTTTGCTGTCATTCTTCGAAAGATTGTTCTTCTCGGTTTGCCGGCTCACCCGCCTCCATAGACGGCCAATCGCCGCGCTTGATCCACACCCAACTGCGATGCAGCGGGTTGATCCATTGCAAGTAAATTGGAAGCAAGACTAAAATGATGACGGTCACGAACAGAAGACCAAACGCCACTGCGATGGCCATGGGAATTAGAAATTGTGCTTGAAAACTCTTGTTGAGCATCAAAGGTGCCAAGCCCGCAACCGTCGTAATTGAAGTCAAAACAATGGGCCTGAATCGGCTCATCCCTGCCTCCCAAATGGCCTTTTTGACGTGCATCCCATTCTTCAAATTCACATTGAAGGCCGCAACAAAAACGAGCGCGTCATTGACCAAAATTCCGATCAACGCAATCATACCCAGGATGGAAAAAAGACTGATCTGTGCGCCCAAGATCCAGTGTCCCAAGCTCACACCGATGAAACCAAATGGAATCAGACCAAAAACAGCCAAACCTTGCAATGGTGATCGAAAAGCAAGGATGATGATGAATAACATGAGCGCAAAAATCAAGGGCATGACCCGTTGAATGCTTTCCTGCGACTTGATCACTTCCCGATTTTGACCCTCATAGCTAGGCGTTATGCTCGGGTAACGCTGTAAAATTGCCGGCAACACATCTGCTTTGATCGCCGCATTGGCATCCGAAGCACTGACTTCTGGACCTGCAAGATCGGCGGATACCTGAACCTCACGCTGACCGTAGAGTCGGTTGATGGCACTGATTCCGCGGCCCACTTCTACCTCCGCAATTTCGGTCAGTGGTATTGAGTTCCCTGCGATGGAAAGCACTCGAAATGCCTGCAAATCACCCAGCGATTGGCGGTCCCGTTCATCCAATCTCACCCACACCCGGACTTCGTCGCGGCCCTTTTGCAGCCGCTGTGCTTCAGCACCAAAGAAACTTTGTCGGATTTGACCCATGACGGATTGATGTGTGAAACCCAATTGAAAAGCCCGAGGCTTCAATTGAATGGACACTTCTTGCATGCCTTTTTGGTTGTTGTCGATGACATCTTTGAGGTCTTCACGCTGGAGCATCGCCGCCTTGAGCTCTTGCGTAGCCGCCTCCAGTTCCCTTAAATTATTTCCCAACAGTGAAACCGAAACCGGTCGTCCAAACGGAGAGAAAGCTGCGAAGCTCAAGTTCTCTGCGCCAAACACAGTGCCCACGCGTTCGCGAATCATGCCCGAAATATCGGTCGACTGCACATTGCGTCGTTCGCCATCGAGCAACTGAACATTGAGAAGGCCGTTGAACATCGATGGACCAATTCTCTTGTCTACCGCCTGAATCACCTGCAAGCTATCGTCACGTTCAGATGACAGCTCCTCATTGACCTGCCAAACGATGGCTTCTATGCGGTCCAATTCACTCTTTGTGATCTGCTCACGCGTGCCAGATTGCATGGTTAAATTGATGGACAAGTTGTCTCCTTCAATGAACGGGAAGAATGTCGTTTTGACCAATCCACTTCCGATCAAGCCAGGCACCGAGACCAAGAAAACCGCCACAATGATGCAAAACATAACCCATGGTTGCTTGAGGCTGAAACGCAACACAGGCGCGTAGATTTTATCCCGCATGCCATTCATGATCTTGCGCATCAAGCGCTCAATCGCATTCGGTTCAAAGTTGCGCCGCAGGGCCTTCGAATGACCGATGTGCGCGGGCAAAATCAAGGCGCCTTCTACCAGTGAAAAGACCAACGTCAGAATAATGACCGTGGCCATGTCACCGAAAAAATCCCCGAGTTGTCCTTCAATGTAATAAAATGAGGAGAAGGCGACCACAGTGGTGATGATGGCCGCGAACACGGCGGGAAGCACCTCAAGCGTTCCATTGATGGTTGCCTCCATCCGGGATTCGCCGCGCTCGTAGTGCTGGTAAATATTTTCGGCAATGACAATTCCGTCATCGACCAAAATTCCAATGACCAAGATCATTCCAAACAACGAAATGACATTGATGGTAACCCCCAACGAACCGGCAAACAAAAACATGCCCATGAAGGAGACGGGAATCGCAAGCGCCACCCAAAAGGCCAATCGAATGTTCAGAAATAAGGCCAGAAACAAAATCACCAGAAAAAAACCAATGATGCCATTGTTCACCAGCAAATCTATGCGCTGATTGAGAACAGTGCTCGAATCTCGGATGACCTCAATGCGCGTCGCTGATCCTTTGTCATTGTACTGCTTGATGTACTCCCGCACGTAGGCCGTGATGTCCAAAATAGATTCAGAAGTGAGATTATTGACCGTAATCACAGCGGCAGGTTCACCATTGAACCAATTGCGTGAGGGGTCATTTTCTGCCCAACGCTGTTCAATTTGAGCCACATCGCCCAATCGAACGATCCGACCATCGCGGTTGGCACGTATGATGATATCACGCATCGACTCCACGTCATACTTCCGAAATCGGCCGCGGATGATCATCTCTTCATCTGCGAGTTTCAATCGCCCACCCGTCGTTTCCAAGTTGGCATTTCCGACCGCCTGCGCCACTTCAGTGACACTCAGATTCAATTCATTCAGCTTCGCTTGGCGCATGCTGATTTCAATTTCCTCATCCGGAAAGCCGCTCAACTGAACTTG
>DLQB01000130.1:4100-5553 GCA_002477505.1 Flavobacteriales bacterium UBA7443
AGGTCATTGACGCCCGTAACAGCGAATGAAATGGCCACTCCAATGGCGTCTTGTTTGAAAACAATGGGGGGTTCCATGCCCACAGGAAAACTCGCAATGCGGTCCACCGCGTTTTTGACATTCTGCAAGGCCTCGTCCGTAATCGCTGGAGAGTCCGTTTCAATTGAAATCGCACCCGCATTCTCGCTGCACACTGATTTCACTTGGTCCAACCCTGAAATCCCTTTGAGGTTTTCCTCAATCTTCGCCACAATGCCCTCTTCAATTTCTGCCGCAGAGGCACCCGGATACACAACTTGGATTTGAATTTGCTTCGATTCGGTAACAGGAAAGAAATTGGAACTGAGGTTGGTCAATCCGACATATCCCGACACCAGAATGGCCAGCATGAGCAAATCACCTGTGAGGTTGTAGCGAACAAAATACCGAATGAGGCTGCGCATCAGTCTTTGATTTCGTCGGTTTTGGAGCTGACCATCATGCCATCAAAGGCGTTGGTCAATGCTTCGCTCAGCACAACCTCTCCTGATTCCAACCCTCTGCCGAGGGCCTGCGACCTGGATCGAAAAAGCACCTCAACCTCCCGTTCCATCAACTGATTTTCAGCTACAACGTAAACCTGATTGTCATTGTGCATCCAAGACAAAGGAATCTCAAAGACACCCTGCAATGGCTTGCTTTTGATTTCTCCGGTCAAAAACCGACCATCGCGAATGGCCGCATCGTGGCCCTTCGCCGGGGAAACCCTACAAAAAACACTTGCAGACTGTGTCGCTGGATCTACATTTCCTGCAACGCGGTGCACTACACCACTTGCCACTGTTGTTCCTTGCTCATCGAAGAAGCGCACCGAATCCTGCTGAGCGACGGTGGACAAATAACGAGCATGGACGGCTGTTTTGATTTCGTATTCCCCTTCTCCTACCAAAACTCCGGCCATCTGGCCCGCGCGGACCAAACCTCCCGGCCGAACATTTGCCTGCACAACTACACCATCGAAAGGCGCACGCACTTGAAATTTACTCAATCGCTCCTCTGCAGATCGAATGCTGTGATAACTCGAGATGACGCCGCGGTTGGCTAGGAATAGTCGCTCTCTGTTCGTGGCCGTTTCAGGCAAATCCGGCAATGACTGATTCACATTCAATTCATTCACATAATTGGCCCAAATCGCTCCCCTCTCTTCAAAATCCATTTGAAGATCCGCCAATTGACTGCTGAGCAACTGGAGGAATTGGCTTCGTTGAGCAATCAAAGCCAACCGCGACTCCGTGTCGTCCAGTGATAAAATGATTTCGCCGGCATCGAACTTGGTCCCTTCGCGAAATTCGTCGTCACCCATGTCCAGATTGCCCGTCACTTCCGTGATCAGATCCATGCGGTACAACGCTTCAACACGGCCTTCCACTGGAGTTTTGGGACTGATAGTAGCGATTGTCACCCGCGATGTACG
>DLQB01000141.1 GCA_002477505.1 Flavobacteriales bacterium UBA7443
AAGAGTGCGATGGATTCGGCACCCAATGAGAATCCAGCGAGTGATTCGAGAACGATCGTCATGGATTCAACGCCAGCCCATGTACCACCACTTTTCATTTGGAAAAGAAGGATGAAGAGCATGCTCAACCCAAAAACAGCCAAACCTGCAACGCCCAGTCCCATGACGGTACCACCGGTGAAGCTTACTTTCAGTGCGTGTGCAATGCCTGTGCGGGCTGCTTGCGTGGTGCGAACATTCGCTTGTGTCGCAATGCGCATACCAATGTTGCCTGCGAGGGCTGAGAAAAACGCTCCGATCACAAACGCGGCAACAATGTAGATTTCAGTCGTCTCGACAATGGTGGAGACGAAGCCCAGTAAGGCCCCGGCCACGACTACGAAGATGGCTAAGATTCGGTATTCCGCATTGAGGAATGCGAGCGCGCCTTCGTGAATGTGCTGGGCGATTTCCGCCATCTTTGATTCACCAGCGTCTTGTTTGCGTACCCATGCGCCTTGGATGGCCATGATGATCAATCCCAAGATGGCGATTGCAGGTACTGAATAAAGCAGGATAGTATCCATATTAATTATGATAGTGCATCCTCCAAGGATGCGGTTGATTCTTTTTGATTCGCTGTAGGCTGTTCGTTACGCCACGTAGGCAACGCTTTTGACAGCTTCCATGATGTCCTTGACTTGGGGTAGGGCCTCTTCAATAAGCGGAGGGGAAAATGCAAAGGGGGTATCCGTCTGGCACAATCGCACAATGGGAGCGTCCAAATGGTCGAATGCATTGCGCTGAACACGGTAGGCGATTTCGCTGCTGATGCTCGCCACCGGGAAGCTTTCTTCTACAATTACCAATCGGTTGGTCTTCTTTATACTCTCAATGATGGTATCCAAATCCAAGGGGCGGATGGTGACCAAGTCGATGATTTCGACTTCGATGCCTTCTTTTTCAAGTGCATCCGCTGCAGCGTGCACTGTTTTTAAAATCTTTCCAAAGGAAACGATGGTGACAGCATCTCCCCGGCGGCGGATATTGCATTTTCCGATGGGAACGAGGAACTCGCCTTCCGGAATCATGCCTTTGTCACCGTACATCTTTTCGCTCTCCATGATCAGCACAGGATCATTGTCTCGGATGGCTGACTTCAATAGTCCCTTCGCCTCATACGGGGTAAATGGTGTCACAACCTTGAGGCCCGGAATGGACGCATACATGGACTCGAATGACTGACTGTGCGTTGCTGCCAACTGTCCTGCGGTTCCGTTTGGACCGCGGAAAACGATGGGGACATTGTACTGGCCGCCACTCATCTGCAGCATTTTTGCTGCGTGATTGATGATTTGGTCGGCCGCCAAAATGGCGAAATTCCAAGTCATGAATTCCACGATGGGCCGCAAACCGTTCATTGCTGCACCAACCGCAATTCCTGCGAAACCGAGTTCGGCAATAGGTGTGTCAATCACGCGCTCCGGACCAAATTCATCCAACATGCCTTTGGATGCCTTGTACGCACCGTTGTATTCGGCCACCTCTTCACCCAGAAGAAAAACGCTCGAATCCCGGCGCATCTCTTCGCTCATGGCTTCACAAACAGCTTCTCTATATTGCACTTCACGCATAATAATCACCTTATGAATTGGTCGGCAAAGATAAGCCAACAAATAAAGCAACAAAACCCAATTTAAATCCAATCATTTTGACAGCGATTTTCTTCTGCAAGATGGTGCTTCGGGCAGGAGTGGAAACCGCGGGCCCCTAAGCCGATGCTTAAGCGGTGTAAGCCTTCCTCATTTGGTCGTGCAAGTCCTACCTTTGCATCATGAAAATACTTGTTTGCATCAGTCAAGCCCCCGACACAACAAGTCGCATTGCCTTCACCGAAGGCGATAAGGCTTTTGATTCGAGCGGTGTGCAATACATCGTCAATCCCTATGATGAATGGTATGCGCTTGTTCGAGCCATTGAGTTGAAAGAACAACAGGGTGGAACCGTTACCACCATTACCATCGGAGAGGCCGCGTGTGATCCGATTATTCGAAAGGCGTTGGCCATTGGAGCCGATGATGCCATCCGAGTCAATGCCGCCCCCGAAGATTCCATGCAAGTTGCGCAATTGATTGCCGAACAAGCCCAAGCGGGTGCGTTCGATGCCATCTTGTGTGGCAAGGAAACCATTGACCACAACGGGTCGGTAGTTCCAGCCATGGTTGCTGAGCTGCTCGATCTGCCATTTGTGGCCTTAGCGACTAGCCTTGAAGTAGAGAATGGCATTGCCAAAATGACCCGTGAAGTGGGTGGAGGAGAAGAATCTGTTGAAGTTGCCTTGCCATTTGTGGCCAGTGCATCTAAAGGGATGGCGGAGCAACGCATTCCCAATATGCGCGGAATCATGTCAGCACGTTCCAAGCCGTTGAATGTCGTGGAAGCTTCAGCGGATGCGCCTACTTCCGTCAGCAAATTCACGCTACCACCTGAAAAGGGGGCATGCAAAATGATCGATGCCGATCGTCCTGAAGAACTCATTCGCCTGCTCAGAGAGGAGGCAAAAGCCATTTAAGCCATGTCAGTATTAGCAATCGTTTCGATCAAAAATGGAGCTCCCACCAAAAGTGGATTGGAAGCCGCGAGCTATGCAGCCAATTATGCGGCGTCCCAAGGAATGACCGCTTCCGCATTGGTCGCCGGTGAAATTTCCGGTGATGGCGGACTGGGAGCGACAGGAATAGCCAAGGTGCTGCATTGCACAGAGCCTGTTACAGACAGTGGCCAATGGGCCAAATTGACGGAGGCTGCGGCGGTTCAGCTCAATGCTTCCGCCATAGTCGCCTCTCATGATCACTTTGGCCGGGCGGTCGCACCGCGGGTAGCCGTTCGTCTAAAAGCAGGATTGGTCGCGGGAGTGACCGAATTGCCTTCGAACGATCTCGTTCGGAAAAACGTTTTTTCGGGCAAAGCCGTTGCGGACGTCGCCGTGAGCACTGCGATTGCAGTCTACACCGTGACCCCCAATGCATTTGGCGTAAAAGATGCCCCAGGGCAAGCCACGGTAGAGCCTTTTTCTGCAGATTTGGGCATTGCTCGGGAAAAAGTGACAGGGTTTGATTCAGCTAGTGCCGACGGCCAAGTGCCGCTGCCAGAAGCCGAATTGGTAGTCAGCGCAGGTCGTGGCCTGAAAGGTCCCGAAAATTGGGGCATCGTGGAAGATTTAGCTTCGGCGCTGGGTGCGACGACAGCTTGTTCTCGTCCGGTCTCTGACATTGGATGGAGACCGCACCACGAGCACGTCGGACAGACTGGCATCACCATTCGGCCCAATCTGTACATCGCAGCTGGAATTTCTGGCGCCATACAGCATTTGGCCGGTGTGAATCAATCGAAAACCATTGTCGTAATCAACACAGATCCGGAAGCCCCCTTTTTCAAGGCTGCCGACTACGGTATCGTAGGAGATGCTTTTGAAATCCTCCCGAAGTTGACGGCTGCAGCCAAGGAATTGAAGGCCTGATTCAACGCGTCGACGTACCTTTGCATTCAACCCTTTCCGCCGCATGACGAAAGTAGAAATGGAAATCTCGGACATCACCCTCAGCGGTTCCTCATCGGGGGCCTATGCCATGGTGCTCGGAGAAATCAACGGAAGCCGAAAATTGCCGATTGTCATCGGTGGAGCTGAAGCGCAAGCCATTGCGATTGAAATTGAGAAGATGAAAGCCTCACGTCCGCTGACGCATGACCTTTTCAAGACAACGCTGGAATCCTTCGATGCTCGTGTCACTGAAGTGATCATTTACAACATGGTAGAAGGCGTGTTCTTCGCCAAATTGATCTGCGCATCGGGATCGAAAGAAGAGGAGATTGATTGCCGTCCCAGTGATGCTGTGGCGTTGGCTTATCGCTTTGGTTGCCCAATTTATTGCGAAGAGGAAGTGCTGAAATTGGCAGGAATTGGTGAAAGCGAGATTGCTCAATCCAACGAAGAAATTGAGTCGCCGGTTCCCGCAAAGCCAAAACGACGAAAGAAGAGTTTGGACGCATTAAAGAATGAATTGGCCAAGGCCATTGCGCGAGAGGACTATGAGCAAGCTTCGCGTTTGCGGGACGAAATCGAACAAAGACAAGAAAACTAATTATCGATGGCAACCATTCCCAATCCGCTTGTGAGCATTATCATGGGATCGTCCAGTGACCTCCCTGTCATGGAACAAGCTGCGGCTGTGCTCGCAGAGCTCAATGTGCCTTACGAGATGACCGTAGTGTCCGCTCATCGGACGCCTGAACGGATGGTGGAGCATGCGGCGGCAGCTGCTGACCGCGGAATCAAAGTGATTGTTGCAGGCGCAGGCGGCGCAGCGCATTTGCCAGGAATGACCGCTTCCTTGACCATTTTGCCTGTGATTGGTGTGCCCATTCACAGCAGCAACTCCATCGATGGGTGGGATTCGGTCTTGAGCATCTTGCAGATGCCGTCAGGAGTGCCAGTGGCTACGGTCGCGTTGGATGGCGGGAAAAATGCGGGGATATTGGCGGCTCAGATTGTCGCTACCTCTGAACCTGGCATCGCAGAAAACATGCGCACGTTCAAAGCCGCATTGAAAGAAAAAGTAATGGCTTCCATTGAAGCGGTCGAAAACCACCGGGTTTCCAAATGAGCGGATTCAGTTCTTTCGATCCCACAGCATTAGAAGGAAGAGACTTGCACGGCAAGTTGCTGGGAGGAATTGCGCCGAGGCCCATTGCTTTTGCCAGCACGGTGGACAAAACAGGCACGCCCAATTTGGCTCCTTTTAGTTATTTCAATGTTTTTTCGGCCAACCCACCCATTCTCATTTTCAGCCCTGCGCGACGAATGCGCGGAAATACCACCAAGCATACGCTCGAGAATGTTTTGGAGGTACCTGAGGTGGTGATCAATCTGGTGGATTTCGCCTTGGTCCATGCATGCTCATTGGCCAGTGGCGATTTTCCAGCCGGTGTGAGCGAATTCGAGAAAGCAGGGGTGACACCGCTGCCTTCTGATACCGTCCGTCCCTTTCGTGTTGCTGAGAGTCCGGTGCAATTGGAATGTGAGGTGCTTCGAGTGGATTCCCTTGGCGATGAAGGAGGGGCCGGACAATTGGTCGTTTGCCGGATCAAGCGGATGCATTTCCGCAATGATGTCCTCAATGCTGCCGGGCAGCCTGTTCCCGAATTGCTCGATCTGGTCGGACGATGCGGAGGGAATTCATACGTTCGGGCTTCAGGCGAGGCATTATTTGACGTGCCGAAACCACTCACTGCCCCGGGAATTGGGGTCGATGCGCTGCCTCAGGAGGTTCAACAGAGTGCCGTGTTAACCGGCAATGAACTTGCCCAACTGGGGTCGCTACTGGAACTTCCCGATGAAACGGATGTGAATGATTTCAAGTTGCTCGAATTGTCGGATCTCTTCATGGAATTTGAGGACGATGGAGTGGCCTTGGAACGGGCGATACACGAACATGCCCAGAAATTAATTGCTGCGGGCGATGTGGCCTCAGCACTGAAGGCTGTTTTGACCTTCAATCCGGGCTGATTCGGAAACTTCCTGACAAATTCTCAACCGATGCCAATTCTTCCAATGGTTGAAGGTATTTTTGGGGCATGAGTTTTGAAATGAAAGGCAAGGTCAAAAAAATCTTTGACCAACAGGATTTCCCAAGCGGCTTCTACAAGCGTGATTTTGTGATCACAACTGAGGATCAATACCCTCAAGATGTCAAATTCACGGCGGTCAAGGAACGCACGGAACAAATTGCTCGCCTCGGCGAAGGCGATGAGGTTTTGGTGAAGTTTGACATTCGCGGCCGGGAATACAACGGGAATTTTTACGTTGATTTGAACGCTTGGCGTATTGAGTCAGGTGTCGGCGAGCCCGCGGCTCCTGCAGAGTCGGTCTCTGCGGCACCACTGCCCGATGTTCCTCCTATGCCCGCTTCATCTGGGGATGACGAGGACGACTTACCATTCTGATTCGCTCCATTTTCAATGGCGATAGGCATGAAAGCAACGAATGAGCATGCCCCGCCGAATTGGGGGAAAGAGGCATTGCATACGGCCGAATTTGAGAATGGCTTTCGCGTCATTTACAAGCAGGTTCCCCGTCCCGTTTCGCATTGCGGTTTAGTCATCAACGCGGGATCTCGCGATGAAAAGCATGCGAATGGTGAAGCGGGGGTCGCTCATTTTATTGAGCACACCCTTTTCAAGGGAACCCAAAAGCGCAAGCCCTTTCACATCTTGAATCGCTTGGACTGCGTGGGAGGGGAGTTCAATGCTTACACCTCGAAGGAGGACACATGGATTTATGCTTCCTTCTCTGAGCAGCATTTGGAGCGCGCTGTCGAATTGATCAGTGATATCACATTCAATGCAACTTTTCCGGAAAAGGAAATCATCAAGGAGCGTGATGTGATTTTGGATGAGCTGAATGCGTACTTGGACAGTCCAGCAGATTCAATTTTTGATGAATTTGAGGAGCGATTGTTCGCCGGGCATCCACTGTCAGGAAATATCTTAGGAAACAAGGCGTCGGTGGCAGGGATG
>DLQB01000150.1 GCA_002477505.1 Flavobacteriales bacterium UBA7443
AATCGCGGCCCCACCAACTTTCGGCGCAGGATTATCGTAAACATAATCAACGGTAACCTCAGTATTTTCTGGGTAGTTATTGATGCTGTGGATTTTGGATTTGTCGCGCGATAGTTTGCCGAGGACGGATTCACCGGGCTTCCGCGATGGCCTTTTGATCATTTCCAACCCTTCTTTCAAAAACAACTCAGCATTCGCAATGGCGTAAACCGTTTTCGATGAATCAATGCCTTCGATGTTGAGGCTCGCAATGATTGGCGTATTGATATTGGCTTCATTGGCTTTGGCCAATGGAGATTCAGGATCGAAATAATAATTGGTGTTTTCAGCATGAATTTCAATTCGATTGAAGTGCTTGTGAAATGAAATGACCTTGCTGTTGCGATAGCTGCCACGGGTATAGCCAGATTCCGCTACACCATCCTCGACATGCGAAAAGTAGATGAACGGTTTCTCCAACATGCTGTCCGGAATCGCCATCCAACCATTACCATTGGTGGTGTCGGAGTAAAGTGTAAAAAGTCCTTCGAAGGCAACAGCATCTTTCGTCAGCTCCTTCAGTTCCTTGGGGTCATCTTTCCCTCCACGTTTCGGTGGAGTAGTATTCTCAGTACCCTTGTTTTTCTTTGACTTTTTACCACGCTGGCTGAATGCTTCGGCAGGAAGGATAGCCATGGCTCCTCCAAGGAAAATGAGGAATAGCGAATGGAATGTGCTTTTGTTCATAATCATTTCGAATAATGGGATGCCAAGGTTAACCATCGTGCCGCCGGTATCCAAGGCGGTCGTGCTATTTTATACCTCTATCGCGCTTAATTTGTTCGTAGGCCTTTTGAATGGCCAGAAATCGCTCACGTGCTTGATGGCGGTAGTCGTCCCCGAGATCTTGGGTTTTATCAGGATGAAATTTCACCACCAGTTTCCGGTATGACTTTTTGACCTCAGCATCTGTCGCGGTGCGCTCAATCTCCAATACAGTGTAGGGATCAGTGGTGGATCCAACGAACATTTCTTCGATGCTTTTGAAGTCGGCATTTGAAATCCCCATCCAATGGGAAATTTGCTGAATGAGTTCCCGCTCGGCAGGGTGTATTTCTCCATCAGCTTGTGCGATTCCAAATAAATATTGCAGCAGGAGGCGACGTTTGGCCACATCCATATTCTGTTTGATTTGGATCGTGACTTCCCGAATTCCGATGGATTGCTTCAAGACATCGCGCAGCAGCAGTGTCAATTGTGCACCTTTGGCTTCGCCGAAATTTTTGCGCAGAAAGCCCTTGACATAGTCCAATTCAGACTGCAAGATGCGGTCGTCCGCTTTCATGACGGCCGCACTCAATACCAACAGGGCAATCGAGAAATCGCCCGCCTGGGTGGATTGGCGATTCCGGCTGCCAGCTGCTGTTCCTGCTTCGTTTTGCGCTAGGCTACTGTCGGCGAACATCTTTCCAAAGGCAAAGCCCATAATGGCTCCGATGGGACCGTAAAAGGCCCAACCTATGGCACCACCAATCCAGGATCCGTAGCGGCTCACGATAGCTCGCCGTATCCCTCCGCGATGAAGGCAGTCAGTTCTTCGCCTTCGAGCAATCCCTGTGAAAGTCGTGCCAAATCACCTGCACGCTTGGCTAGTTTTTGCTTGACTTCTTCGTTCTTCTCCGTGAGGATTTTTTGAACGATTGGGTGGTTCGAGTTGACTGTGACATCGTAATTGTCAGGCATCGCTCCAAACATTTGGAAGCCTCCACCACCGCCCACGGCTTGCTGTTCCTTCATGCGGCGCATGAATTCAGAACGTGTGATGGTAAGTGGCGCAGCAGTTGGAGACATAGCGGTGAATTTAACCTTGTACGCATCGCCCGGGAATGCCCCTTCGATGATAGGTTTCAAGACTTCCTCTTGTTTTTCATCCAGCGTGCTTTCTGCAGCATCTTCGGTTTCGATTAAGTTGTCCGCTACGTCGGAATCCACACGCTTGAATTGCACATCTGGGTATGCTTCTTCGAGCTTCTGGACCATGTGGGCGGCAAGTGGACCTTCCATCACGAGTACTTGGTATCCACGTTCCTTTGCGGCAGAAACGAAACTGTGTTGTGCCTTCGCATCGGCGGTGTATGGTAGAATGACTTTTCCGTTCTTATCTTTTTGCGTCTCACCGACCAGCGCAATGAGTTCTTCGTAGGTATGGCAAGTGCCATCGGTGTCCTTGAACAACATGAATTTCTTCGCTCGATCCATGAATTTGTCATCCGTGAGCATGCCATATTCCACGAATATCCTAAGGTCGTCCCACTGCGAAGCAAAGATTTCCCGGTCCTTTTTGAACATCGAGTTCAACTTGTCGGAGACCTTCTTGGAGATGTGTCCGCTGATTTTCTTGACGTTTGCATCTTCCTGAAGATAGGAACGTGAAACATTGAGTGGAATGTCAGGGGAGTCAATCACACCGTGCAGAAGGGTGAGGAAATCGGGGACAATATTTTCGACGTTGTCGGTGATGAAGACTTGGTTGGAATACAAATGAATCTTATCCCTGCGCAATTCCATTTCTTTCTTCAGTTGAGGGAAGTACAGAATGCCTGTCAAATTGAATGGGAAGTCCACGTTCAAATGAATATGGAAAAGCGGGTCTTCGAAATTCATCGGATACAAGTCCCGATAAAATTTCTGATAATCTTCATCTTGAAGGTCGGCAGGTGCTTTGCTCCACAAGGGTGATGACTCATTTACAATCCGGGGCGATACTTTTTCTGTCTTTTTGACATTTCCTTCATCGTCCTTCTCACCGGTCGGATCATCGACCATTGTGGTTTGGGTGCCGTGGATGATTTCCACCGGCATAAACTTGCAATATTTGTTGAGAATGCCCTGGATTCGCTCATCCGTCAAGAATTCTTCGCTATCATCTGCAATGTGGAGCACGATATCTGTTCCGCGCTCGTCTTTTTCAACTTTGTCGATGGTGTATTCGGGTGACCCATCGCAGCTCCACTTCACGGGTTCCGACCCTTCGCGCTGGCTCCAAGTGATGATGTCAACGTGTTTAGCGACCATGAACGCGGAGTAAAAACCCAGTCCAAAATGTCCGATGATGGCCGTTTTGGCTTCTTCTCCTTTGTATTTATCGAGGAATTCAGTAGCGCCAGAAAAGGCAATTTGATTGATGTACTTGTTGACTTCGTCCTCGGTCATGCCAATGCCCCGATCTCGGATAGTCAGTGTTTTGTTGGTCTCGTCTCGAATGACTTCAATGGACGTATTTCCATCTACCGCATTGACTTCGCCCAATTTTCCGAGCGTAATTCGCTTTTGGGTAGCATCTACTGCGTTTGAGACCAATTCCCGGAGGAAGATTTCGTGATCGCTGTAGAGAAACTTTTTGATGATTGGAAAAATATTCTCCGTTTGGACGTTGATGTTTCCTGTTTGCATGGTTTTCGTGTCTTTGGCGATAGGGTATCAATCATTGCGCCAATGCCATTTGTGCGCGAAAAACTGACAAACTGACCCTTGAATGATGACGAGTGCATGAAAATGTCGGTCATGTTGTCGCTTCCATCCTAAATTGCCAATTCAAAACTGAAATCTGAAGCGATGATGCGTCCATTCATTTCCTGTTGTTTCGTTGTTTTAATCGCAGGGCAGATTGAAGCACAAACCAATCTGCTTGACCCTGTCAATGATCCGGATTGGTCGGTTTTGATGCAGGATCCTGAGGTGAGTCCTGACCAAATTCGCACGCAGTTTGAAACACGTTGGGAGGGCAGACCACGTGTGAAAGGTTCGGGATACAAGCAAGTGGAACGATGGCTTCATTTGATGGATGGCCGAACGAATTCAGAGGACGGAAGTGTATTGGACGGAAATGTCGCTTTTCGAGCGCACAAGAGGTGGTCGGAATCCATTGCAAATGGTCGCTCACTCGAAGGCAACTGGAAGGTATGTGGCCCGGTATTGGACGACATTACGACGCGCGACCACATCCGAGGCATAGGTCGTATGAATGCTATTACCTTCCATCCTTCAGATGCCAATGTCATTTTTGCCGGCGCTCCAGCAGGGGGACTTTGGAGAACGTATGACGGCGGACAATCTTGGACGTGCAATACCGATGACTTCCCGACTTTGGGAGTCAGTGGGATTGACTTTGCTGCCTCGAACCCCGCAACCGTCTACATCGGTACGGGTGACCGCGATGCGTCAGACAGCCCTGGCATGGGTGTCATGAAATCCATTGATGCTGGCGAGACTTGGGAATTTGCGAATGATGGAATTTCAGGATACGTCGTGGGAGATTTGCTGGTGCACCCGGAGAATGAGGACCAAGTTGTCGCTGCCACAAGCAATGGTATTTTCAAGACAACGGATGGAGGCCAATCTTGGAATCAAGTCTCCAACAATACGCAGAACTACAAAGACATTGTTCAGCATCCCACCAATCCAAGCATTATTTATTGCACCGGTAGCGGCCGTTTTTGGCGAAGTGAAGACGCCGGTGATAGCTGGGAATACATCAACGATGGCATTGAACCGAGCACACGCATGGTCATAGCCGTTACCCCGGCAGCGCCGGATTATGTGTACGTTCTTTCAACGGGAACCTATGAGTACCGCGCATTTTACAAATCGACCGATTCCGGAGTGAATTTTGAAGAAATGAGTGACGCCCCCAATATCATGGGCTGGAGCGCTTCGGGCGATGGGGAAGGAGGGCAGGCATGGTACGACCTCTGCTTGGAGGCCGACCCTGTGGTGGTAGATCGCGTTTACGCGGGTGGCATTCGCATGAAGCGGTCCGATGATGCAGGCGTGACGTGGCTGGATATACAAGACAGCTATTTGCATGTCGATCAGCACGACCTAACCGCCAACCCCCATACCAATGAGATTTGGCTTGCGAATGATGGTGGTATCTATCGATATGCCAATAACCAGCAATGGGAAGACCGCAGTCACGGGATCATCACAGGAGAGATTTACAAAATTGGTCAAAGTCCTTTTGCAGGCACCAATGCCATGAACGGATACCAAGACAATGGCACATACTTATTCGATGGCATTCAATGGTCTCGGGGAAGCGGAGGAGATGGTTTCGAGTGCATTTATGATCCGAACGACCCCAATTGGTTCTTTTCCAGTTCCCAGTACGGTCGGATCTACCGCACCGGTCCGGGCATCCAATCCCAGACCATTGTAGCCAATGGCGATTTGGGCATCACAGAAGGTGGAGCGTGGTCCACCCCGTTCACTGTATCTCCAGAAAATTCCGAAACCATGTTTGTTGGCCTGCTGAATATATGGCGATCCATGAACATCAAACATCCCGTTCGGGACAGCATCGTTTGGGAAAAGATCAGCTCAGAATTGGGTGGTTCTGATGCGAATGCCATGCGCGTCGTTCATCGGCATCGAAGCAATGAAAACATTGTCTTTGCTGCGAAAAGCAATCGAAAATTGTTCCGATGTGACAATGCCTTGGATGAGGCCGATAGCATTGTTTGGGTCAATCTCAGCAACGACCTGCCGCTGAGCTCTAACCCTGTTTTGTCGGTGGAGACGGTATTTGGAGAGGACAGCACAGTCTTCATTTCGTTTGCGAAGAAAGTCTGGAAATCATCTGATTTAGGTCTCAATTGGGAGGAGTTGGAAGGAGAGTTGTCGGATTTGCCAATCAATTCCATTGTGTATGACACCACAGGAACGGATGCCTTGTATGCAGGGTCGGACATGGGGGTATTCCATTGGGATGTACAAGATTCAACTTGGTCCAATTTCTCCAGTGGACTCCCGGCATCGGTTCGCATTACGGAATTGGAGTTGTATCCGGGCGCAGGCGTCAATGATCCGCAACGTCTTCGAGCAGGAACGTATGGACGTGGCATGTGGGAGACTGATGTTCATGGGGAAAGCGTTGGGTTCCCGCCGCTCGCCTTTCTGAGCCCAAGTGCCGGCGAAGCTGCAATCTATGGCCCTGCCGTTGTTGAACTTTCGTTTCGGAGAAATTTAGAAACCATTGAAATGGAGGGCCTGTCCATCGACGATATCCAAGTTGAAAATGCCGTTGTTTCGTCTATGGAAGGTGATGGGTTGGATTATCTTCTCACCATCAGCCCGTTGGATTACGGACCAATGCTTCTGCACATTCCGGATGCAGCGGCGAATGAAGTGGATGGGTTCAATTTGGGCAACTTGGGATCGGATTCCCTACAGTTGGTGTACCACCCTGCGCCGGATGCTTTCGGTCCATTCGGACCTGGCGGGGTTGGTAATAGCGAAGATCTCGCCATCTGGCTTCGCGGAGATTGGGGGCTGTTTAATAGCAACGGCGAGGCACTCACAGGTAATGAAACCATTGCTGAGTGGCGGGATGTTGCTTCGGGCAATTTTGTTTCAGCTTTCCAAGACAGTGAAACAGCCAGTCCCGTCCAGGCGGTTGATGGAATCAACGGCCATGCTGCGATCGCTTTCGATGGAGAAGACGATTGCGTAATCGCCCCTGCTGTGGAGCTCGCCCGCAGCATTTCCGCATTTAGTGTGGTTCGAGGTGCAAGTAATGCGTGGAATGAGCACGGCTGGATTGCCAGTGCGCGCGGGTCAAATGGATTCATTTTGCATCCATGGAAAAATCAAAGTTCCTATCAATCTGTGGTGATTGATGACGAAGGGAATTACGCTCAAGCGACCCCTGTGTGGATTGTCGATGCCTCATTGCCTCAGTTTTACGGAGTGATTTACGATCAGTCGGATTGGGACCAGCAGTTCTATACTATTATCAACGAAACGCGTCTGCCGTTTCCCGGGAGCAACATCGGAGCACGGGCCAATTCCGACTTGGTTGAAGTGCGCTACGGTTGGGATTTTGACAATCGGTTTGGCGAAGGCATGATTGCCGAGCACTTTATCTACAACCGTCGGCTCTTTGAGTCCCATCGCAAAATTGTGACCAATTACGTGGGCGCACGTTATGCCATGGGCATGGGCAACGCGCAGATGTATTTCCGGTCCATGTACCCGGAAGATGTTGCGGGTATTGGCCGTGAAAGCGAGTGGGATCTTCACGATGACGCCCAAGGTGCGGGGGCCGTTCGCATCAGCGATCCGACAGATATGGAGGACGGCGAATACCTCTTTTGGGGACACGATGGAGCCGAATTGCAGGTAGTACAGGCGTATCCATTTCAAACAGAGCGTCTTGAACGGATTTGGGCGATTGAAGAATTGGGTGAGCTTGGAACGGTCAATTTTAAAATTGCAGATGCGGGTGTAGCGGAATTATTCGCATCGGGATCCATTGGCCTTATTGTGGGAGAAGGTGATGCGTTTGATGTCAACAACCAACCGGCCTTTTATCCCTTGCAAAATCAAGGCGAATATTGGACAACCAGTATCGATTTTCCTGCGAGTGGAGTCTTCACAATTGGGTTTGATCCCGTGATGGCATTGAACGAATCAATGGCAGAAGCCAGTTGGCAGCTGTATCCCAATCCTACCGATGGGTTGCTCAATATTCAAGTAAGGCACTTGAATCCGGCGGGTACAACATGCCGAGTGCTGGATTGTGCTGGGCGGATTATTTATCAGTGGCAATGGAGCACGGCACAGAACGAGGCCTTGGACGTGTCATCCTGGTCCAATGGACTGTATGTGTTGGAGTTTACGAAGTCAGGCCAACGTCACACGTTGCCCTTCATGAAGCAGTAATGCACGCTTAGAAATTCGGGCGGAGCAGCGACTTGGAGTAGAAGTCATCGATGACCTTTACAACCTCTTCTGCGGTGTCGACGACATGGAACAGATTGGGGTCACCCGGGCTGATGGTTTCGTACTGATCGGATAAGGTTGTTCTCATCCAGTCGACCAGACCAGACCAAAACTTGGAATCGAAAAGAATGATTGGAACGGGCTCCACCTTGGAGGTCTGCACCAGCGTCAGCGCTTCGAATAGCTCGTCCAATGTGCCGAATCCTCCGGGCATGACCACGAATCCCTGCGAGTATTTCACAAACATGACTTTTCGCACAAAGAAGTAGTCGAAGTCGATGCTTTTATCTGGATCGATATAAGGATTGTTGTGTTGCTCAAAGGGCAACTCAATGTTTAAGCCAACGGATGTTCCGCCTGCATCATGTGCTCCTCGATTTCCGGCTTCCATGACGCCAGGACCACCTCCGGTGATCACGCCATAGCCTCGTTCACTAAGCTGCCGCGCAACTTCACGGGATTGATTGTACACAATGGAATCCTCACTCATACGCGCTGAACCATAGATGCTGATGCAAGGGCCGATGCGTTGTAGCGTTTCAAACCCTTGGACAAACTCGCCCATGATTTTAAAGATGGACCAGCTGTCATTGGTCTTGATTTCGTTCCAGTCGCGTTGTTTCAATCCTTTCTTCATCCCGTATTGATTCGTCTGTTTAGTGATGCAAAATAGGCTTTAAAAAAGGAGCGGTGGCACTGGAGTCGTTTTTTGCTACTTCTTCCGGTGTACCTGCGGCCACAATTTGACCGCCACGTTGACCTCCCTCAGGTCCCAAATCAATGAGGTGGTCCGCTACCTTGAGGACATCCATATTGTGCTCAATGACCAATACGGTATTGCCTTGGTCCACCAACCTTTGGAGCACATTGATGAGCATTTGGATATCTTGGAAGTGCAGACCTGTCGTAGGTTCGTCCAAAAGATAGAGCGTGCTTCCGGTGCTGACTCGTGCGAGTTCAGTAGCTAATTTGACGCGCTGCGCTTCGCCTCCAGAAAGGGTAGTGGACTGCTGGCCAAGGGTGATGTATCCCAATCCAACATCTTGCAGTGTTTTGGTAATGCGCTTGAGTTTGGGAAAGGCTTCAAAAAAGGAAACGGCATCGTTAACCGTCATTTCTAAAACGTCGGCAATTGACTTGCCTCGGTAACGCACTTCAAGGGTCTCCCGGTTGTATCTTTTTCCGTTGCAGGTTTCACAGGTGACATGTACATCCGGTAGAAAATTCATTTCAACGGTTCGCACTCCCGCTCCCTTGCAATCTTCACATCTTCCGCCCGATACATTAAAGCTGAATCTTCCCGGTTTGTACCCGCGGATGGCGGCTTCTGGTAATTTGGTATACAAAGCCCGAATTTCATTGAAGATGCCGGTGTAGGTTGCCGGGTTTGATCGTGGTGTTCTTCCAATGGGGCTTTGGTTGATGCCCACGATTTTATCGAGGTGTTGCAATCCAGCGAGCTTTTGGAAGGGCAATGGCAATTTGGTCTCTTCGTAATAATGATTGTGGAGAGCGGGGTAAAGTGTTTGGTTGATGAGGCTGCTCTTGCCGCTGCCACTGACTCCACTTACACAGGTAAACGTACCTAGCGGTATTTTCACACTTACATTTTTCAAATTGTGTCCTGTGGCACCGGTCAAACGGATGCTTTTTCGGTTGCCTTTTCTTCGCTTTTTGGGGATTTCTATCTTGCGTGCTCCGGAAAGGTATTGGGCCGTGTTGCTCTCGGTGGATAAGTGCTTTTTGGGATCGCCTTCGGCGACCACCATGCCGCCATGCACGCCCGCACCCGGTCCAATGTCGATGAGGTAATCCGCCTGCATCATCATTTCTTCATCGTGCTCGATAACGATGACGGAGTTGCCGGCATCACGCAAGGCCTTGAGGCTCTTGATCAAGCGGTCATTGTCTCGCTGATGAAGTCCGATACTCGGTTCGTCCAAGATGTATAAGACTTCCGTCAATTTGCTTCCAATCTGCGTTGCTAATCGGATGCGCTGGGCCTCTCCGCCGGACAACGTTCTTGAGGAACGATCCAACGCCAAATAATCGAGTCCAACATCGACCAAAAAACCCAATCTTGCCTTGATCTCCTTGAGCGGTTCTTTCAATATGATCCGCTGCTTTTCATTCAGCCGATGTTCAATTCCGTCAAACCACAAAGCCAACGAATTCAGGTCCATGCGCCCCAATTCAGCGATGTTTTTACCGTCCAATTTGAATTGAAGGCTCACGGGTTTGAGCCGTGTGCCTTCGCAGGTTGGACACGGTTTTTTCTTCATGAATTTGCGGGCCCACCTTCGCAATGGAATGGAGCTGTTTCGATCTGCAGCTCCTTCAATGGTCGCGATAACGCCCTCCCATTGCACATGCACGCCCTTTGTGCCGGCCTTTCCCGGAAGGTAAATGGAGCCTTCCGTTCCGTACAGAATCTCACTCAGCACGCGATCATCCAAATCCCGAATCGCTGTTTTCAAGGTATCCCCTGAAGCAGTCAACAAGGCTTCAATGATGCGCATGGTTCGGTTTCCCTTGAGATCACCCAATGGCGCAATGCCCCCTTTTTTGATGCTGATGGTATCATCCGGAACGATCAATTCCACTTCCGTTTCGGCAATTTCTCCCAAGCCATTGCACCGAGAACAAGCGCCATAAGGGGAGTTGAATGAAAACAAATTGGGTTCGGGGTCGGGATATGCTTCTCCGGTTGTGGGACACATCAGGTTGCGACTGAAATGTCGAAAATCGGTGGACTCGTGCGGTAGCACCCCCATGGTTCCTTTGCCCATATTGAGAGCAGTCTTTACCGATCGAAGCAAACGAGGTTCCTCATCCAGGCGTACTTCCAAGCGATCCACGACGACTTCAATGTCATGCACCTTGTAGCGGTCCAATTTCATGCCCGTTTCGAGCTCGACAAGAACGCCGTCCACGCGGGCGCGCACGTAGCCCTGTTTCATCACCGATTCAAAAAGCTCACGGTAATGGCCCTTTCGGCCTTTGACCAGTGGGGCGAGCAGCAATATGCGTTCGCCGTTGAGATCGCTCATGATTCGATCGACAATTTCTTCGTCGGTGAATCTGACCATGGGTTCACCGGTACTCAAACTAAAAGCGTCGGAGGCTCGGGCAAAAGCCAGTCTCAGAAAATCGTGCACTTCCGTGATGGTTCCAACCGTGGACCTCGGATTCTTTGAAATTGTTTTCTGTTCAATACTGATTACGGGACTCAGGCCTGTGATTTGGTCCACTGCCGGCCGCTCCAATCCTCCTAAAAATTGCCGAGCATAGGCTGAGAAGGTCTCAAGGTACCGCCGCTGGCCCTCTGCGTAGACCGTGTCAAAAGCGAGACTCGATTTTCCACTTCCACTGACGCCAGTAATCACCACCAATTTATTCCGAGGAATGCGGATATTGATGTTTTTTAGATTGTGCTCACGGGCGCCGGTCACCTCGATGAATGCCTCTTCTGCCGATGGAACGGTGGTCGTCTTTGGTGCCATGTGATAGCAACAGAATTAGCCCAGTTGGGTTCAATGACTGACCGTTGGAATCGTCTTTTTCGCCTCGGTCAGGCTGCGAATTTTAAATCCAGTTGCCGCTACGATGAGGGTCATAATCGGGCTTATCCAGTTGAAGATGCAATAGGGTAGGTAGGTCCAAGTGGAGATGCCGAGGATGCCGCTTTGGGCTACGCCACAGGTGTTCCAAGGTATCAGAACGCTCGTCACAGTTCCGGAATCTTCAAGCGTTCTGCTGAGGTTTTCAGGAGCGAGGCCTTGTTCTTCATAGGCATCCTTGAGCATGTTGCCTGGAACAATGATTGCGAGGTATTGATCCGAGGCCAGAACGTTAAATGCGAGGCAAGTTCCTACGGATCGCGCCACGAGGCTGAAAGTGGTTCCAACACCTTTCAAGATGGCGTTAGTGATGCTTTGAAGCATGCCCGTTGCCTGCATGATGGATCCAAATATTGTGGCGCAAAGGATGAGCCAAACGGTATTGAGCATCCCCGCCATACCGCTTGAATTCAGGAGGGCATCGGCTAGTTCACTGCCGGTAATGATTTGGGTATCAAGGGCCATGGCTTGAATACTCGTTTGGAACGCCATCATGGCAAAAGACGCTCCTTCACCCAATGTGCTGAGGGTCATGATTAGGTTGGGCTGGAATATAATAGCAGTCAATGCTCCTAGAATGGCACCGATAAACAACGCGGCCGCAGCAGGAACCTTTTTGGAGATCATGACAAGGACTGCAATGGGAGCGACGAACAGTCCCGCGTGAATGTTGAAGGTGCCAAATACAGCATTGCCCAATTCTGACGCGAAGGAAGCTTCGAAATTTCCATCGGCAGCGGCTCCACCAAACCCCACCACTAAGAAAACAAGCAAAGCAATCACGAGGCTTGGAACGGTAGTGATCGTCATGTAGCGAATGTGCGTGAATAAATCGGTCCCACCCACCGTAGCTGCGATGTTGGTCGTATCGCTCAATGGCGACATTTTATCGCCAAAGTAAGCGCCAGAGATGATAGCACCCGCAATCCAACCTGGGCTCAACCCGAGCGCGGTGCCAATGCCGATTAGTGCAATGCCAATGGTGCCAACGGTTCCCCATGAACTCCCCGTAGCCAGGGAGAGAACACCACAAATGATGCATGCCGCAAATAAAAATATTCCCGGCTCCAGCACTTGGAGGCCATAATGAATGAAAGCTGGGATGATGCCTGCCAAAAGCCACGTACCGGACAGGGCGCCGATCATGAGCAGAATCAAAAGTGCCTCGGTCGTTTGAGCCACTGAGTTTGACATGGCTTTGGACATGGCTTCCCATTTCGTTCCTTGAATCATGCCAATTCCCCCGGCAACCAGCGCCGCGAGGAGCATGGCAATCTGGTTGGCGCCGTAAGAACTGTCTTCTCCAAAGGCAATGACATCGGCTGCGAGCAGACTGATCAATGCGAGCACGGGGACCAGTGATAGCCCCAAGGATGGCAGTTTCTGAACGCTAGGAGTCGCCTTTTTCATGAGTTATGTGTTGGCCTTGATGTCTTCTTCCGATGCTTCGCCTGCCGGATTCAAGGCGGTTTTTTCCATTCGAATTTTCGCACCATCTACCTGGAGCAGGACCGTGCGCTCATTCATATCCACGACTTTTCCATGAATGCCACCTATGGTGACAACCTTATCACCTTTTGAGAGTTCTTCACGGAACGATTTGGCTTCTTTCTGTTTCTTGACTTGGGGTCGAATCATGAAGAAGTACATGATTAAGAACATCCCGCCAATGAGGATGAAAAAGCTCATTCCTCCTTCTGCTTGTGCTTGTAAGATGGTGTGGTTCATGGGTGTGGTTTTTGCGTTTAGTTGTCGGTGCTACCGGCTTGGTCCGATGACATCGGCCGTCATTACGAGGGTTGTGGTGGACGGCGTTGCGTTGGATACGACAAAGATTTCTTTTCGGTTTTCACCGGGCCTGCCTTGGCTGTCAAATCGCACAGTAATCTCAGATCCTTGTCCGGGAGCGATTGCCGTTTTGGGCCAATCGTTTGCCACTGTGCATCCGCAAGAGGTGCTGACATCGGCCAACACCAGCGGTGCTTTCCCCGTATTGTAGAAGGGAAATGTCATTTCCTGTGTATTGCCTTCGGCAATGATTCCCAGATCAAGAAGGGTGTCGATGAATGTGATGGCTGGCATCGGGCGCGTGTTCCCAGAGGCTTGGTCTTGTGCAGAGGCTTCGATGTGCACCAAGGAAGTAGTGACTTCACCACTGGATGGGCTTTGGCAAGCATTCGTCAGCAGCAAAAAACCGAGTGCAATCAGGGTGAGTGACGCTTGAAAAGAATCCATGGGGTGGACCTTGTGTTTTGTTTTTCCCCACATCATTCGATCAAGCCTCTCCCGGATTTCTTGATGGTTCCGTCTTTTTTTAGCTTCGTGAACAGTTCGTCCAAAATCCCATTGATGAAGCCATTGCTCTTCGGCGTGCTGTAATATTTGGAAAGCTCGATGTACTCGTTGAGCGTCACTTTGAGCGGAATCGAAGGGAAGTTTCGCGCTTCGGCGAGTGCCATTTTCATGAGGATTCGATCCATGAGCGCAATCCGTTCGAGTTCCCAATTGGCAGCTGCTTCAGTGATCAATGCTTCGTTTTCTTGAGCCTGCGAGAGTGACTTTGAAAAGAGCACTTCAAGGAATTGCTTGTCATCTTCATCCTCCCGCCACAGCGGAAGCAATTCAAAATCGTCGGCATCTTCCTTGATGGTTTTGATGGTCTTGATTACCATGGATGCGGCCAAGTCCAAATCATCGTTCCAAAAAATGCTCAATTCTTCGAGGTTTTCCTGAAACAACTCATGATTGATCATGTGCTTTCGAAACATGCGAATCAAGCATTCGCGGTCGTGTCGAAAACTCCTTTCGTCCGAATTCATATAATCCGCATATTCCTCATGCTCCGTGAGGCTGCGGAATATTTTGCGGAGCATTTCTTGGTGTTCGCCCCATCCAACTCCCGCGTCCTTCGCGACTTTCTCCAGCATTTTGCTGTTGGTGATGGTACGCAAAGGGCTGTTGGTTACAAACCGCGTGTTGGGATGCAAGTCTTCTGGTGAGGGCAATTGCTTCTTGCGGCCATTTTCAATTCGCTCTATAGCAAAGCCTTGCATGCTTCCTATCATAAGTAGGAGAAGCACGTACAGCTCCTGCATCTTCTTGATGGAGTGATCCAAAGCCTTTTTGGTCGTTGCGATGTCTTGTTCTTCATCCTGGTAGAATGCGTACAAAATGTGCAAAATTTTGATGCGGAGGTGGCGTCTGTTGAGCATGTGCAATCGTCTGACACAAAACTAAACATGCATCGCCTTTAAAATGACAACGCAGTTCAAATGATTTGGCAATTTATCTGCATGTTATCAAACACAACGAAGCAATCTTTGTTATCCCGACATCTACCTTCGAAAATTACACGAATGATCGTTTCAACTTTCTCATCTTCCGTTCGCTTGGGGTTCTTGTTTCTTTTGTTTTTTTTCGGATTGCAGTCATGCCAGCAATCGATCGAAGTAGAGCTCCCAGAGGCCCCGGATTTGTATGTTTTGGATGGAAAGATTTTCTCGGATGAGCCGCCTCTTGTATTCGTGGGAAAAGCCCAAGGCTATTTTGATGCCGTAGATGCGAGTACCATTGCCCAATCGTTTTTGCCGGATGCAGAAGTAGTCATGACCATTGGCGAGGAGGTGTTCCCATTGGTGCCGCTCTGTACAGGCGACCTCACGGGAGTGCTGCTGGAAGAAGCTGCTGATTTGTTGAGCTTACCGGAGGAATTACTTGCAGCAATGAACTTGTGTGTCTACACCTCCTTTGACGAAAATGCTGTAGGTCAGATTGGCAAAGACCATCTTCTCGATGTGACCATCAATGATCAATCCTTGTCGGCCTCAACATTCATTCCCCAGCCGGTACCATTGGACTCCGTGTGGTGGGTGACGCCCGGAACGCAAGATACTTTGGGCGTAATTTATGCATCAATGCAGGACCCACCGGTTTCAGGTGATTCGTACCGTTGGTTCGCTCAGCGGCTAAATATTCGTCCGGAATGGGATCCAATGGCGGGAGCTGTTAAGGATCCTGATTACGTGGCCCCGCTTGGCAGCGTTTTTGACGACGCTTTTTTCAATGGGTTGGAGTTTGAGTTTTCCGTTTTTCGCGGCGCGGCCCCAGGAAGTACGGCTTGGGATGATGATTTTTCGCAAAGTCCAGAGGCGGGTTACTTTAAACTTGGCGATACGGTAGCGGTGCGTCTGTGCTCCATTGATCGCGCCGTTTTTCAGGCCCTTCGGAGTTATGAGAATCTCATTTTAAGCCAGGGAAGTCCTTTCGCACTTCCCGCGAATATGACCTCAAATGTAGAAGGCGGAATCGGTCTTTGGGCGGGCTACGGCATCGCGCAGGATACCGTAATTTGCACCGAATAGAAATTCAGAGACATGAAGCAGTTATTTTCTTTTGTCCTTTTGCTCGGCAGCTTAGTATATCACTCAGCGGATTGTTTCGCGCAGGAGTCGTACATGATTTGGCCCATTGAGGAAGTTTCTGTTTATGAGTCGGGTGCGCGAATCGTCCGAAGTGGATCGGTTCAACTCAACGAGGAGGGAAGGGTCAATTGCGTTGTTGGCGCATTGACCAAAAGCATCATTCCGAATATGTTGCAAGTGAAGTTGGCAGAGGATTGGTCATTGGTCAGCAGCCTTCACCGAGAATCGATGGCAAGGGGCGTGAAAAGTGACGTCGGAGTTGCATTGAAAGAATTGGATCGTGAATTGAAATCCAACCGCGAAACCTACGCCATGCGCACGGCGCTGAAGCAAGCATACGGCGAAGAATTGGCCATGATCCAAGCCAATAGAAAGGTCTCAGGGAATGAGCTTCTATTGGTTGAAGACCTCGTGGAACACGCGGATTTTTGGCGAAAACGCGTGACCGAATTGAATTACCTGATGCTGGAACTCCAATTGGAAATGGAGGAGCTCGAAAATGAAAAAGAAGAAATCAATGGCCAAATCCGGGATTGGAACGAAAAAAAGAAAAAGCGGGAAGGCCAATTCGTTTTGCAACTCTCGGGTCCTCCACTGGCACAGGCGAACGTTACAATCATGTATGTGGCGCGTGACGCATCGTGGTCAACGGTTTATGATGCAAGCGTCGATGCGAGTGGCAGCATCGGTGTCCAGCGCTTCGCTCGGGTGAAGCAATCAACTGGAAATGATTGGGAGGATGTCCCGCTTACTTTTACCGTAGGCCGTCCCATCCAATCGTTGGCCGCTCCGGTGGTTTCTCCACAGACGCTGAGCATAGCACGCAGCCAGTCGACAAATGCTTACGAATGGGCTCCTGCGATGGAAGCGAGTGAGGACGAGCCAGAGCAGAAGTTTCTGGCACAGGCTGGCGAGCGGGATACTCGCCTGCCTGCTAGCAGTTCATTGGCGCGGTATGATTTTAAGCCAAACGAATTGGTTTTCGTTGCAGGAACAGGCGTCCCGGAACGCATTTACATTGATGCATTTCCGCTCAATGGAAGGCTCACATACTTGGCCATTCCGGCGTTTTCAGATGAGGCTTATCAGTTGGTCTCCGCCGATGCATGGGCGCAACAGAAGATGCTTCCGGGAGCGATGAATATTTCGACCAATGGGATGCACCGAGGGTCCTTTCAATTGGAATTGCCAGCCCCAGGAGATACGCTAAGGCTGCCTCTTGGTCAAGACCCGCAAGTGCGATGCTCACGAGAACGCCTCATTGATTTGTGCTCTAGTAGCGTTTTTGGAGGGTCTCGAAAAACCACTCAATCTTTTGAATTGGCGATTGAGAACCAGCATGACCGACCGATTGATGTGGTCATCGAAGACCGGATTCCAATGACGAACAGTTCGGATATTGAAGTTGAGGTGCTAGAACTGAGCGGCGGTGAAGTGGATCCTGTTTCGGGGAAGGTGACCTGGAACAAGGCGCTGGCTCCGTTCGAGACCAAAACCATAGTGTTCTCATACACGGTCTCGTTTCCCAAAGGTCACGCCTTGCGCGGTCTATGATTTAAGATGGCATCAGCCACTTGTGCGGAGGGAATTCTACTGCCTTGCAATTGATTTCGCAAGTGCTCGAGTTGATCCAACTGTTGTCGACCGTCTGGGAGCAATGCGTGGCCATCGTGTAGTTTTTTGATATCCTTGACGAGCGTCCGATCATCGCAATCCTGTTGAATACGCTCCGTTACGATGGACTTTTGAAGTAGAATATTCGGTAGGCCAATCCAAGGGGTGCGGGCCAGGCGCTTCGCGATCTGAAAAGTGACGCCGCTTGTCCGGTAGCAGATAACCTGTGGCATTCCCAAAAGTGCTGCTTCCAAAGTTGCGGTTCCGGAAGTGACCAATCCTACAGACGACGATTGCATCAACGAACGCATGGTTCCGAATCGAATTTCGATGCCCTGATCCGAGGCCGATTGGTAGTCTTCCTTTTCCAACCCAGGCGCACCGGAGACTATGGCGGTGAACTGCGGTAGCTGTTGAGCAACTTTCACGAAAACGGGAAGCATTCGTTCAACCTCTTGTTTCCGAGAGCCGGGGACAAGGGCTAATATCGGACGATGAGATTGACCATGGTTTGCATTGTTTACGGTATACTCAGATCGATTGCCAGCCTCCATTGATTCCAATTCAAGCAAGGGGTGTCCGACCCAATTGACCTCCACACCATGATTCGAAAACCATTGTTTTTCGAATGGTAAAATGACATGCAATTGATCGATGTGCTTTCGGATGGTATGCACCCGCCGCTTGTTCCACGCCCACAACGATGGTGAGATGTAATGGTGAGTGGCCAGGCCCATTTGTTTGGCTTTTTTCGCCATCTTGAGGTTGAACCCCGGGTAATCGATGCCCACAAAAGCTTCAGGTTGATGCGATCTAAGTACTCCCTCGCATTCGCGAAATAGCCCTTGAATTGTGACCAAATTTCTCACCACTTCTAAGAAGCCCATAAATGCCATTGTCTTGTAGTGACGGAGCAGTTGGGCGCCTGCTTTCTCCATGTGCTCTCCGCCCCATGCGATGATTTTGAGCCCTGGTTCTTGTTCGAGAAGCGCCTTGATCAGCATGCCGCCGTACAGATCTCCTGACGCTTCTCCAGCGAGCAAGAAGATGCATCGGTGCGTTTCCTGATTCGTGTTTTGCATCGGTATGATTGGAATTTCAGCCAGGTTAACGTGCGGCAGCCTGAAAATAGATGATGAGCGGAACCGAAACGAAAATGACGGCCAGAATTCCCTTGGCGAGTTGTTCCAAGTTGAAACGCAAGCTGAGCCAAAACAAACCCACATTGAAAAGTACGCTAATGGTGAGTATGCTGTCTTTGTACAAATTGCTCTCTAAAAATACATCTTGCACGAAATATTCCATTCGGGTGCCGTTCGCTGTGCTCCACCAAATGGTCATGATTGCGAAACCCACAGCCGTTCCCAAAATGCCAGTGATCAGACCGACAATGGGATGATCTATTTTATTCATTTCAAATCCCATTGGTTCAAGGTTGAAATGGCGTGATGCGCCGTCAAATCAAATTGCGTTGGCACAATACTCACATACCCGTTGCGCAATGCCCACTCATCGGTGTCTTCACCCTGGTCAGGATTGTTGAAGTTTCCGGTCATCCAGTAATAGGTCGAGCCACTTGGGCTCGTGCGCTTGTCGAATGCGTCATCCCAATGCCCTGCGCTTTGTCGGCAAACCTTCATGCCCTTGATCGATTCCGTGACCAACTTTGGGAAGTTGACATTGAGGCATGTGCCAATCGGCAACCCTTTTTCAAGGACTTGCCCGGCGATGCGCGAAATGAAGGGCGTTGTGGCTGAAAAATCGGCGTTGGCGCTGTGGTCGAGAAGGCTGAATCCTATGGATGGGATTCCTTCTACCGCCCCTTCAACCGCTGCGGACATGGTACCACTATAGATGACGTTGATGGAGGCATTGCTTCCATGGTTCACTCCACTGACCAAAAGATCCGGCTTTTTCCCAAGGATTTCATAAATGGCGAGTTTGACGCAATCCACCGGCGTTCCCGATGTTTGCCATGCCTGTTCGATCCCTTCCAACGGAAACGATCGTTTTTCCATGGTCAAAACATCATTGATTGTAACAGCATGGCCCATGCCACTCTGGGCGCGATCCGGAGCAACGACGACGACACGACCAAGGGGCAGCATGCAAGCAGCAAGGTGCCGAATGCCATTTGCTTCAATGCCATCGTCATTGGTGACGAGGATGAGTGGCCGCTCTGATGCATCACTCATTTTGCTTCGGGAATCCGCATAAGGGCGTCCATAAGGAAGTCCCAGAATTTCTGAACGGAGCTGATTTGAACGCATTCATCGGGACTGTGCGCGCCACGGATGTTGGGACCGAAGCTGACCATGTCCATTTCGGGATAATTGGTACCGAGGATGCCACATTCTAGTCCAGCATGGCAGGCCACAACCCGAGGCGCCTCTCCATATTTCTCTTCGTAAAGATTCTTCATGATGGCTACGATGGCGCTGCTAGGATTGGGTGTCCACCCGGGGTATTGACCGCTGTAATCGGTTTCCAGTCCGGCCAGCGCGAATGCCGCGGCGATGCTCCGGGCATGATCATCCTTTTCAGAGTCGAGGGAGCTCCGGCAAAGGCATTGAAGGGAAATGTTTCCATCTTTAACCTCCACGCGTGCCAGGTTGTTTGAAGTTTGGACCAAATTTGGAATGTCGGGGCTCATTCGATGGATGCCAACCGGACACGCCTGTATCGCGAGGAAAAGGGATTCTTGCACTTCTTCGGGCAAGACAGGGTTTTGGGCATCACCCGCTGAATTGCACGACCATGCAAGGCTGGGGTCGGTGGTTTTGTGCTCTGCAGCAATTTTTTCAAACTCTTCCTGGCACACCTTTGTGAAAACTGCGCAATCGCTCGCATCCATTATAACGGTGCAGTGTGATTCCCTTGGAATGGCGTTTCTCAATCCACCACCTTCAAGCTTTTCGACACGGTAGTCGACTGCGTCATAAGCCACCAAAAGGAGTCGATTCATCAATTTGTTGGCATTCGCGATGCCCTTGTGAATGTCCATGCCTGAATGCCCTCCCGAGCCTCCTGTCAAGGCCAGTTGCATTGTCTTCAAACCTTCTACAGGTGCCTCTCCTTCAAAGTGCATTTTAGAAGTAACGTCAACGCCTCCTGCACAGCCAATGGAAATTTCATCATCGTCTTCCGTATCCAAGTTCAAAAGGATTTTTCCTTCGAGGAATCCTCCTTGCAAGCCCAGAGCTCCTGTCATTCCGGTTTCTTCATCAATGGTGAAAAGAGCGTCAATCGCCGGGTGTGGAATATCCTTGGAGTCTAAAATTGCCAGAATAGTGGCCACTCCGATGCCATTGTCTGCACCCAAAGTCGTGCCGTCCGCTCGGACCCAATCGCCATCAACACGCATGCGTATACCATCGTTGTCAAAGTCAAAATTCGTATCTGCATTTTTTTGACAGACCATGTCAAGATGGCTCTGCATTACAATCGCCGTGCGATTTTCCATTCCTTTTGTCGCGGGCTTTTGGATAAGTACATTCCCAACGTCGTCGACCTGGGTTTTGAAGCCCCAATCTTGACCAAGACGGATGACCCAAGAACGAACCTTTTCTTCTTTTTTCGAAGGACGGGGTATGGCATTCAAACGATCGAAAAAATTCCACAGGCTCTGTGGCTCGAGTTGCGTTACAGTCATTGGGCTTCAGTTTTGTTCATGCAAATTTAGGAATTAAAGCATCGATTCGAATGAGACGGGTCGTTCCTTCGATTTTATTCAAATGCAGCTATTTTGTGACTAAAACTTCAGCTTTGTAGCGAGAATAGAGCGCTCTTCGACGTTTGCATAATTAAAAAATCCATTTGCATAAGTTGTCGTATATTGTCAATAACCAAATCTTTCCTGATGTACAAGTTTTATAGAGCTCTGTTTGCGCTGTCGTTTTTCTTCGTGTCTGAGGTTAACGCTCAATATGCGCTTGTTGTGGAAGAGCATGCAACTGAGGTCGTGGAGAATACAACGACCTATCGCCTTTACATTCAAATGATGAATGCGGATGATTTTTTGAGTTCCATCTACGGGAATTCAAACTTTCCGCTTGCCTTGCAAAGTAGCGGTGACTTTTACAACGATGCGTTCGGGTCCACACTGGGCTCAGGCATTAACCCGCTAATATTTCCAGCGATTCCAAGCGCTGAAGCGGACAGTTGGGCCACGATTGGTATCGATAGTCAACCCACAGGAAGTGAGAGTGCAATCAGTGCGATTGAAAGTGATAGCCAACCTTGGATAGCTTGTTTTCAGCAGGGAAGTGAACTCGATGGAACAGACGTCTTTATTGACGATGAGACAGGTGGAGCTTGGTACATTCTCAACGGCAGTTCAAATGGTTACCCTGACGCTGAGAACAATCGTGTTCTTTTGGCTCAGCTTACCACGGAAGGAACAATTTCGGGGGTTGTTAACGTCCAAATCTTTGAGAATGGATCTGGATCGAATTCCATTTATTTGACCTTCGGATTTAATGGTGTAGGTACTTTTACTTCAGGTGATGTGCAGGACATTTTGGGATGCACCAATTCTGCGGCCTGCAACTACGATTCAAGC
>DLQB01000063.1 GCA_002477505.1 Flavobacteriales bacterium UBA7443
CAGGATGCATGGATTCGAGCGCGGGCAACTACGACCCCTCAGCAACAGATGAGGATGGTTCATGTGTTTACCCTGCAGGCGCTCTGGACTTGGTCGGTGTGATTGACTTCACGGTGCCTGGGGGTGGGAGTGCTGGAAAGGCAATCCACTTAGTGGCTTTGGACGATATTGTGGACCTCAGTGTTTATGGAATCGGAGTGGCTAACAATGGGGGAGGATCGGATGGTCAAGAGTACACCTTGTGCGCAGGCCCGGCATCTGCTGGAGATGACATTTTGATTGTGCGCGATGCTGCAGCAATGAGCGCCTATTTCGCCAATTGCTTTGCTGAATTTGAACTTGTATGCGATGAAGGAACAGATGATATTAGCCAGAATGGTGATGATGCCATCGAATTGTTTGAAATGGGCGTAGTCATTGAAACGTTCGGTGAAATTGATGTCGATGGTACAGGTCAGGCATGGGAATACACCGATTCTTGGGCCTTTCAAAACGATGAAGGCAATTGGACATACGGTGGTGTGAATTGCACCGATGGCACTGCCAATATCTATGAATCGACTTGCTTGTATCCCATTTGTTCTCCGCTTGTTTTGGGTTGTACGGACGCAGCAGCATGCAATTATGATGCGGAAGCGGATACGGACGATGGCTCATGCACATTTGCTGCAGAGGCTTTGGATTGTGACGGCAATTGCGTGATGGATTCGGATGATGATGGCATCTGCGACGAGTTTGAAGTGGCTGGCTGTTCTGATATGGTGGCTTGCAACTACGACGAGTTAGCCACAGACAATGACGGCAGTTGTGATTATTTCTCTGCCGACTTCTTTGATTGGAGTGAAAATATGTACATCGGATTTCCGGTGGATTCCTCAGCCTGTCCGATGGGCACAGAATTGTACAATGATGCATTTTACACATTGTTAGAGAATGGCATGGGATATTCGTGGGATGTGAACGAGGCAGATTTGAACGAATTAATCGATGTTTTGGGAACAGAGTTGGGCACCTTGTTCTATAATGAATTGGACCAGGCCAACTTGGTTTTTTGTGGGGATATGTTGAATGTTTACAATTCACCTGCGTTTGGTTCTTATTCAGTTATGTGGAATGGAACATCGTTTGATATTCCGAGCCTAGGGATCTATGTTGTTCCGGAAAGCACGGCTTCCATTGGATGCTCCGATGTCGAGGCTTGCAATTTTGATGCATGCGCGATCGGTGATTTGGCGCTTTGTGAGTATGCCGCAGAAGCATATGATTGTGATGGGAATTGTGTGAACGATGCCGATGCCGATGGTGTATGCGATGAATTTGAAGTGGCCGGTTGTACGGATGTGATGGCTTGCAACTACGATGAAGCAGCAACGGATGATGACGGATCGTGTGGATACGCAGAAGAAGGATATGATTGTGATGGGAATTGCCTGAACGATTCCGATGGCGACGGTGTATGTGATGAATTTGAAGTGGACGGTTGCACGGACGTCACGGCCTGTAATTACAATGAAGATGCCACGGATGATGATGGGTCATGTGAATTTGCAGAAGAAGCGTATGACTGTGAGGGCAACTGCCTCAACGATGCGGATGGCGACGGCATTTGCGATGAATTCGAAATTGCAGGTTGTACCGATGAGGAAGCCGAGAATTATGATGAAACCGCAACGGATGACGATGGCAGTTGCTTCTATTGCGACATAGCGATCACTGTAGATGAAGTCACAGGAGATGTCAACGACGCAAACACTGGTTCGATTGATATTACCGTTGCTGGGGGATCTGAGTCATATACATACAGCTGGTCTGGTCCTGATGCGTTCGCATCAGCTGATGAAGATCTGAATGCCCTGGCGGGTGGAACCTATACATTGGTGGTAACGGACACGAACGATTGTACCGCGTCCATCGAAGTTGTGGTGGATGATTTGATTGATGGAGTTGATGAAATGAATGGTTCTTGGGAGATAACGGCTTACCCGAATCCGACGGCAGATCTGCTTTGGTTGGAGACTTCAGGTGTCATTGGAGCCACCCAGGTCCGAATTTATGATGGTGCTGGTAAGCTGGTTTTGGATCAGCAGTTCGCCGTGAACAATGGTTTGATTCAGCTTGATGTGAATGGATTGTCATCAGGAAACTACCATATCGTTTTGAGAAGCAATGACCAGATAGCTGTTGAGCGTATTCAGGTTCGCTAAACTCGAACAATACAAAAGGCAAAAAGGCCCGCGCAAGCGGGCCTTTTTCTTTGTTTAACAATCCAATTAGTCTATGACTTGAATGCTTGTATGGCTCGCTTGGTGAAGTCGCTAAGGACCAATTCACCCGAAATTGCAGCGCGGGCAGGCAGCAGGGTTTCCCAATGCTCCGTTCCGGACCATGCTGCCTTTTTAAGCTGCGCCATAGCTGCAGGGCTGCTCTTGGCAAGTTGGCTAGAAAGTCGTTCAACGTCTGCATCCAAGGCTTCAACGGTTTCGTGCAGCTCGGCATAAAGACCATGGTCCAGGGCCCATTTAGCGGAGAACCACTTCGTAGCGTCAATGGCCAATGTTTGAAATGCGCTGAGTCCGACCTTCCTTTCAACGGCAGGTCCCACGACAAACGGGCCGATGCCAATGGCCAATTCTGATAGCTTTACAGCAGCGTGTTTTGTCGCTACTGCATAATCGGCAGCAGCCGCGATACCAACACCACCGCCAACTGCCTTGCCTTGCACGCTGCAAACAACAAATTTGGGGCACCTTCTGATGGCGAGAATCACCTTACTGAATCCACTGAAAAATTCCAGTCCTTGTTCTTTATTTTCGATGGCAATAAGCTCATCAAAACTCGCTCCTGCGCAGAAGGCACGATTGCCTCCTGATTTCAGCACGATTACCGCACAATTCGAATCTTGGCCGGCTTGATCGATGCATGCAGCAATTGCCGACAAAAGCTCCCCGGGTAGCGAATTGCTCGCGGGGTGCTCGAACACGATTGTTCCTACTCCATTTGATGTTTGTAGGACAACTGTTCCGGAATCGGTCATGGCGCTAGGGGTTAATCGCGTTGTCCCAAATTAACGAAATCGCGGTGGTTGGCGCCGGTGAATACTTGGCGGGGACGACCAATGGGCTCCCTGTTTTCGACCATTTCCTTCCATTGCGCAATCCATCCGGGCAATCGTCCGAGTGCGAACAACACCGTGAACATGTCTTTCGGGATATTCAAGGCCCGGTAGATGATGCCCGAGTAAAAATCGACATTCGGATAAAGTCCGCGAGCCAAAAAGTACTCATCGTTGAGTGCAACCTGCTCCAGTTCTTTGGCGATGTCCAAAACGGGATCTTCTATCCCTAATTGTTCCAAGACTTCATCTGCAGCCTTCTTGATGATTTTGGCGCGCGGGTCAAAGTTTTTGTACACGCGGTGCCCGAATCCCATCAATCGGAATGAGTCATTTTTGTCTTTCGCTTTGTTTATCCACTTCTGCAGATCGCCACCGTCTTCTTTGATGGCTTCTAACATTTCAATGACTGCTTGGTTTGCTCCACCGTGCAATGGTCCCCAAAGTGCTGCGATACCTGCAGACACCGAACTGTACAAGTTCGCTTGTGAGGATCCCACAACCCTTACGGTTGCAGTAGAGCAGTTTTGCTCGTGATCGGCATGTAAGATTAGCAACTTGTTGATGGCGCGTTCAACGACAGGGTCTACCTCGTAGTCCTGCGTAGGCAAACCGAACATCATCTTTAGGAAGTTGCCACAATAGCCCAAGTCATTGGATGGGTAAACCGTCGGGTGTCCTGTATTATGCTTGTACGCTTGCGCAGCAAGTGTGGGCAATTTTGCAATCAATCGATGAATCGTCTTTTCGATATCGACGACCGAGCGATTCGGATTTTGCGATTCTGGATAAAAAGTGCTCAAGCTCGAAATCATGGAACTTAGCATGCCCATGGGATGCGCTCCGGCAGGAAAAGCTTCGAAAAAGCGCTTCATGTTTTCGTGCAACAGCGTGTGGTGCGTAATGCTGTCGGTGAAGTACGTCAATTGCTTTTCATTGGGCAACTCACCATAAATCAGCAAGTAGGCTACTTCAAGAAATGAAGCCTTATCCGCCAGGTCTTCAATCGCATATCCGCGGTACCTGAGGATTCCGTTCTCACCATCCAAATAAGTGATGGCACTTTGCGTGGAACCCGTGTTTTTGAATCCATAATCCAGCGTGATGTAGCCAGACTGCGCTCTGAGTTTCGAAATATCGATGGCTTTTTCGTTCTCACTTCCTTGGATGACCGGAAATTCATATTCGGTTCCGTCGAGAATGATGCGTGCTGTTTCACTCATTTCAGAGGCAGGGATTTGGTGTTGTATTCAAGTGCGCACCCGTACTGATTTGTACCTGCGCTCTAATTTTGCAAATATACAAGATTGTGGACCGATTGCAGCCATTGCGACCACGTCTTGCTGGAGTTGAGCTTGGTCGCTCCAATCGCTCCTTATTGAAAAGTCGGTTGGAAGCTATCGCGGTAGGCTTCCCATTCTGACTGTACGACATCTCCATCGAATTTTTCGACGAAGAACTTCAAATACATTTCGAGCTGCGGTGGCGTTTTGTACCCTGAGATGGGAGCAATAACATCGGCATTTTCATCCAAGTATACCAAAGTAGGATATGCATTGACATTCAAAGCACGCGATAGCTGGTGTGGGCTATTGCGTCCACGTACATTTTGCTTCCATCCTGGATTTTCGAAGGTTTTTCCTTTGAATTGAACAGGGTTCGGCGATTCAGCATCAAATTTTACGGAGTAATAATTCGCATTCATGTAATCAATGACTTGTTGATTGGTGAATGTTCGTGACATCATCATCTTGCATGGACCGCACCATTGGGTGTACACGTCCATTACAATTTTTCGCGGCTCATCTTGCTGAGCAGCAACCGCCTCTTCCAAGCTCATCCAGTTGACTTCGGCCTGCTGCGCTGCAGTCGTCGAGGCTAAGATGAAAATGAGAGCTATGGTTCCGAATGCGTTTCCTAAAGAAGACATGGCAAATAATTTCATGCAATATCGCAAAAGAAAAGCGCCGATTGGCGCTTTTCAGAAAGGTTATGATTTGAATGGATTGCAAATAATCCCGAAAGGATTTACTTCACACCGTGCATGAGTTTGTTCAGTGGCTTATTCAAAAGGGCGATGAGCACAGCGAAAACGACCAATACCATCCCAATCGTGGAGAATACATCGGTGTACTGCGCCAAGCCCTCTGAACTCGTGAGTGTTTCACCTGAATCGCCATGGCCTCCTGTCATTGAAGCAATAATTCCACCGGCATAATTGGCGATTGCGAAGCTGAGAAACCATCCACCCATGGCCGTTCCAGCCATGCTTTTGGGCGATAGTTTGGTGACCATTGAAAGGCCAATGGGTGAGAGGAATAATTCACCGGTGGTGTGCAACATGTACAAGAACACCAGGGTCAGCAATGGAACCAATGCCTGCTCATCCGCAAATTGAACGCCGATCAATGTGACCAAGAAACCTGCGCCTAATTGTAGAATACCCAATGCAAATTTCATAGGAATACTCGGATTCCGTCCGATTTTATCCAATTTGACCCACATGACAGAGAAGATGGATCCGAAGATGATGATGAAGGCAGGGTTGAAAAACTGCGTCATGGAAGCGGGCATGGTCCAACCCAAAATGTCTCGGCTGACATTGCGATCCGCGAATAATGTCAGCGAAGTGCCAGCTTGCTCGAAGCAAGCCCAGAATACGATGTTGATGATCATGAAAATGACCAACGCAATCATTCGATCCCGCCACATTTTACCCTCCTGGATTCCGGCACGAATCAGCGAGGCCGCTACGAGCACGAACAAGCCCGTCAGCAAATAAGTCATCCATGAATTTTGGCTGATGAGGAAGTAACAAAGAGGAATCAAGGCCAATGATCCGACGGATATCGCCTGGTACATCTTCAAAGGCCCAACAGCCTTGTGGCCTTCTTCTGTGATTTCTAAGCCCGGGGCCGCTGCGTAATTGTCCCGTCCCGTCCAGAAGATTAGAAGTCCTGCGAGCATACCAACACCCGCGAGTCCAAATCCGTAATGGAATCCATAGGTTTCTCCGACGTAGGCTACTAACGTGGTGGCAAGCAAGGCGCCGATGTTGATCCCAATGTAAAAGATGGTAAATCCGGAGTCGCGCCTCGGATCGCCATCCGCGTAAAGTTTGCCGACAATGGTGGAGATGTTCGCTTTGAAATAACCGTTGCCTACAATGAGGGCACCCATTCCGAGGAGCATCACGGTGTCGCTTTTCAAAACGCCAGCACCGACCATTGCAAACTCACCAATGGCCATTAACACGGCACCCAGAAGAATGGCATAGCGATAACCCAAGTACTTGTCCGCCATGCGGCCTCCCAATACAGGGGCGGCATAAATCAAAGCGGTATATGCACCATAGATGAGGCTGGCTTCTTTGTCGCCATTCATCAAAGATTTCACTAAAAAGAGGGTCAAAAGCACGCGCATGCCGTAGTAGCAAAAACGCTCCCACATTTCTGAAAAGAACAGCGTGTACAGTCCTCTTGGATGGCCATTGGCCGTGGTGTTGGAATCAGTCATATTCAGGGTTGATTAATTTCGTGATAAACGCAAGTTCTTCTTGCTCAGTCGAATTTAGGGAATTAAAAATTTTCGTCGACAAAATCGAGCATCATGTTGTAAAGGTGAAGCCGGGTGTTGCCCCCATAAATGCCGTGATTACGATCGGGATAAACGAAGAAGTCAAAGTCCTTTCCTGCAGCAACCAAGGCATTGACCATTTCCATGGAATTTTGATAATGCACATTGTCATCAGCAGAGCCATGGACCAATAGGAGAGGACCTTCTAATTTTTCGGCGTGATTCACGGGACTGTTGTCATCGTACCCTCGCGCGTTTTCAGAGGGAGTCTGCATGAAGCGCTCGGTGTATATGGTGTCGTAATAGCGCCAATTGGTCACCGGTGCAACTGAAATGCCAGCGCTGAAGACTTCAGCACCTTTCGTCATACTCAGCAGTGTCATGAAGCCACCGTAGGACCATCCTTGGATGCCAATGTGGTCCGCATCAACGTATTCCAATCCACCAAGATGCTCTCCAAAGTCGATGAAGTCTTCCGTTTCCAGTTTCCCGAGTTCTTTGTACGTGCTGTGTTCAAATGTTCGGCCGCGTTTCGGAGTGCCCCTTGGATCGCAGCTGGCAACGATGAATCCGCGTTGCGCGAGGAGCTGATGCCAGTAATAATTAGCGCCACCCCAACTGTCCTCTACAGTATTGACTCCGGGACCGCCATAAATCGCTACATAAACCGGATAGGAATTGTTGGGGTCGAATCCAGGAGGCTTGATCATCCAGCAATTCAAGTCAACGCCGGCATCGTTGGTGAACGTGAAGAATGTCTTGGGTTGCATGTTGTATGCGGCCACTTTGTCTTTCAAGGATTGGTTGGTTTTCAATACCCGAACCACTTCGCCCGTTCGATTGCGCAAAGTATAATTTGGTGGCGTATTGGCATTCTGGTGGGTATGAATGTAATAGTCGAATGAGTCAGAAAACCGAGCGCTATGGGTGCCGGACTCATCTTGAAGAATGGTCATTTTTCCTTTCAGGTTAACGCGCGCAAGGTGCGTCTGCGTTGCTCCTTTTTGTGAGCAGGAGAAGTAAATTTCTTTCCGTTTTTCATCAAATCCCTGTACTTCTAAAACGTCCCATTCACCTGAAGTCAATTGCACGTCATTCCCTTTCCCGTCCGCATTGAATTGGTACAAGTGGTTGTAGCCATCGCGTTCACTTGTCAAAATGAAGGCCTTACCGGCATTGACAAAACGAATGTCATCTGTGATGTCGATATAGGTATTGCACGATTCTGTCCAAACTTCTTTCATCATGACCCCTGCAGCATTCGCCGCAGTGCAATCGCCAATGAGTATTCCCATCTCACTTTGATGGCGATTCATGGTCATCAGCACGAGTTGTTCGCTGTTGACGCCCCATTTTACCCGCGGAATGTATTCTGTTTCTGAATTGAGCACGGATAATGTTCTGCCCGTTTCGGTATTGAAGACAAAGACATTGACCTTTGCATTGTCTTCTCCTGCTTTTGGGTATTTGAAGGTGTATGGCTCGGGGTAAAGTTGGCCATACATCGGCATGGAAAACTCCTTGACACCGGATTCGTCGAATCGGTAAAAAGCGAGGAATTTGCCGTCCGGTGACCAAAAAATACCATTGTCCTTTCCAAACTCCTCCTCGTAAACCCAATCGGTGGCGCCATTGATGATTTTATTTCGCTCGCCATCCGTTGTGACTTGCGTTTCCAGTCCTGATTCGAGGTCAACGATGAAAACATTGTTGTCACGAACAAAGGCAACCTGCTTTGCGTCTGGCGAAAAGGCCGCCAGTCGTTGCTTGCCCGTTTCGAAATCAGACAATGGACGTGTAATACCGGTTTCAAGGTTGTGCGTGTAATAGTTGGCGAAGAATGAATGCCGGTAAATTCCTTCTGTTTCAGTGGTGATGAGCAAATTCGACTCATCTGCTGAGAACTCATAGCCGTTAAAACCCTTACCCGCGTCCTGAAAAACCTGGAGGCTGGTGGCAATGGTGTCTACGGCCTCGCCGGTTCGATACGCATACTTGACGATGGAACTGCCTGACTCGGAACGCTCCAAGCTGGTGTAATGCTTCCCATCGTTCATTGAGCGAACGCCGCTGACGTATTCCCCCCTGAATTCCCCGCTTGACCAGATCAAATCGTTGGAAAGCAATTGGAAGGGGAAGTCTTGCGCGTCAGCTGCGCCGTTGAAACTCAGTGCGAAAATCACTGCGCAGGCAGAACGTTTCATGATGTCGGTTACACAAATGTTTTTCATGTTGTTGGATTTCGAATGGAGCAAGATAGGAAGTTGGCCTTCGTTCGCCGGCATTTAGATGGGTTGAGTTATGTTTGATGGCATGATGGATTTGTGGATAAAATCATTCGAGGAAGAATTTGGGGGTGTTTGCACGATCAAAAGGGACCGTGAGAGTCTGGAGCACGCTGCTTCTGACTATACTGAGGACCTGCACTTTCAGCCCCAAATAGTGGTTGAGCCTACACAGACGAGCGACGTGAGTCGCATCATGCGCTGGGCGAATGAGCGAGGAATTCCCGTCACACCCGCGGGTGCACTGACGGGGCTGAGCGGCGGAGCATTGCCCGTCAATGGGGGCATCGCCTTATCGACTCGAAAAATGAACCGCATATTGATGGTGGATGAAATCAATCACCAAGTGCGGGTTCAACCGGGTGTGATTGTGCAAGAGCTGCAGGAGCACGTCCAATCCGCAGGGTTATTTTATGCGGTTGATCCGGCCTCTCGGGGTACCTGCACCATTGGTGGAAACATTGCCGAAAATAGTGGTGGACCGCGTGCTGTAAAGTACGGTGTGACCAAGGACTGGGTCCTCAACCTGGAAGTGGTTTTGGCCGATGGTTCTGTTATTAAAACGGGTGCTAATACGCTGAAAAACAGCACGGGATACAACCTCACATCACTTGTTGTGGGAAGTGAAGGTACCTTGGCAATTGTCACAGAAGCGACATTGAAGTTATTGCCTTGGCCTTCGCACAATGCGCTTATGTTGGTGCCATTTGCGAGCGCAGAGCGGGCTTGCACCGCTGTAGCTGAAATATTTAAATCGGGGTCACAGCCTTCAGCGCTTGAATTCATGGAGCGTTCCGCTATTGAATTGGCCCAAGATTTCACAGGCGACGATTCATTGAAGCTCTTACCCGATACAGCCGCGCACTTGCTGATCGAGGTGGATGCCTTTCGCTTTGATGATTTGATGCCACAGATCGAACGGATTTTGCCTGTCATCGCGGAATGTGGTGGCGATGATCCCCTCTTCGCGGACGATGAAGCGTCTAAAAGTAAACTCTGGCGTCTGCGGCGTGCCGTGGGCGAAGCCGTTAAGGCCAAAAGCACGTACAAGGAAGAAGATACGGTTGTGCCTCGAGGAGCGTTGCCCCAACTGCTTCAATCTGTCAAGAGGATTGGAGGGGATTTTGGTTTTGAGAGCGTCTGCTATGGACACGCAGGCGATGGGAATTTGCACGTGAACATCTTAAAGCAAGAGATGCCCGATGCACGCTGGGAAGAAGAATTGCCGTTGGCCGTTCGCGCTATTTTTGAGGAAGTGATAGCGTTGGGAGGAACATTGAGTGGAGAGCACGGCATTGGCTTGGTTCAGAAGCCTTACATGGACCTTGCCTTTTCAGAACGCGCATTGCAGCTGCAACGCGAAATTAAAAACGTGTTTGACCCTAATAACACATTGAATCCTGGCAAAATATTCCCCGAAGCATAATGCGCTGAAATCGTGCGGCTTTCATAAATCTGAATTAGGTTTGCGACTGATTACAAATTCACGACATGGCCAACGATTTATTGAAAGGAAAAAAGGGCATCATCTTCGGTGCATTGAATGACCAATCCATTGCTTGGAAAACTGCGCTTCAAGCGCATGCGCAAGGTGCAGAACTGGTGCTAACCAATGCACCTGTCGCAATGCGGATGGGAGAAATCAATAATCTCTCGAAATTGGTGGGTGATGCTCCTGTTATTCCAGCAGATGCCACGAGTGTTGAAGATCTTACAGCCTTGTTCAAAGGCGCAATGGAGCACTTCGGGGGACAGGTCGATTTTGTCCTTCATTCCATTGGCATGAGCCCCAATGTTCGAAAAGGCAGGCACTATACGGATGTCAATTACAATTGGCTGCAGACAACTTTGGACGTGAGTGCGATCAGTTTGCACAAAACATTGGCGGTTGCCAAAAAGCTCGACGCGATCAATGACTGGGGGAGTGTTGTGGCCTTGACGTACATCGCTGCGCAGCGTATTTTCCCGGATTATGGGGATATGGCGGATGCCAAAAGCCTTTTGGAGAGCATCACACGAAGCTTTGGATATCATTATGGTGTGGCGAAGAAGGTACGTGTCAACACCGTGAGTCAAAGCCCAACCATCACGACAGCCGGCAGCGGTGTGAAAGGTTTTGATGAATTTATCGCTTACAGCGAATCCATGAGTCCGCTTGGAAATGCGGACGGCCTCGCATGCGCTGATTATTGCGTTTCACTCTTTAGTGATTTATCGCGTTTTGTGACGATGCAAAACCTTTTCCATGATGGTGGATTTTCGAATACAGGAGTAAGTCAGGAAGTCATTTCAAAATTTGAGCCAGAGGCATAGTTTTTTGCTTGCTTCATGCGCAACCTTTGCGCGTGAATCTTCGTATCCATCGAAGCAAAGCGTCTGCAAGGATCAGATTGAACTGCGTTTTGCTCAATTGATTCAATGGATATTGAAGTTTTAAAATTTGGTGGATCTTCGTTGGCCTCTGCCAATGAAATGCGCAAGGTTTCTGACGTGCTTTTGGCACGCAGGCAGCAGCAGCGCATTGTTGTGTGCTCTGCAATGGCCGGCATCACGAATGACTTGATTCAAATTGGACTCAAGGCTTCGCGCGGCGATGCGTCATTTCGCATTTCCATTGAGGAGTTGGAAAGTCGTCACATGCAAGTTGCCCTCGATTTGGGCCTTGTGGGTTCAGAAGGCTCGCTTCCCAGTGAGCTTCAAACGCGTTTGCGCGAGCTAAAAGCGTTATGTGATGGTCTGTTTTTGATCAAGGAACTCAGTGCTAAGAGCATGGATCAATTGGTCTCCTTTGGAGAACGAATGGCCGTGCCGTTGGTGGCGGGATGGCTTCGCGCCAACGGGCTCGGCGTGCGCCGGGTGGATGCTCGTGATTGGTTGGTTACAGATGATCAGTTTGGCTCCGCAGAAGTGAATCGGATTGAAACGGACGGATTGATCCAAGCCGGCGTTTCGGCTGATTTAAATTTTGACATTCTCATTACGGAAGGATTTATCGGTCGCTCCGCATCAGGAGCCACGACGACGCTTGGCCGCGGAGGCAGCGATTACACCGCTTCCATCATCGCCAGCGCCATTCAAGCGAATTGCATGGAAAAGTCAACCGATGTGCCGGGTATGTTGACGGCGGATCCAAGAATAGTGGCTGACGCGAAAATCATCGAAGAGATGAGTTACGAAGAGGCCATGGAATTGTGTCACTTCGGTGCCAAGGTCATTTATCACCCTACCATTCAACCCTTGCGGGACTCTGGTATTCCGCTTATTGTGCGCAGCACGTTTCAATCCAATGCACCGGGAACCCGAATTGTGCAGTCGCCGAAAAACCAGGCACTCGTCCGAGGGCTTTCCAGTGTCAATGACATTAGCCTAATTACCTTGGAAGGAGGGCAGTTGATTGGTAGGCCTGGTTTTTCATCACGGATTTTTTCGCATTTGGCTGAATTTCAAGTCAATGTGGTGCTGATAACCCAAAGTTCATCCGAAAATAGTTTAACGCTTGGTGTAGCGGATAGTGATTTGGAAGCGGCCAAAAAGGCCCTCATTTCAGGGTTGGAAGCGGACATAACACTAAAACGATTGGCTCCGTTACGGATCGATTCGAATTTGAGCATCTTGGCAATTGTGGGAGGCGGAATGGTGCGTACTTCTGGCGTGAGTGGTAAGGCGTTTCAGGCACTTGCGGATGCGAATGTGAATGTTCGGGCAATTGCACAAGGCAGCACGGAGCGGAATATTTCTATTGTAGTGCGGACCAACGATGTTCCGGTTGCACTTCGGGCGCTACATTCTGGCTTTTTTGATTGTAATGAAGGAAAAAGATTTCATGTTTTTTGCGCTGGCATTGGACAAGTAGGTTCAGCGTTCATTGAGCAAATGCATGCCACAAGGCAACAACAATTGCGGGCACAAGGCATTGACTATCGACTGGTCGGTGCGTGCAATAGCAAGCGTTTTTTCGAAATTGTAGAAGGTTCATCGGGCATCCCGATTGACGCACATTCAGGACAACCCATGGATTCCATTCAAGATGCGTACGATGCATTTCTTGCAATGCCGCTCGAAAACAAGGTTTGGGTGGACAATACAGCCTCTGCGGAGGTCGCTGCGGTGACCATTCAGGCGCTGCGCGACGGTATCTCAGTGGTGTGCTCGAATAAAATTGCCGCCACAGAATCGATGGATCATTGGCGGTCTATCCAGCGTGCTTCACTTACCGGCCAGGTGTTTTTCCAGCATGAAACGAATGTCGGTGCGGCACTTCCAATTCTCAGCAGCTTGCGCGGCATGCTCGCAACTGGCGATCAAATTCAAGCCATAGAAGGAGTGCTGAGCGGATCGTTGAATTTCATTTTTAGTAGCATGGACAGCGGTGCATCGTTTCAATCAGCTGTTGAGCAAGCCGTACAACTTGGTTTTGCTGAGCCGGATGCAAGGCTTGACCTTTCCGGTCGAGATGTAGCCCGAAAAATCTTAATCCTGGCCCGAACATGCGGGGCTGAACTTGAGATGGATCAAGTAAATGTTCAAGGTTTCATGAAGGAGGGGGCGATGGATGCATCCCTTACTGACTTCATGCAAGACCTGGAAGCATGGGCAGGCCCCGTCCAAGAACTGCATGCGCAGGCAAAGGCAGAGGGAAAGCGATTGCGCTATGTTGCCCGATGGGATACAAAGGACCAATGTGGATGTTCACTTGAAATGTTGGCTCCAGACCATCCCTTTTATGGTCTCGAAGGCACGGACAATGCCGTTGCTATTTTTTCGCTGCGATATGCTGATCGTCCTCTCGTCATTCAAGGAGCGGGAGCTGGCGCAGCCATTACAGCGAGCGGTGTTTTGTCGGATCTCCATGCAATAGGCCGATCCAAATGAGCAGAGAAGTAACGGTTTGGGCTCCGGCAACGGTCGCCAATTTGAATGTTGGGTTTGACGCGCTCGGCTGCGCTTTGAGCTGCCCGGGTGAACGAATGATTGTGCGTACAACCGAAACCCCGGGCGAAGTGCGCATTCGATCGGTCCATGGGGCTTCCTTGGATTTGAATGCAGATCGCAACATTGCTTCGGTGGCGGCAAAGAGTCTTTTGCAGGCCATGGGCAACCCTTGTGGGCTTGAATTGGAGCTGTTTAAGGACATCAAGCCCGGAAGTGGAATCGGTTCAAGCGCAGCAAGTGCTTCAGGAGCTGTGGTCGCTGTGAATGAATTGTTGAATGCCGGCCTTCGACCAGAAGAATTGCTGCCTTTTGCGCTGGATGGGGAACAGTTGGCGAGCGGAGCGCGGCATGCGGATAATGTTGCACCTGCCTTGTTGGGTGGACTTGTGCTGTGTCCACCTGAAGGCGCGCCGCTTTCGATTCCAATGCCGTTTGATTGGCATTTGGTCATCCTTCATCCACAAATTGAGATTCGTACGGCTGATGCACGAGGAGCTTTGCCCGAAATGGTTCCGTTGTCAGATGCTGCGGCGCAATCGGCTTGGATGGGCGCCTTTGTTGCAGCTTGTCATGAAGGGGATTCTGAGCGTGCATTATTTTCGTTGGAAGACCTATTGGTCACACCCCATCGCCAAGGACTCATTCCCCATTTTGAACAAATGAAGCAAGCGGCACTTCGCGCAGGTGCACGAGCCGGTGGCATCTCAGGTAGCGGTCCGTCTACTTTTTGGATTGCAAAAGATGCGCAAGACGCCCAGTCCGTGGGGGATTCGTTAGAGGTTTGCATGACTGAAAATGCGGTTCCTTATCACATTCACCATGCTCAGATTGCACCGCAAGGTGCACACATTGTCCAATGAAATACCGAAGCTTAAATCAACCGACAACTTGGCGCACCTTTGGTCAAGCTTTGCGCGAAGGACTGGCCCCCAATCGTGGGTTGTATGTTCCTGAAAATATTCCACTCTTATCGGATGGTTTCCTGCGCGGAACATCATTGCAAGAAATTGGAATGGAAATGATGAAGCCACTGGTGGGAAATGATTTGTCAGCAGCTCAGGTGCAAGATGTAGTTGAGGATTCATTGAATTTTGAAATCCCATTGGTTCCATTGGAAGAGGAGCTACAATTGCTCGAGCTTTTTCATGGTCCAACATCCGCGTTCAAAGATGTCGGAGCTCGTATGATGTCGCGTTTTTTGCAGCGCGTTTCGAGTGATCGGCTGACCGTGCTTGTGGCTACGTCAGGGGATACAGGATCGGCCGTTGCACAGGGCTTTGTCGATGTAGAAGGCATCGATGTCGTCATATTGTATCCGAGCGGAAGGATTAGCCACATCCAGGAACAACAGCTCACAACGGTCGGAAAGAACGTGGTAGCCTTGGAGATTGATGGATCCTTTGATGATTGTCAAAACTTGGTCAAAACAGCCTTTCAAGATGAAGCGTTGCAGCGCAGTAGGCCCTTGACCAGCGCCAATTCCATCAATATCGGTCGTTGGCTTCCGCAGAGCATTTATTATGCTTGGGCTGTTGCCCAGGCCAAACAGTCCGTCGATTTTGTGATTCCATCCGGGAATTTTGGAAATGCCGCCGCAGGAGTTTTGGCGCAAAAAATGGGGGTTCCAACCGCTTCATTCCTCGCGGCAGTGAACACCAATGCGAGCATGCAGGATTATTTGCATTCGGGAACGTACACTCCGATGTCTTCGATCCCCACGATCTCGAATGCCATGGATGTGGGGAATCCCAGCAACCGTCCAAGGCTGGAATGGTTGTACAATGGCAGTGTTTCAGATATGCAAAGTCAGTTTTCTGTCGTGTCTGTTGATGAAGAAGCTACCAAGCAAACGATGCACCGCATCAAGAATGAGTCGGATGTTTTGGTATGTCCGCACACGGCTGTAGGGATTCATGCAGCCCATCGGAAACAAGGCCAGCAATCATCAAACAATTGCACCGTGGTATTGGCCACGGCTCACGCTGCAAAATTTGGAGCGATTGTGCACGCTGCAACGGGACATCAGCCCATAGTTCCAGATGCCCTTCAATCCTGTTTGACCAAGCCAAAAGTGGCGGTATCGCTACCAGCAACCTATGAATCCCTCAAGTCCTATTTGATGGATTCGAACCATTGATGGCGTTTTCAAAAGCTTTGGCCATGGTTTGAATCGCGATACGCTTCTCCCCATCAGGCAATTCAGCGGGTGGACCCCAAGGAGTTGGGTTGACGTCGATGACGAATAGTTTGCCTGTTTGTGCATCCCGAAGCGCATCCAATTCGGCGTAGTCCACATGGAGCGCATGCATCATGGTCCCGATGAATTTTATTTCTTCCTTGTCCAATGCTTCATTCACGGCAACGACATGCGCGGATGTGCATTGATTGGTGAAGCGAGACTGAGCCGCTTTGTATTTTTTGTAGGCAAGTGGAATGCTACCGTGAATGAATACCAATCGGTAGTCGAAGTATTGCCCTGTTTCGTCGTTGTTATGGATGTTAAGCTGATAAACGCAGTGCTGCTGTTTGTCCGAATCCGCAATCGGTCCATTGATGATTTTTCCATCGTGGCGTGCATTGAATTCGCTTTTGATCACCATTGGCCCTGTAAAAGCGGTAGGGTCTACAGCCATGCCATAGCCAAAGGCAGCTACGTGCGATTGTTCCAAGGTTGATTTTCGGATGTCCCTGCAATTGGCGTTCCATAGATGAGTAGGCGCATCTGTGAGCCAACGGGGAAGCGGAGTGTTTTTTTCGGTTTGATCTTCGAAGCGAATGCAAAGTTTGGGATTGATCCTTGGTGCATTGGTGAGCTCCCATTTCAATTCCTTGCAAATTTTGTGCAGTGCACTGCGGCGTGAAGGCAAATCAGGGTATGCAATGATGATGGGAGGGCGCTGCCTTTGAGCGAAGCTCATGGAAAGAAGGTTCAACCGATGCCGGACGTTTTTCATCAAGCGTTCAACCCAAGGAGTTTGTCTGGATACGTTGACGCCGTAGCGATTGTGCCTCATGGAAAATCCGATGTTTGAGGCATCCATTTGCGTTGTTCAGATGGGCGGCCACATTCCCTCAGCAAGTGGTCTGTTTCCCATTTGAGCCCCCTTGCCGGGCTGAATTCTCTGGCGTAAAAGATGATTTGAAGATGCAGGTCATTCCATTTCTCCTCGGGGAATAGGCGTTTGGCATCCCGCTCTGTTTGGTCTACATTTTTGCCATTGGTCAGGCCCCAGCGGTACATCAATCGATGGATGTGCGTGTCAACGGGAAAAGCCGGAACTCCGAAGGCTTGAGCCATTACAACAGAGGCCGTTTTATGCCCGACACCTGGAAGTGCTTCCAAAGCTTCAAAATCGGCAGGCACTTCGCCGGCATGAAGCTCGAGCAGTAGCTCAGACAACCGATGGATATTTTTTGATTTTGCCGGAGACAAACCACACGGACGGATGATCGCTTTGATTTCGTCCACAGAAACATTTGCCATCTTCTTGGGCGAGTCTGCCAATTCAAACAATGCGGGTGTCACGGTATTGACTCTAGCGTCTGTGCATTGTGCAGACAAGAGCACGGCAATGAGCAAGGTGTAGGGATCGGTGTGGTCAAGCGGAACAGGTGGCGCTGGGTAGAGCCGTTCCAGTTCGTTCATGATGAATTCAACCTTTTCCTTCTTGTTCATGGCGCAATGGATTCGATGCGAACGGAACTTGATTCTGTGCTGAGCCATTCCCTTCTGGATGAACCGTTCAACTTGAGGGTGATTTCATTCACCTGATCATCGAACAACTCAAAAAAACCGTCTGAACCGATGGAAAGAGGAAGGGGAGCTCGAAAAGCGGGGGACTCCAGGTAGATGTAGGTCAAATCAAAGTCTATTTCTTTCCCAACAAACGTCCAATGAAATGCGGAATCGGAAGTGGAATCGGATTCTTGGTTTGCTGTCCAATGAGCGAGGACATAATTCGCAATGGCGGAATCTGCATCAGCGGATTCCCTTCTGTCTCCCAGTCGCCAATTGCGCTCTGCACCCTCCGCCACAGAGAGGCTGTTTTCCAGATCATCCGTGAAAACACGCAGAATGCCCTGCCATGTTTGGGTTTCAGAATTCCATTCCAACGCCAATCGGCTGAAATGAAAGTCGTGGAATGAAGATCCGTTGCTCTTCGCCATGGGGGATGCACATGTGAAGAAGATGGCAAATAAGATGCGGCTGGATAGCATGGAACAAAATTAGGGCGTGGTAACTTGCGAGGCATGACAACGGAAGAAAACTTATTGGGTCAGGTAAGCACTAGTTGGTCACCTGAAAACCTGCAAACTCTTGACGGGATGCTGGCGGGCAATCCGATTATTGTGATTACTGCGCACCGATCACCGGATGGGGATGCGGTGGGGTCAGCATTGGGGTTGTGGCATTTGCTTTTGGCTTCAGGGGCAAATGCGGAAGTTGTGCTGCCCGATCGATTCGCATCTTTTCTGGATTGGATGCCAGGAACGGACTCCATTTGTTTTCACGAGGAGGATTCAAGGCGAGCGGAATCGAAGGTGGCCGAGGCTGATGTCCTTTTTTGCTTGGATTTTAACGGACCCAATCGCGCTGGAAATTTGGCAGCTGCCATCACATCAAGTAAGGCGAGGCTTGTGATGATTGACCATCACCGAGAACCAGATGATTTTGCTGAATTGGCCATTTCAGATCCCACGTGCGGATCCACGTGCGAGTTGGTTTGCGATTGGGCATTGGCTTCGGGCCGATGGTCAAGCATGAGCCTAGATGCCGCCAAGTGTTTGTATACCGGGCTGGTCACAGACACAGGCTCTTTCCGCTTTCCCTCTGTGTCAGCACACACCCATGCTGTGGTTGCAGCGCTATTGCACAGTGGCCTCAACCATGCGGAAGTGCATGAATCTACGTTTGACGACCAATCGCTCAGTCGCGTGCAGTTGCATGGTTTTGCCTTGAGCGAACGGTTGAAAATTTGGGATGAGGCCGGCATTGGGGTGATTGCATTGGATTTGGAAGATTTGAATCGCTTTCATTACGTGTCAGGCGACACCGAAGGATTGGTCAATCGAATCCTCGGCATTCGAGGTGTTGAAATGGCCATATTTATGCGGGAGTCTGATCCGGGTAAGGTGAAGATGAGCCTGCGTTCAAAGGGCAATTTGGATGTCCAGGCTCTGGCCAGCCAGTATTTTGATGGAGGTGGACACACGAATGCAGCGGGTGGGGTTCTTTTGGGAATGTCCATGGCCGATGCTCAGGCCAAGGTAGACGAGGCCTTGAATGAATGGATTCGCAGCTGACCATGGCAAATCGATTTGCACGGTTGCTCCATGATTTGAAGTCACGCAGCGGTTATGTGCTGTGTGTCCTTCTTTGCGGATTTGGTCTGAATTCTTGCGACTCGACGGCTCCTAAGGATACGAGCCGGATGGTGTCAACGCTTGATCTATTGGAATTCAACGAACAAAATGCAAAGATCCAAGCAATGTTATTGGATTCAATGGCAACGGAGTGGGGCTGGACGGCAGAAAGGAGTTATTCGAAAAACGGGTCGGGTGTTCATGTGGTGCGTCGAAGACTTATTGATCAACGTCGACGCATTCAAGCGGGTGATACGCTCTACTGGACGGGAAGAGCGATGCTTCTGGACTCGACTGTTTTGTTTGATTGGACTGCTGCTAAGCCTTTCGCATTGGCTGTGGAAGCTTCTAATTGGCCCGACGGTTTTCATGAATTGGGTTTGGAAATGAATGCGGCGGATTCGGTGAGTGCGTTAATTCCTGCACACATGGGGTGGGGGTTGTCCGGTTTCCCGCCACTCGTTCCTCAAGAAGCGGCTATTTGGTTTGAGCTTGCTTTTCATGATTTGCGACCTGTGTTGATTTCGCATCCAGCTTCAAGGCAAAAATCAGATCCTGACTGGAACACATGGATTGATGCATTCGAGAAGGGGCATGTGAAGTTGGATTCTGATTGGTTGAAATCGCCTTACTTGGTTGGAGGCACTTGTATTTCTTGGTTTGATTCATCGCAAAGCTCCTCGAGTTCAGCCTTTCGTCAGGGGACACGGGTGGAAATAGCCATGCGCACATTTCGACCAGGTTTCGACGGTCAAAGTTCAGAGGACTTTGGCTGGAATCGTTGGTCGTTCGAAGCTGGGGATGATGATCAAGTGTTACCTGTGATCGAACAATTGATGCGGCAACATCCGAAACGCGATCGCTGGGAATGCCATTGTCGGGTCAGTGATGCGTTCGGTCCTGATGGTCTGCCACAATTAGGTTTGTTGCCTGAGGAAGTCGTGGGCTTTCAATGGGAGTGGGTCCATTTGGATGAAGGGGCACTCTGAAGATTTGCGCGTTCAGTTGCCAATCAAAAAGAGGCAAGGTCGTTTGTTTAGATCAGGCTTGGTTTCCTTTCTCCATTCTTCGATGGTTTTGGATTGGATCCATTCCTCTTCCAACGTAATGTCTACGGCCACGCAAAGCTGTTGATCGGTATTGAGTCGTTTCAAACACTCTGCAAACGTTGCGTCATTCCGATAGGGAGGCTCCATGAAAATCTGGGTCTCTTTCCTACGCTGAAGCCCATCATTCATTTCCTTCCAAATTTTGTCCCTGCGCTGCACGTCACGTGGCAAGTACCCCTTGAATGCGAAATTTTGCCCATTCATGCCAGACGCCATAAGGGCGAGCAGAATCGAACTGGGGCCTGCATGCGGAACCACGCGCCATCCTGCATTGTGTGCCATACGCACAGCTGCGGCTCCCGGATCGGCCACGCCAGGTGCTCCGGCATCGGAAAGCAGCGCAATGTCCTGGTCACTTTTGAACCATTGCAGCAAATCCACTAAGTCTTCAGGCTGTGTGTGCTCATTGAGTAAAAAACTCGGTTTTACATTCGGATTCTCATCGGGAAAGGCATCTTTGAGCAATCGACGCGCACTTCGATCACTTTCAACGATGAGTCGATTGCACAGTTGCAATGAATCGATGGCGCGCTGAGAGAGCACCTCATGGGGCAGTCGGCAGCCCAGTGTATTTGGGATCAAGTGGAGCGTTTTCATCGCGATAATTGTGTCTAACGGAGGGCACCATTGCTTTCATTCGCCCAGCTATCAATCCAATCTTTCGCTGCTGCATTTAGCATGTCATAGACGCGTTGAAAGCCATCACCTGGACCGTAGTAGGGGTCGGGCACATCGGTCTTCTCAATGAATTGTTTGATATCGGCTGTGCCTGGGGTCAAGGCTGATACGTCAGCAAAGTTTTGAGCATCCATCACCAAAATGTAATCAAACGTGTGCAAATCTTGTTCTACCAGGGGGCGCGAACGCTGGGATTCGATGGAGTGACCGTGCCTTCGCATAACTTCACACGACCTTGGATCGGGTAGGTTTCCTTGATGCCAGCCAGATGTGCCAGCGGAATCAACGAAAAGTTTCAAGTTCTTTTTTTTGGCGTGAATGCGAAGCAATTCTTCACCAATAGGCGAACGGCAGATGTTGCCTAGGCAAACGACCAAGACACGCTTCATTCCATTTAGTGAATGGCGAGTTTCTTCTCCAAATCGTCCAAGTATTTTCGGAAGTGCTTATCTGTCTCTTGCAAGTTGTTGACCGTTCGGCAGGCATGAAGAACTGTTGCGTGATCCTTTCCGCCGCAGTGAAGACCAATGTTGGCCAACGAGCTCTTGGTCATTTTCTTTGAGAAGTACATGGCGATTTGACGAGCTTGAACGATTTCTCGCTTCCGCGTTTTCGACTTCAGGAGCTCCAAGGGCAGGTCAAAGTAATCGCAAACAACTTTTTGAATGTAATCGATGCTCACCTCTCGGGCAGTGTTTTTGACAAACTTGTCAATCATCTGCTTCGCTAAATCCAAGGTGATGGATTTTTTGTTGAGGCTGCTCTGTGCAATCAAGGAAATCAATGCTCCTTCTAGCTCACGCACATTGGAAGTAATGCTGTAAGCCAAGTATTCGATGACTTCACGAGGGAGTTCTATGCCATCGGCATACATCATCTTCTCCAAAATGGCCATGCGGGTTTCCAGCGATGGCACTTGCAGGTCGGCGCTCAATCCCCACTTGAAGCGGCTGAGCAAACGTTGCTCCATGCCTTGCATTTCAACGGGGGCTTTATCGGATGTCAGCACGATCTGCTTCCCTGTTTGATGCAAGTGGTTGAAGATGTGAAAAAAGACATCTTGGGTCTTTTCCTTTCCGCTGAAAAATTGAACGTCATCGATGATGAGGACGTCAACCATCTGGTAAAAGTGACTAAAGTCGTTCACGGAGTTATTCCTGACCGCATCAATGAATTGGTGTGTGAACTTCTCGGAGCTCACGTAAAGAACGGTGAGTTCTGGATTTTGCTCCTTGATTTCAAGGCCAATAGCGTGCGCCAAGTGTGTTTTGCCAAGGCCTGTGGAACCATAAATGAGCAGAGGATTAAATGATGTTCCTCCAGGTTTGTTCGCTACAGCGAATCCTGCAGACCGTGCAAGGCGATTGCACTCTCCTTCAATGAATTGTCCAAAATTGTAATTCGGGTTGAGGTTGGAGTCAATGTTCAACTTGCGAAGACCCGGAATGACAAATGGGTTTTTGATTGGCGTGTTGTGGATGCCAGCGGTCATGGCAACGGCGGGGTTTTTAGTCGCTTGGCGATTTGTCATGGGCATCTTCACCGCATACGGGCTCGCGGGTTGCGTTCCTGATGCACCTGAGTTTTCGATAATGATGCTGTATTCAAGTCGGGCATCCGGACCTAACTCTTTATGGATTGTTTTGCTCAGGAGTTGGATGTAATGCTCTTCAAGCCACTCATAGAAGAATTGTGATGGGACTTGAATGGTCAAAACCTTAGCCTCTAACCGAACCGGTTTGATGGGGTGGAACCACGTTTTGAACGCTTGGCTGCTGATGTTGTCCTTGATAATGTCGAGGCAGTTGTTCCAGACGGCTAAGTGATCTTGATTCATGGCTAAGTTGAATTTTGAATTCAGTTGGTGGTTCGTATCTCTGCTTTCAACCATCGGATGGTAATGTTGATAAGCGGGTGCAAGATTCTGATAAAGTCGCGGAAAAAAAAACGTTTTGACTCTTGACTTTTCCCTTTTTTTTATTTTGTCAATCCCAGATCGAAATAATTACAAGGCGGCGGTCTATTATTATATGGTGTTTGTCTAAATTTATTGTTTAAAGTACTGATAATGAACCTATTGAGAAAAGCTCCGCTTCAGCTGTGTTGATATCTTGGGTAATTTGCTTTGGGCCTTTTTTGAGTAATTGTCCCTGTCAAAAATGTCATTATTATGGTTCATAACTGTGAGATTCGAGTTCGATACGGAGAGACTGATCAAATGGGGCGAGTCCATCATGCTTCCTATGTTCATTATTTGGAAATTGCGAGAATTGAGATGCTGCGTGAACTGGGTCATGCCTATTCGGGAATAGAGGCTGATGGCTTTTTATTGCCTGTTATCGACCTTTCAATTCAATACAAGGGAGTGGTTGTCTATGATGACATCATCATGGTGGAAACGAAGGCATCGATCAATGGCCGCATCCGAATGGATTTTTTCTATCGATTGTGGTGCGGTGAGATTTTGGTCGGTGAGGCTTCTGTTCAATTGGCTTGTTTGAATAAGGAAACGTTGCGTCCCACTGCATTGCCCGATTCGCTCGTGCGGTCCATACAGACGAGCCAACTCAAGCCTTGATGAGTTTAACGAGCGCATTATCATAGCTCCTTACGACGGTATCCCATTGGAATTGCGATGCGATTTCCCGCGCGCGTTGCCGGCTTGGCTCTGGATGTTGCGCGATTGCTTCAAACCGCATTCTGATGGTCTCAAAATCATCTACGAGGAATTGTTCGTCGCACCAATCGTCATATGCATTGCCCTTCCCAAGCAGCGGAATGACACCAAAGGACATAGCTTCGAGAACACTGATGCCGAAGTACTCCTGTTTTGGCGAGTGAATGACAAAGTCACTGCGATGCAACAATTCCGCATAAGTTGAACGGTCTGGCGCAAATCCTTCATGAATAATATTGCGACGAAATTGGGTGGTTAATCGCAGTAGAACGTCTGGTTCTGTCTCGAATTTTGGTCCTAACAAAATCAGCGAAAATGGCACTGCATGCGCCTGAAGATGATTGAGAACACGATAGAAGTATGCCGGTGCTTTGTCAAATTCCCAACGGTGGTTCCAAACGATTGTTGGGGGAGTGTTGCAAGGTCGCAAGCAGTCGATTTCACGTTTCCACTCTATTCCAATTGGAAGTGTCTGTGATTTTGCTTCGAAAGGATGGTCTGTAAATGCCCTGGTGCCGTCGGGCATCGGCCCCATAAAAGTTGCTATAGCACTGATAAAATGCTTGCGATGAAAATCGGAATTGAACCATATGGCATCTGCAGCCATAGCACTCAGGATGTTCATCATTCCGTACGTTCGGTCCCTACCTTTCTGTACGTCGGGGTCTGTTGGACTCCATGGAAAGGTGATTTGATTTTCATGGAAATATTGAATCACAGGGAGGTGCTGCCAATCCCTTCGCAACAAGCCTTTGAAGGAGGCAACATCCATCATGTCCGTACATATGATGGCGTCTGGCGTCTCAGTCATTGGTCGGCATCGCTGGGCGAATTCAGCGCTTGCACTGTGCATTCGCCACTTCCAATGCCTGCCCGGCAGCGTGCAAAGCGTGATCGTTCGATTGGGCAAGGCCCCCCAACGCTGTTCGAGGGACCGTGACCAATGAGCATGTGAACCTGTGTGAAAAGGGTCTAAGATTAGAATGTTCAGTTTTTTAGCCATTCAATCAATGCGTCTAAGCGGCTTTTATTGGTTTGTTGTTCTTGCAGTTGGGGTTGTCCTGCTTGAACCCATGCCGCATACCAATATATTGAACAAGCTTGAATGGATCGTGTCATTCGTTGTTCCACTTGCCCATTCAATTTGCCGTGGTAACAGCTGATGAATGCTTCCGATCGCATTTTTTGCCTTGCTTTTCCGCGGATTGTGTAAGAAAAGGCATTTGTTTCGCCAATTTCTTCCATCGTTTCTTTCTCCGCATTAAACACAAGGTCAAGGCATCTGTGGCTCTCAATGATCACGTCCCAGATGGAATCAACACAATGGGGAGACCAAGAGATGGGTAGGTCAGGTCCGAGAAGATTGTATTCGTCCATATAAGCTTCAGGGAGTTGCGTTTCCCAAAGGGCATGAATGCCGTTTTGACCACTCGCCGCCCCGTCATAATTTGCAGAAGTGTGCAACGGGACGTGAAGATCGGCTACATAATGCGCCAGGTCTGCAGCACACTGGAGAATTCGACGTTGATTTTGAGAACGAAAAGCTTCTACCAATCGCTGGTATTGCCATGCGACATTCCAAGGCCCAATTCCACGGTCCCGCAAACACTTCTCTCCGTACAAAATTATTGCTTCGTCCCATCGAGCGGGAGGCAAGCACATGGAGTCGTATTCTGAAATTCCAAATTCGTCCAGGTCAATGTAATGTTTCTCTGCTTCGCCGATGACGGAATGTTTTCTGAGGTCCGCATCAAGTGCATGCTCCACAAGCCAATTGCGGTGGTGCTTGAAAAATTCATGCAGGGGTTCGGGAACGTGTTGAATGGCAACATCTACAATTTTTCGATGAGCGGCAAAGCCCCAGCCCATCAGGCAGGGACATGAGATCACAGCAATAATCCAAGCCCCGTAGTTCCGCTGATTATTGTTCCAACGGGAGTTTTTGGGGCGATTGTGCCGGAGAAGTTTGAACGGGTGCATGCAAAGGCACCAAAAATCCATCTTTTAAGATGGGAATGGTCCGCACATTGTTTGGCGTAAGGCAGTATTTCACATCCTCGTTCAAGTTCAATTTTCGCAACCGCCTGCGGTGGGAGGAGGCCTTGAGAAAAGAGAACATGTTGTCCCGCGCTGAGCGATAGATGAATTTGGCCGCAACGGTGCTGTCTTCGTTCGCTGCGAATTTGCCGGAGCTGATGAGTTGATCCGCAATGGCACCCGCGCAAATCGTATCCTCCAAATTGAATTTGTCCTTCCATCCAGATCCTAGAATGAGGACATTTTCATTCTGTTCAAGGAGCCACTCACAGAGTGCGTTTAAATTATTCAAAGCGCCAATCACGACTGTCTTCTTATTGGCAGCTAGGTCAATCGCCTTCGTGCCATTTGTTGTGGTAAGTACCAATGTTTCACCCTTGAGTTCATTGGCTTTGGCCAAAAACGCGACGGGACTATTGCCCATGTCAAATCCAGGTACAATTTCACCATTGCGTTCAGCGGCAGCGATGTATCCCTTGCTCTGCCATTCTCGGGCTTCGTCTACTTTGGCAACAGGTTTGATGCGGCGTACGCCATTTTCAAGCGCCGTGCAAATCGCTGAAGTTGCTCTTAATACGTCGATCACGACCACCAATTCGAATCCTGACTCGTAAAGAGCATAGTCGGCGGGTGAAAAGCAAATTTCAACGTGATTCATGGTGTGTTTCATCTAGATTGTGAAAGCGGAGAGCCAATAAAATCAGAATCTCGGAGGGCTTTGCAATTCGAATATACGGCATGAATGCAAATCAACGCTTTGGCAAAAAGCCGGGACGTACAATGCGCGCTGGAATGGCTTTCTTTCGGATTCGGATGTAGACGATTTCATCGAGTGCCCCCGCATCACGAAAAACATACCCCATGGCAATCCCGTAACCGAGGGTTGGCGATTGTGTTCCACTCGTAATGCGCCCAATGGCCTCGCCAGCAGCCGATTCGATGATATAGCCCTGGCGTGGAATTCCGCGTTCTTGCAATACAAATCCTCGCAACAATTCTTTTGAACCCGATTCTTTCTCTTCAGCGAATCGGTCGGAATCAACGAACGTCTTACTGAATTTAGTGATCCATCCGAGGCCAGCAGCAATGGGGGATGTTGTATCGTCAATGTCATTGCCGTACAGGCAAAAACCAGCCTCCATGCGCAAAGTGTCCCGTGCACCGAGACCACATGGCTCGACCCCAGCATCGAGGAGCGCATTCCAAACCCCTTGCGCCTGTGCATTGGGTAGGTAGATTTCGAATCCTCCGGCACCGGTGTATCCCGTGGCGCTTAACAAAACGGTTTTCCCGCCCACGGTGGCCTGCTGGAAAGTGTAATAAGCCATTTCACCTATGCCCGCTTCTTTTACGAATGGTTGCAGGCACTCTGCGGCGCGGGGTCCTTGAACTGCAATCAATGACCATTCGTCAGATTCATCGGTAACTTCCGCATTCCAGCGGTTTTGCGTTGCAATCCATTCCCAATCTTTTTCACGGTTTGACGCATTGACGACGAGCATGAATTCGTTTCTGTTGAGGCAATAAACGAGCAAGTCGTCCACGATGCCACCTCGGCCATTGGGCATACAGCTGTACTGAACCTTGCCAGCTTCGAGCTTGCTTGCATCATTGGTTGTTATCCATTGAATCAGGTCGAGAGCTTCGGGGCCTTTGATTCGAAATTCACCCATGTGGGAGACATCAAACATTCCGCATGATTCGCGAACAGCGTTGTGCTCTTGAATGAGTCCAGCATAGGAAACGGGCATATCAAAACCAGCAAAAGGAACCATTTTAGCTCCGGCATCGATGTGGTTTTGGTGGAGTGCTGTTTTCAAGACAGCGGAATGTGTTTCGTTCATGGGGCGAATTTACTTCGAGTTGGAGGCTCGTTGCGTCAGGAATTGAATTTGTTGGCGCACCGCAGTAGGTCCCAGTGTCATTAATGCATCCAGAATGGAGCATCCGGCGATGAAACCATTCTTTGCCTCAAAAAGTTGGGTGTAACGTTCAAATTCCCATCCCGCTCCAGCTAATGCCGATTTGCTCCTCAGATCAATGGGCGAATGGGCAAATGTGGGTGGGGTTTGGCTAGAAGGCTTGAGGTCCCAATTGCATTGTTGGGCGACCCAGTCGATAGTGGCTTGATTGAATGCGTACAAGGGCTTAGGATTCTCATTTGCTCCGGGAAGAAACGCCTGCCACAGGGCACGCAAGTCCTCTTCGAAATGCTCGAAGAATGGGGCGCCGCCGTAGGCCGATTGCAACGTTCGAAAGGAGTGAACAGACCGAAAATGGGCAGAGAGTAGGGGCGGGAGTTCTTTGTTCTCCGATTGCTTTTGGATTGGAAACGACAGGTGGATTTGTCCGCTAGGTCCACTGATGATCATTCGATTGCGCAGGGTTTGCTTGACAAATTTGGTGGGTGGCTCGTAGGCAAATTTGCCCCCATGGCATTGAGTGGCGAGGAACCACCAATGCAACGGTGGAAACGGGACCAAAGGCAGGACCGCTGTCATTGAACCGAACGGAACATGCGATCCCAGCGGATTTTGCTCTCACCGTGTTGGGCTTCATTTTGTTTCGAGAACCAGATGAATGAAGCGTGGCCCACGACGTGGGTTTGAGGCACGAATCCCCACATTCTTGAATCTGCTGACCGGTGTCGATTGTCTCCCATCATCCAATAATAATCCAGTGCAAATGTGTATGATTCACGCATCACGCCATCGATGAACACCTTTCCTTCGCGCATTTCCAAACGGTGTCCTTCGTAGGTGGTGATTGCTCGTCGGTAAAGCGCTAAGTTTCGTTCGGTCAGGTCAACGGTCATTCCTTGATGAGGCAGTGTTATGGGACCAAGGTTGTCGGGGTCCCAGAGGTCGAATTCAGGGCTAGAAGCATTTGGGAAGAGGTAGAGCGAACCCCGGTGCTGCGACATGTTCTTCCTCTCGACGGATTTGGCCAATTCACCGTTGCTAAGGAGTTCAACCTCCGAAGATGTGAGGGCCATGACGACCTCAATGGCATCACCGTTCATCTTTGCGGGGCCGAGATCTACGTTGGTGAGGTTCAATCCAGCAATGGCTCTGCGAGCGTCAAGCTGTGACTTAAAGGTCACCGTGTATTCGAATTGTACTCCGGCAGGTGGCTCGATGGCTTCGCCATTGATCTGCAATACTCCGTCTACCACAGATACTGTTTCACCAGGAAGCCCGACGCATCGTTTGACATAGTTTTCTGTTTTGTCCAACGGTCTTCCTTTGATGCCATACCGTTTCTCCAATTGTGACCTGCCCAGAGCATCATAGCGGGCAGGATTCTCCAAATACGTTTCCACGCTTCCTTGGGCATTGGCAATGCCTTCTCGGCGTAAAATGCTGTAATAATCATGTCCCGACAGGTTCTGGTCCACGACGATGGTATCTCCATGCGGGAAGTTGAAAACAACAGCATCGTATCGCTCCACACTGCGAATCCCAGGAAGTCGATTGAATGGCAGCGCAAACCACTCAAGGTAACTCGGCGTCATTCCGCCGGGAATTACGTTGTGAATGAGTGGAATGGAAACGGGCGTTTGCGGAACCTTGGCACCATAGGCAGTTTTACTTACATACAGGTAGTCTCCAACCAGCATGCTGCCTTCCATTGAGGCCGTTGGAATGGTGAATGCCTCAAAGATGAAGGTTCGTACAATCGTAGCGACGACCAATGCCCAGAGTATCGATTCACTCCAATCACGGAAAACAGATTTCTTCTTGCCTTCCCAATTCCTACGTCCGACAAACGTTGCATCGCTCATGCTGAGCAGGGGGAGGAACAGCCACGGCAGCGCTCCAATTTTCCATTGTTGCGCTGTTGAACGTTGGTTGTACGCAATGCCCAATTCAACCTGCATGATCACCAGCATGAGGAGGTTCACGCCAGGGATGATCAACAAAAACAGCCAATACCATGGACGGCCAATTGCTTTTAGCCACGCCCAGTAATTCAATCCCGGGACATATCCGTACCAGCTTGTTTGGCCAGCTTTTTTAAGAAGTTTGGGTAAGAAAATGATGTGCACGAGGAGAAGTGCGAACAACAAAATCCAAGGAAGCCATTGGGTGATAGACATGCTTAATTGCGGATAGTGGGTTGGTATGGCTTGGATGGTTTAGGATGCCAACAAAGCGAGAGGCCAGGGGAATTTTGATTTTGAAAACGAATGAAACCCCATCTTAAGGATAAATCTTCGCCTACATCAAAGGTTTTCAAATTTGCGCTTACATGGGCATCTAGAATGGACAGACCATGTATGCCGAATAGCATGAACCACGATAGATCTCGGAAGCGCTGGTCGTAGGATTCTTGTTCGGTCAGTGTGTTGACGGTGGCGAATGAGGCCCCTTGATTTATCGCAGAAATTAGGTTCGAACGAGTCGCTTTCAAGTCTTCTGTATTATCCAATAGAAATTTAACTCCGTATGCCATGCCTCCCCAAACGCAAGCGGCCTTGAAATAATTGCGATTGATCAATTGACCTGCACCTGGAACAAAATAGGCCCACCGTGTGGTGTTTCGAATTTGCATTTCGGCTTGAGTCAGGACCGTGTCCTTTTTTGCAAAATCCGATGAAAAATCAACCATTTCTGCCGAATTACCGCTCAAATTCAAGCATAATGCTCCGAAAAGCATCCAAAGCCCAAGCGAGTTTATTTTCGAAAGGAGCCAATTTCTCACGTGCAATGTCATTTTGAATCGCTCGATTTATATCCCCCACTTTTGAAGCAAGGCATCGAGTTCTTCCGACGAAGCGTAGGGGATTTCGATTTTCCCCTTGCCACCGGATCCGCTTTTGAGTCGAATGTTTTTACCAAATTTCAATCGAAGGTCGGCCTGGACTTTCTGTTCGTCAAAAGTCAGTACGGATTGATTTTTAGAAGCAGATGGTTTCTTTTTGACTTGTGCCAATTCTTCCACTTGACGCACAGAAAGGCTGTCTTTCAAAATCCGGTTGAACACCAACTGTTGCCAAGCGGTATCATCAATGGCAATGAGGGCTCGAGCATGCCCCATGCTGATTTGTTTTGTGCGAACGGCAATTTGCATTGGCCCAGGCAGTTGAAGGAGTCGCACATAATTGGTGATGGTACTTCGGTTCTTTCCGAGACGATTTCCAAGTTCTTCGTGGGTGAGATTGCATTCTTCAATAAGTCGCTGGAAGGAAACGGCAATCTCGATGGCGTGCAGGTCTTCGCGTTGAATGTTTTCGACCAAGGCCATTTCGAGCAGCGTTTGGTCGTTTGCTTCCCGAATGTATGCTGGGATTTCCTCAAGATTCGCGAGTTGCGCCGCTCGAAAGCGACGTTCGCCACTAATGATTTGGTACTTGTCCGCACGAACTTTGTGGACGGTGATGGGCTGAATGATTCCCAGCTCTCGTAAGCTGGTGGCCAACTCTTGCAAGGGAGCTTCGTCAAAGTCTTTTCGAGGTTGATCCTTATTGGCTTCAATCTGACTAATGGTGAGCAGGGCGACATTTCCCGCCATTCTTCCAATGATGGGAGGCGAATCCGTTCGTTTGACGGTCACAACACGTTCAGGGGCGTCGGAGAGGAGTGCACCCAATCCTTTTCCCAAGGCTTGCTTCTTTGCCATCGGTTCCCTCCGGTTATTGATTGGTCAGTGGAATGGATTTCTCCTCATCCGTCAACTGGGTCATGCGGTTTCGTTGAAGTATTTCACGAGCCAAATTCAAGTAATTGATAGACCCTTTGGATGAAGCATCATGCATGATGATGGATTCTCCAAAACTAGGGGCCTCTCCGAGCCGCGTATTCCGGTGGATGACCGTTTTCATCACCATGTCTTGAAAGTGGGTTCGAACTTCATCTACGACTTGGTTGGCAAGACGCAGTCGAGTGTCGTACATCGTCAAGAGTATTCCTTCTACATCGAGTGATTCATTCAGTTGGCTCTGAACGATTTTAATGGTATTCAACAGTTTTCCGAGGCCTTCAAGGGCGAAATATTCACATTGAACAGGAATGAGCACGGAGTCTGCAGCCGTCAGGGAATTGATGGTAATCAAGCCTAGACTTGGCGAGCAATCGATAAGAATGAAATCGTACTCATCTTTGAGTGCGCCAATGGAGTTTCTAAGCTGCTGCTCTCGGGCCTCAACGGAGATGAGTTCAATTTCGGCTCCGACCAAATCAATCCGGGCCGGAAGGATATCCAGGTGCGGAGTGGATGTTTTTTGAATGAAGGACTTCACTCCCGAGTCACCGAGCAAAGCCTCGTAGGTGCCTGATTCGACCGTCGAAGGATCAATGCCCAGCCCTGAGGTCGCGTTGGCCTGTGGATCTGCATCGATGAGCAGTGTCTTGTATTCCAAAACAGCAAAGCATGCTCCTAAATTGATGGCAGTCGTTGTTTTGCCGACACCTCCTTTCTGATTTGCTATTGCGATGACCTTGCCCATTGCTTCGAGTAATTTTTTCCAAACGCCTCGTTTCTCAACGCGAGCGTTTTTAATCTAGTATGAATCAGATCCGATACGAAGGTTGAAATCCGTTTAATTTACTCGGTCTAAACGCGCCCAAAGCACGGATGCAGACAGAGCAGGATTCACGTATCTCACTTGCTCGGAACCCTTCAAAGATAATGTGCCATGATTCTGGCGCGAGCAAAAGTTTTCAACGCTTCTTCACGTCTCTAGAAAACGATATGTACCGGACTTCGGCCATTTTACGGGAGAGAGGTTTCAACCGAAGTGGATACCTTCTTGAGGAGGCTATTCAGAGGTCTTCGAAACTGATGTCATCGGAGGTCTTGGACTCTTCAGTACTATCCGATTCGGCAGAAGAAGGCAACTCTGATGTGTCAGAGTCGTTTTCCGCAGCAGCGCCTTCATTGGATTCGCTGTTGGCATATTTGGCCTCGCGTTCCGCAATGGGATCGCGGTAATCGCCCGTGGCCATTAATTCATCAATTTTGTCAACAGCCGCCACAAATCCTTCCTCGAAATTTTGGAAATCCTCGCGGTAGAGAAAGATTTTATGCTTTTGATAGTGCACATTGCCATCGTCATCAAAACGCCGTTTGCTTTCGGTAATGGTCATGTACAAATCTCGACCTCTCGTTGCTTTTACATCAAAAAAGTACGTGCGTTTTCCGGCTCGTACAGGTTTTGAAAAAATCTCTTCTCTATTGCTTTGGTCGCTCATGATGACGTATCTATTGACGCTAATATATTCGACGGATACGTTTATGCAAAATTATTTGTCCAATGGACACCAAAAAGAATCAGCAATCGGAATCAACGAAACAATTGAATGGATCCCGAATAGGTTCGTGGATACCTCAATTGATCTTCCACTTTTACGCTGTAGTGATAAAGGCCATCTGGCGCATAGTGGTTGCCGGTTTCAATATTCCCGAGCCAGGGAATAGTGGGGTCGAATGTTTGCCAAATGAGTTCGCCCCATCGGTTGAAGATCTGCAAATGATAGGAGGTAAGTCCAAGTGCGACCGGGAGCCAGACATCATTTACTCCGTCGTTGTTGGGTGTGAAACTGTTGGGCGCATAAAAGACATTGCCTGACACCGCCACTTCACCCATGGCGGTGCTGCTGCACCCAGCGGCGTTGATGACGGTTTGTGTCACTTCAAATAGACCGCCGTTCGTGTAGGTATAAGTGCCATTGCAATCAGCTGACGATCCGCCATCGCCAAAGTTGTAAAAGCAATCAAGTCCACCGGTATTGACTGAGGCATAGCTTACCGTGGGGTCCAAGATGTCGACTTGATTGGGGGTGATGTCAAAACCGGCTTGTGGCACGGGATATACTTCGACGATGTTGTTTTGCGTCAACGTCAACGATTGACTGCAATAGCCACCGGCATTCATTTGCAGCGTGACGGAAAAGTCGCCTGAATTCTCGTAAATGTGAACAGGACTGGCCGCCACCGAAACGGTACCATCGCCAAATTGCCATTCGTAGGTGGTGGCTGTTTCAGTCGTGCTATTGTTGACGAAGCTCACGGAATGCGGAGGACAGCCGACTGAAGGACCTGCGAGAAAATTAATGGTAGGATCAGTAATGACCCAAACTTCTTCTGTCGCTATCACTTCGCATCCGTTTGCTGTGGCAGTCACTTCGACGGTGTATGTTCCGGGCGCTGCGTACGACAAGTTGCTTACGCTGCCCCCTGAAATGTTTGCGCCGGACGTTTCCCCTCCAAAGTCCCAACTGTACTGTGTCTCGGGTTGATTCGTGAAAAGGGGAGTCAGGTTGAAATTGTTGGTGGAAAAACACTCGGGTTCAGGAATCTCGAAGGCCGGATTGATTTCGGGAAATATTTCTACAGACGCGGTAGCAGTATCGTTGCATGTGTAAGGAGCCGAGACAATGAGCTCAACTTCGAAGATTCCCGAATAAGGGTAGGTAAACGTCGGGGATTCCTCATCAGAGATGTCGTCATCGCCCGTGACGCCGAAGTCCCACTCCCAATTGACCCCATTCGCAGAGAGGTTGTCAAAATCAAAGGTATAACCTTCGCAGAAGGATGACTGATCGGCAATATTGGCAATCGGGTCCGCGGGGGCTACCCAGTCAAATGTTTGATTGGAAACGCATCCATAATGTTCTGCTACCGCGGTCACGTTCCAGTTTTCTTCATTGGCAAATGTGACCCAACCGGGACTTTCTAGATTGGAACTTGCCGGCAATCCGCCTGCAAATGTCCAAGTGATATTCGTATTGTCGGTGAAGGAGCCGTCAACGGACAAATCAAATGCTTCAATTCCGTTCAAGCACGCAAAATCATTCAATTCTATTTCCAAGTCTATGGGTTCATAGATGTAAAACACCTGGCTGGAAGTGTCTGCGCATGGCCATGAGGGATTGGCAATGAGCATAACCTCGTATGTGCCGGTGTCGGGGTACGTGTACGTTGGGGACTCTTCAAAGCTGATGTCTGTATCAATGCCATCCACACCAAAATCCCATAGGAGTTCTTGCGCTCCAATGGAGTTTTCAAAGAACTCAATGGTCTCTCCAATGCAGTATTGGTCGGTCGATTGTGGTTGTGCGGCAGAAATAATGGTCGGGTCGCACATGACCACATTCAGTTGGAAATCTCGCATGACGGTGCTTAACAGTTCGCCATCTCGGTACTCGGACACGCAGATTCCGATGACGTATGCACCGGGCGCAGTTGGGAAACCTGTGATTGCTCCGGTTGCGGCATCAATCTCAAAAGGAGGAGCCGAAGGGATAGGATCCATTGCGCCAAACCCAGGGGACCAAGGGATATCATTGAAGGTTGAAGCCGGTAGAGGCTGCGGCGCTGGATTATCAGCACTTGCGCCATTTAGCGGAGTGCAAAGTGCGTAGCTCAAAGAGTCTCCGTCTATATCCGTAGCTCCTTGGTCAAGAAAGAAATCAAAATTTGCACAAATGGCTTCCGGGGGGTAGGCGTTGAAAATAGGACTGCTGTTGGGGTTGGAATCATCAACAAATGGAGGAATCTGCGTCGTCAATGTGATGCCCACTTCCCCTGGATTGGGTAGATTCGATATTCCCGGATTGCGACAACAGCGTTGAAACACGAGGTCATATCCAATCGCACTCGGAGGCAGGAACACGACTATCGAATATTCTAGACGTTGCAGGCACAATTCATCAGGTAAGTTTCCACAAGGATTTTCGAGAACGGTATCAAGTGGATCGGTGGACGATTGATCGAGGTTAACGGTGTAGACGTTGTATGGGTTGTTCCCTTCGAAGATTCCGAGTTGAATGGATTGATCAAGGTTGTTCCCCGATTCCCCATTTTCATAACACTCCCGATAGAACACGAGCGAGATTTCAAAATTGCCATCTCCTAGGTATTCGTATACAACCTCTCCACCCATGGCATGACCTGCAAACACCACATGGGTCAGACCTTGGAACACCATTGCGCTAGCCAACAGGAATGAAGCAAGGAAGCGATTCGCTTGCCTTCCTCTTTTGCTGTAGCCTTTGAGCTCAATGTTAATCTGTTGTTGAGATGCCATGAACAGCGTTTGTTATGAGAATACAACAGCACAATGGGTGCATTAGTTGCAACAGGGTTACCTTTAAGCCGTGGAAGATAATAATGAACGCATCCGTTTCGATGCATTGGATATGCATCCGGACGTCATGGACGCATTGGATGCAATGGGTTTTCAAGAGGCAACACCGATTCAATCGGAATCCATTCCAAAGATTTTAAATGGACAGGATCTCATGGGCATTGCCCAAACAGGCACGGGGAAGACAGGCGCTTTTCTCTTGCCTACTATCGATCGCATTTTGGATACGCCAGACAACGGTAAAATCAAGGCTCTTATTGTAGTGCCAACCCGCGAGTTGGCCCAACAAATTGATCAAGCAGTCGAGGGTTTTGCCTATTATGCGAAAGTCACGAGCCTCGCCATTTATGGCGGAGGTTCTGGACAAGATTTTTCGCGAGAGAAGAAAGCGCTGACAAAAGGTGCAGATATCATCATTGCCACACCGGGTAGATTCCTTTCACACTTGACGTTGGGTTATGTTGACCTGTCTGAGCTCACGTGTTTGATCTTGGATGAAGCGGACCGCATGCTCGATATGGGATTCCACGGAGACATCATGCGGATTGCAGAGAAATGCAAGAAAGAAAGGCAAACACTGCTTTTCAGCGCTACCATGCCGGACCGAATCGAAACCTTGTCGAAAGATTTGTTGAACAATCCTGTAACGGTCAAGCTAGCACTGTCGAAACCGGCGGAAAAAATCAAGCAAGGAGCTTACGTGTTGTTCGATCACCAGAAAGACGATGTTTTGGTCGAATTGCTCAAAGAGCGCAATGTGAAGTCAGGCATTGTTTTCACTTCACGAAAACGAACGGTTTCTCAAATCACTCGAACGCTGAAGAAAGCGGGCATTCGATGCGAGCGGATTTCTTCTGATGCAGAACAATCAGAACGCGAGTCCGTCATGCTCGGTTTTCGCCAGCGTAAGTTTCCCATATTGGTGGCAACTGACGTCGTAAGCCGGGGAATTGACATCGACAATATTGAGTTGGTGGTCAACTACGATGTGCCCCCCAATGAGGAGGATTATGTTCATCGAATTGGCAGGACTGCTCGAGCCGATCGTGATGGCGAAGGGGTCACCTTGATCAATCCGGACGATCAATTTCGCTTTGGAAAAATTGAAAAGCTGATCGAAAAGGAAGTTCCAAAATTGGACATTCCAGAACGGTTAGGGAAAGGACCCGAATACAATCCGAAGAACCGAGGCGGCGGCGGCCGACATGGCGGAAGGTCAGGTGGTCATGGTGGTC
>DLQB01000167.1 GCA_002477505.1 Flavobacteriales bacterium UBA7443
CCCCCTCGTCGAGACGTTTCGAAAACCGATATTTTGATTTTGCCGCTTTGCATCTAACCGTTGATTCGCGTGGCGATTAATGTTCGGATTCAAGGGGTGATTCGTAAAACGACTTTACCACCCAAAAGGCCTCCTTCTTATTCCGATCGATGTCCACGAGCCCCCAATATTCTTCATTGGCCGTGGCATCGTAGGGGACACCGCTGCTCCCCGGTGCCCAGCCGCCAACATCTTGCTGATCGGGTTGCCCGGCCTTCCACCAACCATCGGTAAACGAAAAGACCGCCACACCCGCGGCGCGGGTGGAATCCGTCAAGATGTGCTCGAGCAAATGTTGCGTTGCATCGGCTTGCGCCCGCTGATTTTCACCTTCTTCATACCCCAATTGACCGACCGCCATGTAACTGTCTGCACCGAGCTCAGAGAAGTACACCGGTTTGTCGCTGCGTTGGGCAAAATCTTCAAGCGCAGTGTGGGATTCATCCCAGCGGTAAACATTCAATCCCCAAATATCAATGCCTGCAAGCGATTGGATCAACTCCGCGTCGGGAACCTCACCGTGCGCGGTGGCAACGGGGTGGTTTGGATCCGCTGCATGGACAGCATTCGCAGCGCCTTGCAGTGTTTCGTACCACACATCCAACGATCCGCCAAACCACTCGGGATGGAAGTTGTACTCATTTCCGAGTTCCCAGAACAGGATGGCCGGGTGGGATTTGAATGATTGGATGTAATCCAAATAAGTGCCCGATTGCAAATCGTACACACCGTCTTGATTGTATCCAAACCCAATGATGACCTTCATGCCGGCTTCACTGATTTGGTCCAAGACGGACTTTGAAGCGATCGGTTCATACACGCGAAGGGTGTTGACACCCATTTCCTGCATGAGACTCAGGTCTTGCGTCAAGTTTTCGAAGCTGCGCTTGTCCTGACCGACGGGCACGGGATGATAGCAGACGCCTTTGATAAAATACGTGCCTTGGGAGGTTTGAAGCTGCGCACCTTCTGTCCAGACCCGTGCGCCTGATTCGGACGTGCAGGAGGACGCACCGAGGCACAGCAAGCATGCGATGAACACGAGGTGGAGGAGGTTCGTTTGATGCTGCATGGGATGAATTGATTGAACCATTACCGTGCGGGGTTCAATACATGCCGATCGAGCAATTCCCGCTGCCCTTCGTACGTGCTTTTGATGGAATGGCCATCCCGGGTCAAGCCGCTGAAAACGCCTTGTTCCACATGTGACCACAGCGCATACTTTGCGTCGCCTTCGACGGTAAACAAACCAAAATGATTTTCAGAATCTGTGGGGTTTGCGGCACTTTTCCACGGCTCATCAAACGCTTCGAAAAAGAAGCAGCTGATGCCGGAGGATTGGGTCCATTCGCGCATGCCTTGGTAAAAAAGAGCTTGCTTGTATTCGTCCGCGGCTCGAGAGCCTTCAGGCCCATAGAATCCGTCGGAAACACTGGACCAGCCGGTTTCTCCGATGTGCACGGCCTTCGTCGAATCAATGGTCTGAACATAGTCAACCACTTGGGCATATTGGGTTTGGCTGTACGCCACGGCCCGCTGCATTGCCTGCTCAATCATCCCACTCTCCGATGCTGCATCTTCCGCGCTGTCCAAGGATGCTCTTCCCCAAAACACGGGATTGTAATGGGTGTCGTGGAACGGGTAGGTGTGCATGGAGACATAATCCACGGCGCGAACCAACGCCTCGAGATCTTCATTGTGGTACTCGCCTCCACCTCCGCCCCAGGACGCGAAATTATCCGAGCTTGTGATCCACAAATCATCGGGCAGCTCGCCTTCCGATTTCAAATGCTGAAGGTGATTGACCCAATGCAAAATGACGCTCGGAGCCACAAAATAGGAAGCGGCCCAATGGACCATGGCCTCGTTTCCGACCGCAATGACTTTCACGATGTCCGGAAACTGCTGAGCCAATGCGACAGTGCGCTCGATTTCAATCTGATTCGCTTCGTAATCCTGTTCTGCATGGTTGGGCGAGTCGGTCCATGCGCCAGCGCAATCAATCCATGCGCCGAGCATCACATACATTTCAAAACGCGGATCTTCTTGCTTCATTTCGTGGATGGCTTTTACCACGTTTGAAGCATGCGGCAATTGAACATTGTACGTCCGTAAAATCCGAATGCCCATGGCATGCAAAATCCGCATGTCCTCCTTTAACTGAGCAATTGACGGTTGCTCAGAACGGCTGACCCCCCTGTAGCCTCCATAGGATATGGCGGTGTATTCAGGATTTCCTAGAAGCTCGGATGCCGATGGATCGTGCATGATTTGATTGGATTTTACTTGTCCGCATGATGCGATGACCGTTGAAAGAAGAAGGAATATAGCCATAGCCCGCCTGGGAAGGCGATAACCTGCAAACGCAGAAAGGGAATTTGGAAAATGCACCATTCGCGTTGGATCAGGCCGTGACGGTCAGTTGCGTCACCTCGTGCGACCGGCGGAATATTTTGCTGCTCAACGCCCGATTGAGGGCCAAACCTTCGATGCGCTCGGTGCGTCCATCGGCCATCTTGATTTCAATTTCGGGTTTGTCCCCCCGCTTGTGAATGACTGGGACTTGGCACACGGTGTACGCCAAGCTATCCGCAGCCAGATCGATGGTTTGCCAGCGTTGCTTGACATCCACGTAATCAAATGCAGCGGCCTCGGTCAAAAATTCTTCGCGATGCATCAGGGCGCGGTCAAAATGAAGTTGCCCGTCGGAAACGCGCACACCCAGTTCCCCAAATCGGCAAAGCAAATCTTCTTTCACTTGACCGGTCATGCCGGGTTGCTGCGCTCCTTTGCCGCCCGGGGTGTGCGAATAAGGGTCGGTTGGGAACGCACCGTATAATTCGGGCGACTTATGGGCCCCGATGCCGGCATTGATTTCGAAGTAGTGATTGAACAGCTGCCCAATGATTTCAGGAGATACTTCTTGCTCCACGGCAGCCTTCGTCACTTCAAAGACGGCAAGCCTGAGCTTGGAAACCATGTGCCAATAGATGGAGCCCAATCCTTCATACCCAAAGAAGGTTCCGGAACGGCCTGTAAAGGACTTGTGGTTGAAGATGCCCTCGTAAATCGCTTCAATTTGCTTTTGCTCTGAAGCCACCAAGGAATCATATTGGTTGGGCAATGCACGCAGTGCTGCACGCAAGGAATTAACATTGTTGTGGTTGCCATTGAAGTGAAATCCACCCATGCAATCCTGGGTCACAATGTCCGCATTCTCGTCTTTCACCAATTGGGACAAGAGCTTGGAGCCGGCCAACGCTTCCGGGTCGATGTTGTTCTTGTCCAAGAACCGCGGCAACGATTTGTTGGGATACAGCACATAGCTGTATTGATCCTCGCGAAAGAGTGCACTTGCCTTCAACGCATCCAAAACGTCAAGGCTTTCGGCTGAATTCAAAAGGCCCGAACTCAGCACTGCGACCTGGCCTTCAAGCATCTCCGGCAATTCGGTAACCTCGATGCCCCCATCGGGCTCAACCGTCATGAGGTTGTAGGCATGGTAGAGGCCGTCGGGTCGTTTGTTGGCTTTGATGGAGTGCTCCAAGTGCTGCAATGCCACATCGACAAACGCCGAGAGGTCAGCTAATTTCATCGCGGACTTGTGGCCCGAAAAATTCTCACTGTAAATTTTTTGACGGTAGTCGCTCGCTGCAATGCCCAATCCGTCGAGAATGGACCGTCGCTGGGCATTGGAGATCTGTCCTGTCGTTACGGATTGGTGTTTCGAGAGCGTTGCATTCATGCGATTGAAGCAAGTGAGCAGCTCATCTGAAATCTGGACTTCTTGGTGGCTTGTGGAGGCCAAAACATCCTTGAAATAAACCAAGAAACGTCGGAGGTAATAGAGCGTTACCATGGACACGCCGTTCCCGACCAGGGCATTGTTTGCATCGTTCCACTCGGGACGCTGTGTATTCATCCAAATCCCCCCTTCCGGAATGAAATTCGAAACCTTGGCGAGCATGGTCGCCATGATTTTCTCGATGAAATTCACTTTGTAGATGAA
>DLQB01000115.1 GCA_002477505.1 Flavobacteriales bacterium UBA7443
AATGAAAGATTAAAGGTTAGTCTTGCTAACTAAGCACATTAATCCATTGACCGCACGACCAGCTACTGGAGGTTACTAAACGATCCACGTGGACGACATGGCATACCCCTTCACTCCTGGAAATACGATAGCAAAATATCCATGGTGCCATCGGGCTCCATCCAGTGCGCGGTGTGCGGTGGAATGCGGCATGTATCGCCTGCACGGACCACAACAACTTCCTCTCCCACCATGATCTTCCCCCCGCCGGCTGTTACGCTTACCACCTCCCATTCATCGTGGGAATGGCTTCTGCCGTTCCGTTCAAAATGCAAGAATTCCACAAGCGGCTTGCCATCTGCTTCTGCCAGTACTTCCATGAATCCAAATGATGTTTCTCTGTGATTCAATGGATTGCGATTGATGACCATGGGTCGAAACTATGCCAATTTGACGAACTATCCTTAACTTTCTGATGAATCCTTGTCACAGAGAAGACACAATGTGGTATTCCCTTATGAACAAAACTTTTTGATTGAAATGAAACACACTCTCCTCTCACTCGCCTTGATTTTATTTGGCCTTGGATCGGCCTATGGCCAGACCACATTGGATCTCCAGTTGAACGTGATCCCATCGTCTGATATCGCGACGTTTGAGGTCAATATCTTTTTCAGCGTGCTACCCGATTCGATGGGCACAGGAAACGAAATGGGTTCTGGGTGGGAAATGTATGATCCGCAATACACGTTTACGATGCTCCCAGCGGGAACGCTTACCACAGAATACTATTGGGAAGAATCGATCCCTTATTTATCGATGTTTGCAGCGGTCATATGCGGCGAAGACTCAACGATTTTGCCTCCGATTAACTTTCAAAGCAACACACCAACCGACATCGTTTATGTGGCGAGTCTAGATGTAGGTTGTGGTGGTGGTGACGGCGGCGGCGATGGCGAATGGGATTGTCCGAACCTCATGAGCAACATTGGTGACCCATGCCAAGGTGACTGGGGAGTCATAGATGAAAACTGTGATTGCGTCTATAATGCACAAAATTGCTTTGAAGGCATAGATACTGGACTCCTTTTGCTCTATGCATCAATGGAATGCGGAAACCCAGACAACCCTGATGCTTGGTGGTACTGTGGTCTCTTGGAATCCATTGCAGCAGCAGCAGCAGGCGACGAAGAAGCGTGCTCCGATGTTTGGGAGTGGATCGAAGCGAACGACTGGGATGGTTCATGGGACCCCGGCAATGGAGGCAATGATGTTGACTGCCCTAATCTTGGCGGAAATATAGGTGACTGGTGCACTACTGCAAATGGTGGTTTTGGTGAAATCAGTTCCGATTGCGAGTGCATTGAGATTCCAGATTGCGACCTGGTCGTCGAAACGAATTTACTGTCAATCGACGATGGAACAGGCTCCGGAAGCGTGGAAGCCATTGCATCAGGAGGCACGCCTCCTTACGCTTATGTTTGGATGAATTTCTTTGATGAAGTGCTCGGTACAAATGCTACGCTCGATAGTGTGCAAGCGGGCTCTTATTTCATCCAAATCACTGACGCCAACGGCTGCATTGCATTCGGCTGGGAAGACGTCCCGACAGCCTGGGATTGTCCTGAGCTCGAAGCCAATGTGGGAGATTTCTGTGGCAATGGGGATCTGTTGCAAATCGTTTCAGAAGACTGCGAGTGCGTTGAATATGAAGAACCCAACGCCTGTGTTGCTGATTTCACTGTGGTGCAAGCTTACGATGACAACGAAGTGATCCCATTTGAACTCTTTGTCTTCATCTGGGGCTACGACGAGAACAATACCTATTCATGGGACTTTGGAGACGAAGGCACGAGTAGCGACCCATTCCCTTCGTGGACGTATGGAGGAAGTGGACCTTACAATTTGTGCCTGACGGTTTCAAACGAAGAAGAAGATTGCGCGGCGACTTCTTGCCAACTGCTCGAAATCGATTCGCTGGGTTGGATCAATGGATTCATGGACGGATTCAGCATCACGATCATGAATGGCGAAGATGGTGTTGTCAATGGCATTGACGAACAACCGGCAAATGAACTTGGCTTCAACGTCATGCCAAACCCGGTGATCAACGGTTCATTCGTCCTGAATTGGGAAGCATCTTCTACCGGTCTGGTAGAAATCACCATGCTCTCAATGGATGGATCAGTGGTTGTACAAACAACTCGAAACCGCGGAGAGACCAACAACGCGCATAGCATCAATGTTGCTCACTTGGCGCCTGGCTTGTACCTCTGCCAGGTTCGACAGAACGGCTCCATTCGCACAGAGAAAGTCGTGATTCGATAATGCCTGGAAAAGGCAGCATTCTAACTCATTTCTGCTTTGGGTTAAAATCCCGCAGGCCCAGTGCCTGCGGGATTTCTTCATATTCACTTCGAATCCTATTTGATTTTTAACCGCATGAGGAATAGCAATTACCGGCACTCATTTTTTGGAGCCTTTTGTGGTGTTGTAGCGCTTTCCGCTGCCTTGTTGGCATGTCAAAAGGAAGACATCGATGAGCTCATCATTTTGGAAGGAGGTGAGCATGACACCATTGTCGTTGTCCTTTCCTACGATTGTGAACTGCTGCAGTTGAATGTGGGTGATTCTTGTCTTCAGGAGCTGATTGGCGTAATGGAAACTGGGTTCGTTTCGCAAGACTGTGAATGCGTTGTGACTCAGCCCTGCGGAATGAGCGTCGGCATCAACTCCTCTCCGGATGACGGCACTGGCATTGGCATGCTCGAAAGCTCTGTGACCGGCGGAACAGAGCCAGACCCTGTTAAATCACTTAATCGATGTCAAGAGGAGGAAGAAAGATTGTAGACTTGCCGCGCCTTGAATTCGAACTATCACGCCATGAATAGCCAAGATATGTCCCTCCGATCCTTTTCCTTTTTAGCGGCCATTGTCTGTTTCGTCGCCGGCCAATCTCAAGCGCAAAACCTCCTAAGTGACCCCGGCTTTGAGAGCGGCGA
>DLQB01000034.1 GCA_002477505.1 Flavobacteriales bacterium UBA7443
GATCAACCGAGCTTCTGCAGCATCGCTCATTGTTTTCTACATGTACGCCATGCAATGCATGAGCACCGTGGTCATCGTACGGAAAGAGTTGGACAGTTGGCCATGGGCAATTGCGCAGGCACTTGGATTTTCGTTGTTTGCCTATGGATTGGCGTTGCTGGTTTTCCAGCTTTTGGCAGCGTAAGAGGCGTTTAAACGGCCGCGGCGACCAACTCGTCCGCACCAATGTTGCGGGCGTTCGCAACGGCAATCGGGACCATCCAGAGCAAGGCTGCCGCCTGTTTTCTCAAGGCCACCTTTCGACCGCCTGAAAAGATTGCCATGGGTCCGTTTCCAGGCGACACATGCGCCACCGTCACTTCTTCGCCGGGACAGCATCCCATTTCCACCAACGCCATCGCCGCCTCCGGACAATCTACATGTCCGATGACACCGGTTTCGGTGGGTTTCATTTCAGAAAGACGCTTGGAAATCATACCCCAAAAATAAGAGCCGCTATCTTGCAAGCGCATCCCTCTTTTATGGTATTTAGAACGAATTTAAATAACGGCATCATGTTCAAACGCTTCCTATTCATCATCAGCATTGGACTCAGCGCCAGCGCCATTGGACAATCATTGATCTTCACCCCTGAAAATGAGCCCGTAGAAGTTGCGGCCAGTTCATTCGGCAACAAGGCCATTCGCATGGTGCTCAATGCCGCAGATGCGCCCGTTTTGGCTTTCGGGTCCAACGGTCATTTGTATGTCAGTGCATGGGACAATGCCTCCGCTGCTTTCGGTGAACCGGTGGAAATCGACCCCGATGCCAATGTGTTCATGTCGGATGCGGAAGGGCCTCGCATGGCCAGTCAAGGAGATTACTTGGTCCTCACCTATCAAATTTCAGGGGAATGGGCGAATGGCGCCCGGAGCGTTCACTCGATGGATGGCGGACTCACTTGGAGCGCTCCTGTGGCCATGGTTAGCGGAGCAGACGCGGATCACTTCATGCCATGTGTCGCCATCGACAACAACGGCAATCCCTTTGCAGGCGTCAAAGTCGGCAACAATTCGGCCAGTATTTTCGAAGGAATCCTTCGTTCGGAGGATGGTGGCAATAGTTGGTTGCCCGCAGTCAACGCCAGTGCCAATGCGGCGGGAGAAGCGGTATGCGAATGTTGCCCTTCACAGCCTTTTTGGACCGCTGGTCGCTATTACGACCTGGTGCGCAATAACAATGAAAACATCCGCGACTTTTGGCTGATGAGTTCCGCCGATGGGGAGAACTGGGATGCGGCTTTGGACATCGACCCGTTGGATTGGGAGATAAACTCTTGCCCGGAAAGTGGCGCAACTTTGGCAGGTCCCATAGTGGGGACGGAATACCTCACAGCCTTTATGTCCGCAGGTGGTCCTTCTGGCCAATCACGGGTCTACGTGAGCAGCATCGATTTGGAAGCCAATGGCGGTGCGGGGGAATGGCTTTCCACCGAGCCCATTACGGTGAGTCAATTTGACAACGCCACCCAGAACACGCCCGTCCTCGGCCAATGGCAAGGAGCTGACGGCACGTCAATCATCGCCTTGGCATGGGAACAAAATGCGGGAGGCTACGATGTCCAACTGGCGCTGAGCACGGGCATGGAATGGTCGCTCACCGATGTTGCGCAAAACCTCACATCGGAATGGTCGGGCCAACACCGCAAACCTGCCCTGGCTTTTTCAACCGATGCCAATGGGGAACCAATGCTGCATCTCGCCTGGCAGCACAGTTCTTCCGGAACTGTTCACTACTTCAAAGGCGGAATTCAATCGCCCTCTGGGACCATTTGCTTGGAGCGTCCAGAACCGAAAATCATCTCGGACCTGCGCGGCATCACGGTCCAAATAGGCAGCGATTGGGAAGGCAGCGTGTATGGCCTTTGGACCCCAGATGGTCGCATGTTGCAATCCGGCACCTTGACCAACACAGTCGCAGGAGGTGGTTCCGGACACGTCCACTTTCCAGCACAGCATTTGCCCGCCCATGTAATTTTCAGCCTCGAGCGTGCGGATGGCACACGTTGGGCTCAGCAAATCATCCGGCACCACTGATCAACTCCAGAACAAACCGTACAGCACCGTTAAGACGATCATGACGGCAAAAGCACCAATGTTGAAAACCGGTCCTGTGCTGAAAGTCTTCTTGGAAATCGTGATGCCCTTGGCATCATCGCTGCCGCTGTTTTCGCTCCAGCTCACGGCTGCAATCACGGCCATGGTCAACAAGGTGGTGTAGCCCATCTGATCGAGGAAAGGCAGGTCGAGGAAGAGCCCGCTATCCGACCAACCCTTCGGTGCCACCTTGAAGTACATGGCAATGGGAATGGAAACGAGTGCTCCGACAATTGCACCGCGGTTGGTGGCTTTTTTCCAAAATAAACCGAGCAAGAAAACCGCCAATATCCCCGGGCTCACCACGCCTGTATATTCCTGGATGAATTGGAAGGCTTGGTCAATCCCACCCAGCAGTGGAGCCATTACACAGGCAATGGCCAAAGCGACAAGGGCCGAAAT
>DLQB01000171.1:0-860 GCA_002477505.1 Flavobacteriales bacterium UBA7443
TTTTCAGTTCGTTGCGTTCGGGATGAATAGGGGTGGCTTGTGGGATGGGGTTGATTCTTTGACCCTTTGGTTCTTTGGTTTTTAAATTCTTGTTTTCAGCGCGCGACCCCCGCAAAGCGGGGTGGAGCGGGGTGAAGTGAAGAATCCGTCGTTCCAATGGCGAAGTATGATCCTGAACGGACTTTTGAACCTTTAAGGAATCGCTTGAGCCAATTACATCATGGCCGTGCCAGAAAATCGTAAAAGATTCCTTGGGTTGATTTGAATCGTTACTTTCCGATACAGAAAGTGATTGGTGTTGATTTTCAGTGCATTGGCAATTTGAGGTGCAAATGGGGTACAGAAGTACTCCAAAATTGCTGTTTTGAACTACGCCTAGTCATTCATTTGTGACATTAGCATTGGGGTATACTTCTGTGAGGCGTTAATCCATGGTACAGCGGACGGATAGTCCATTACGTTTGTTAACTAAGAACAATGATGCTGCGGAGAGATCACCATCGGAATCGGAAAGCAGTAGTCTCCATGCAGACAAATCATTTGAGGTGTTGGGTGTCGAACTCCAATAAACCCCATGCTCATCACCCCAATCGAACATTCCATTATAGTTTCTCTTGCCGCCTGGTAATCCTGAAAAACCTGCGCTATTCATACCATTCCAAGGTGGTATATCGCTTGGCGAGCTTTTTAGATGATAACCGACCGAATAAAAAAAATCTCCTTCAAAGTCATCATCTGGCGCTCCGAGAAGATTGAGCAAATTGAGCCAATCATCCTTGCTTGGAATGTGCCAGTTGCTCGGGCAAAGGTACCGAGGATCATTGACCGCATTCCAGTTGTAAAGACGGCCAAAAGATTCG
>DLQB01000171.1:965-5943 GCA_002477505.1 Flavobacteriales bacterium UBA7443
ATTTCGGTGATATAAAATGTTTATTCTGCACATCCAAATCTCTTACGCTCAGAGTTTAGCGAAAAGATTGCGCATCATTTCGAAGCGCTCAGGATGTGCTTTTGCCTACCGCATTTGATAGAAAGGTCCCAGGTCAATCCGTGATTCCATGTGAATATGCGGATTCAGCTAAATCTGACTTCAACCTTTCAACTTCATGCGCGATGAAATTGCAATACATTGATTTGGTGGACCAAACATTTGAATGGCCACAAAACGAGTTTAACCTTCAGCAGAACCAACTTTCATTCCACGGAATTCCCATGATGGATTTGGTGGAACAATTCGGTTCTCCACTGCGAATCACTTATCTACCTAAAATTGGCGAAAACATTCGGCTGGCTCATGGCTGGTTTCGTGAAGCCATTAAAAAACTGGACTACCCGGGAGCCTACCACTATTGTTATGTAACCAAGAGCTCGCATTTCAGGCACGTAACAGAGGAAGTGATAAAGAACGGCGCTCACCTCGAAACATCCTCTGCTTTTGATCTCGATATCGTTGAATCGTTGCTCCAAACAGGGGTCCTTGATAATGATGCAACGGTGATTTGTAATGGATTCAAAACAGACGAGTACATCGATCGAATTGTTCGTCTGAAGGAACTGGGGTTCAACCAATTGCTTCCGGTTATTGACAACGAAGACGAATATTTTCGGCTAACCTCCCGCTTGAACGCTCCTACACCTGTTGGGCTCAGGATTGCTACCGAGGAAGAGCCCAAATTCGCATTCTACACTTCCCGATTGGGAATTGGATACCAGCGCATCAAGACATTTTGCGAAAGTAAAATGGTCGGGGATCCGAACGTCGAATTGAAGATGCTGCATTTTTTCTGTAACACAGGCATTCGAGATACCGCCTATTACTGGAATGAACTTCGGAAAGCGATGGGCGTGTACATCGAGCTCAAGCGTATTTGTCCGAGTTTATCAGCCTTGAACATCGGTGGCGGATTGCCAACCAAAAACTCCTTGGCATTCGAATACGATTACGCCTATATGATTGAAGCCATTTTGGAGCAAATCAAGGTGTCATGCGAAGAGTTCGGCATTGAACCACCGGACATTTACACCGAATTTGGCTCGTTTACCGTGGCCGAGGCGGGGGCTACGATTTTCAAAGTCATACATCAGAAAAGACAGAATGATCGTGAAAAATGGAACCTCATCGATTCCTCATTCATGACCACGTTGCCGGATTCCTGGGCCATCAACAAAAGGTTTTTGATGCTGCCGTTGAATCGTTGGGAAGATTCTTACGAACGCGTGTTCTTGGGCGGATTGACGTGCGATAGCGATGATTACTACAATTCCGAACAACACCTGAACGCCATTTATCTCCCGAAGTTTGATGCTGAAAAACCGTTATACATCGGATTTTTCAATACCGGAGCCTACCAAGATAACATCAGTGGTCACGGAGGGGTTCATCATTGCTTGATTCCGGGATTAAAGCACGTTTTGATTGATCGAAACGAAAAAGATGAGCTGACCTATCAAGTGTTTAGCGACTCACAAAGCGCGGCTCAGGTGCTCAACTTATTGGGGTATGCAACGCCTTCAGCTCCTCCAGCTCGTTCAGCGCCCTCATCTGATGAAGAGCGTATTTCATTTTCAGAAGCAGTCACACAGGTTAGTCGCCGATGAGGTCGGTTTTAAGTATTTCAAAAGAATTGAACATCATGAATCGCGTTTACGCCGGTGTTGAACCAGAATGGGGCCTCTGGGAAAGGGCCAAAGTCGGAATTATTCCTGTCCCGTACGACGGTACAAGCACCTGGGGGAAAGGCGCGGATGCAGGTCCCTCCGCGCTGCTCGATGCCACGGACAACATGGAGTTGTATGATATCGAGACGGGAACAGAAGTGGTCTATGAAGGCATTCATGTGTGCGAAGCCGTGACGGAAAACAGGAGCCCCGAGGCGATGACACGAGCGGTCAAAAAGGCGGTCACATCCGTGCTCGATGCTCAAAAAATACCCGTACTCCTGGGGGGCGAGCACTCAATCAGCATCGGTGCCATTCAGGCCTGTGCAGAAAAACATCCCGACTTGGTGGTATTGCATATCGACGCACACGCCGACTTGCGACCAAGTTTTCACGGTTCTGAATTCAATCATGCGTGTGCGGTTCATTGGGCATCCCGAAACTGTCGCCTCGTGCAGGTTGGCATCAGAAGCATGGACATCTCGGAAAAAGAATTCATTCAACCGGGAAGTTTTTTTAGTGGAGACCATTGTCATTCCGCCGCCGATGACGTCTGGATGGGGGAAGTAATGGCGGCATGCGGCGACTCAAAAACACCCATGTACATCACCGTTGACCTCGATGCATTTGATCCTGCTTTCGTTCCGGACACAGGTACACCCGAGCCAGGCGGACTGGATTGGTTCCAAGTAACTAGATTAATTCGCCTAGCATGTTCCAAATTCAATATCGTTGGATTCGACGTGGTTGAATTGGCTGCACATGACAAGAGCAAGCCCAGTGATTTTCTTGCTGCCAAACTGGTCTACAAAATGCTCACTTATACACTGCTTCCTCAAATTCCAGCCCATGAATGATCAAAAAGGATTCTTGCGAAAATTTATCGCCGAACACTACAATCACTTCAATGCTGCAGTAGTTGAAGATGCTGCTCAAGGCTATGAAGCACATTTATCCAAAGGAGGAAAGATGATGGTCACCCTCGCCGGTGCTATGAGTACCGCGGAGTTGGGAAAAAGCTTGGCGGAGATGATTCGACAGGATAAAGTTGCCATCATCAGCTGCACCGGTGCGAATCTCGAGGAGGACGTCATGAATTTGGTGGCCCATTCGCATTACGAACGCGTGCCTCAGTATCGTGATTTGACGGCTCATGAAGAACAAGCGTTGTTGGATCGAGGATTGAATCGAGTTACGGACACTTGCATTCCTGAAGATGAAGCATTTCGCAGACTCGAACATCACATGGTCGACTTGTGGATTCGAGCGGAATCTGAAGGAAAGCGATATTTCCCTCATGAGTTTTTCTACCAAGCCTTGAACGCCGGAACCTTGGAGTCCCATTACGAAATCGACCCAAAAAACAGCTGGATGTTGGCCGCCGCTGAGAAAAATCTCCCCATCGTCTGTCCGGGTTGGGAAGACAGCACGTTAGGGAACATCTTCGCTGCGCACTGCATGCTCGGGGAAGTAAAACCGCAAACTGTTAAAAGTGGCATCGAATACATGATCTGGCTGGCGGATTGGTACACCCAAACGACGCAGGATGGAACGACCATTGGCTTCTTTCAAATCGGGGGTGGAATTGCCGGCGACTTCCCCATTTGCGTTGTACCCCTGCTGCACCAGGATCTAAGACGAACAGAGGTTCCGTTATGGGGTTATTTCTGTCAAATTTCAGACAGTACAACGAGCTACGGTTCCTATTCCGGCGCAGTTCCGAACGAAAAAATTACGTGGGGTAAATTGGGAATAGACACGCCAAAATATATCATTGAAAGTGATGCAACAATTGTGGCTCCTTTGATATTTGGTTGGCTCTTGAATTGGTAATCAAAAAACAGATGAATCGGGTCATTAAAAATTACGCGAACATTTCCAAAGTTCACATAGATTTAATCACGAAAGCATATCCGGAGGGATTTAGTGACGAGGATCTAAAAGCCTTCTCCATGCCCAATGGGAAATTTCTCAGGTGCCTGGAGGTAAGAACGTTAGATACCGTATATCTGTTCAAAATTGATGAAGAGATGGTTGAAATCTTGGAAGAAGCTACCGATTCAGAATTCGACATCGACATCGATGGAGAGGAAGTCGAGTAATGAGGATTTCTGGGCTTCAGTTGCTGTCTGTTTGGTTTGCATCGGTTACTTTCCGATACAGAAATTGCTAAAGATGTGATCCAAGATGTCTTCCGGGTCAATCTCGCCTGTAATGCTGCCGAGGTGGTGCAAGGCTTGCCTGACGTCGCTGGCGACCAAATCACCGGGCACACCGTTTTTCAGCCCCTCTCGTGTTTCTAGCAGGGCGGTTTGCGTGGCCATCAATGCCTCGTAATGACGCAAATTGGTAACGACGATGGAGTCGTTGTCGTATTGGCCGCGGGCGCGTTCGAGCAACCAAGCTTTGATTTCGGAAATGCCCAACTGTTGTTGCGCACTGATGTGGAACGTGGTCACGTTTTCTTCAGTTTCGAGAGGAGCAGGATGGAGGTCTGTCTTATTCCAAATCAACGCCACTGCGGTTCCAGCATCGACCTTGAGCTCCTCAAGTCGCTTCGTTGTATTTTCATGGGAATCGCATGTTGCGTCCAGCAAATACAACACCACGGCCGCCGATTGCGCCTTGTCCAAAGCGCGCCGGATGCCTTCCGATTCAATGGCATCATCGGTTTCGCGAATGCCAGCGGTATCGATGAATCGAAACTTGATTCCTTCCATGACACAGGTGTCTTCTACCGTGTCCCTGGTCGTTCCTGGGGTTGCACTGACGATCGCACGCTCGTCACCAAGCAGTGCATTGAGCAGAGTCGACTTCCCTCGATTGGGAGCGCCCAATATGGCAACCGGAACTCCTTCTCGGATGGCATTCCCATGCCGAAATGAATCGGAAAGCCGACCAATTCGTTCGAGCAATTCTGCGAGCAGCGCGTCGAACTTTTCGCGGTCAGCAAACTCCACGTCTTCTTCCGCAAAGTCCAATTCGAGTTCGAGGAGCCCGGCAAAACCAATGAGTTCTTCACGCAAAGCGTTGATTTCTCCCGCGAATTCGCCGCGCAATTGCTTCATCGCCAAGCGATGTGCACCGGCGTGGTCGGAGGCGATGAGGTCGCCAACCGCCTCGGCTTGTGTGAGGTCTAATTTTCCATTGAGAAAGGCCCGGGACGTGAATTCGCCCGGTCCGGCATGGCGGCAACCGGCATCGATGAGCCAGCGCACAGCTTCGCTCTG
>DLQB01000171.1:6016-7007 GCA_002477505.1 Flavobacteriales bacterium UBA7443
ACGGTTGCAAGGCATTCATCCAAGGTTTCGCCACCCCGGATCATCCGGCCAAAAACGGCTTGATGGGATGGAGTGCCCGATAGGTCTTTGGAAAAAATGCTGCTGGCCATGGCGATGGCTTCCGGTCCGGAAACCCGAATGACGGCAATTCCGCCCATTCCCGCAGGCGTGGACAGTGCACAAATGGTTTTTCCGTCAATTGCTCCAAGAATTCCTCGGTTCATGGCGCGAAATTCGACTAAATTCGCGCCGCGAACAACACCTATATCATCATGAGCGTACTCGTCAACAAAGACTCCAAAATTATTGTCCAAGGTTTCACCGGAGGTGAGGGAACATTTCATGCCGGTCAAATGATCGATTACGGAACGCAAGTGGTGGGTGGTGTTACCCCCGGAAAAGGGGGGCAGGAGCATTTGGGCAAACCAGTCTTCAATTCGGTGAGTGCAGCGGTGGAGGCAACAGCCGCCGACACGAGCATCATTTTCGTGCCGCCGGCATTCGCAGCGGATGCGATCATGGAAGCGGCAGATGCGGGAATCAAAGTCATTGTGGCGATTACGGAAGGCATTCCCGTCGCGGACATGACCAAGGTCAAGTCGTATGTCGACCAACGCGATTGCACATTGATCGGTCCGAATTGCCCGGGAATCATCACGGCGGGCGAAGCGAAAGTGGGCATCATGCCCGGGTTCATCTTCAATCCTGGCCGCATCGGCATTGTTTCGAAATCAGGCACATTGACTTATGAGGCCGTAGATCAAGTGACCAAGGCCGGTATGGGGCAATCCACGGCGATTGGCATCGGAGGTGATCCCATCATAGGGACCACAACACTCGAGGCGGTTCAGTTGCTCATGGCCGACGACGATACCGATGGCATCATCATGATCGGTGAGATTGGCGGTGATTTGGAAATCAAAGCCGCGAGGTGGATTCAAGAAAACGGCACCAAGCCAGTGGTGGGATTCATCGCCGGAGTCACGGCACC
>DLQB01000171.1:7111-10042 GCA_002477505.1 Flavobacteriales bacterium UBA7443
GAAGCCAAAAAGCGGGTGCTGCGGGAATGTGGCGTGTCCGTCGTGGATAGCCCTGCGGACATCGGGTCGAAGATGGCCGAATTGCTCGGAGCCTGAGATATCGGTGGGTCAGAGCGACCGACCAACCGGATGCTTCGCTGCTTGTTTCCATAAACCGGCAGTCAAGTCGGGGATGACCATGCGTTGAGCGTCCGCTGCGACAGATGCTTCGGAGAGGGCACCGACCATTGACCAGAGCGCACCGTCGTAAACATTCATGTCGAGGGATTCTCCGAGGTTCAAACATCGAATCAACCGGTACATCATGACGAAGTCCATGCCGCCATGGCCTTGCGGGTGTTCCTCTGCCAATTTTTGAAGCCGACTCCACAAAGGGTGTTCGTAACGATCCCGGTACTCGGCTTCGGCTTCATCGGACAACCAACGGTGCCCGTCCCAAGATGCGCCATGGTCGATGTAAAGCCGGGAAGGATAACCGTAATGCGCTGCTTTTGAGCCCACAACCTTATCCAAGCGATTGTACGGGCGTCCGCTGTGAACATCGAACTGGAGCATGATCGATCGTCCTTTGGCGGTGCCAATCAGCGTGGTGTTGACATCCCCACAAACCACCTCTTTCGCCATGGCGCGCAACGCGGGATCATCGGTCGCGGATAACGCTTCCGATAACGCCGCTTCTTTTGAGCTCATGGAGGTCAGGTGGGTCAATGTGTCACCGCGCAGAATATCGAAATACATGCAGACAGGACCCAATCCATGTGTGGTGTAGAGGTTGCCATTGCGTTGCAAGTGATGCTTCAAACGCCAGCGATCTTCATAATACGTGGGGTCAATCATCAGTTGGCGCAAATCATGCAAATAGGCACACTCTGCGTGCGTGACGGTTCCAAAAACGCCTTCTTCAATCATGTTGAGGATCCACAGTTCTTCGCGATTGTAACAGCAATTTTCCAGCATGATGCAATGGCGCTGTGTGGCTTCCGCTGTTCGCACCAATTCAATCGAATCTTCGGGCGTGTAGGCGATGGGCACTTCAGAGGCCGCATGCAGTCCGTTTTCCATGGCCTTTAAGGCCATTTTGGCATGCCATTCCCATGGCGTACAAATGAGTGCGAGGTCCGCTACTTCCGAGGACATGGCTTGTTCCCAAGCATTTTCTGCACCCGTGAAAACAGCGGGAACGACCCTTTGAAACGTTCCGATCTGTTCCTTTGCTCGCTGGACTTTCTTGGGGTTGATGTCGCTGATCGCCGTGATTTCCGCATGTCCTTCTTGCACCAGCCAATTGAGCATGTCAATCAAGCTTTGGCCGCGGTTGCCGAGACCAAAAAGAGCAATTCGAACCTTGGGGATGGGAGCGGCTTTTAAGTGGAAAGCACTTCCGTTGAGGCCGGCCACCTTGATTTTTTCTTTCATCGCTGCATCGAGCGATTCGGGTTCAGCATTGCCCGAGCGGGCTGCAAAAGAACTGAAGAGGCCACTCATCCCGAGCAAGCCACTCATTCGAAGGAAATCCATTCTGCGCATGCGCACAAGATATGGAACGTCTCGTCGCTATGCTTTCATTGAATAAACACCCGGCTTTCGAGGCTCCAATACAAGCGCTGCCAATCGTTCTGCATCCTTGGGGTTTGAAACAATATCCAGGTCGGTCGTGTCAATCCAAAGAATCCGAGAGCCTCGCGCGTAGCGGTAATGTTGCTTGTAATGATGCGCGATTTTGTCGAGGTAATCCTGGGGCATGTCTTGCTCATAGGAGCGGCCTCGTTTTTCAATTTGGTGCCGAATCTTTTCGGGCTTCGGATCCAAAATGACCACAACTTCTGGTTGTGCCACCTGGGCTTCCATCAACTTGTACATGGTGCGGAAAAGCTTAAACTCTTCTGCAGGAAGGTTGGCTTTGGCAAAAATCATGCTTTTCACGAAGGCATAATCCGCAACCAAAACTTGACGAAAGAGATTGCGCGATCCCAGTCGCTCCCGCAATTGCCGGTACCGGTCACTGACGAATGTCAACTCCACACTGAGCGCATAGCGTTCCGAATCGTCATAAAATTTTTCCAAGAAAGGGTTTTCTTGGAATTGCTCTTCGATCAAGTCACAGTTCAAATGCTGCGCGAGCCAATTGGCAAAGGTTGTTTTTCCAGCCCCAATATTGCCTTCAACGGCGATGTATGCGTAAGGTGATTTCATCCTTTAGGAGCAGCAAGGTACATGCGAATGGGTGTTTCATCTTCGCACGCCAGCCATAAATCATGGATGGATTTCCCCCACGGGTGCAAGATGAAATGGGGGCACAATTCATTCAGAGGTTCGAGTACAAATTTGCGCTGGGTCATCCGTGGATGCGGCAAATCGAGTCGATCGGAGGATGAGATTTGGTCGCCCAGAAACAGCAGGTCCAGGTCTATGGTGCGCGATTCGTAAGCAGCGCTGGTACGCGCATTGCGCTGCCGACCCAATGCCAATTCGACGTCGAGGAGAACCTCCAATACCTGCTCTGCATCGGGGGCCTCCGACCATTCGAAGAGAAGCACTTGGTTCAAAAATGAAGGGGTTCCCTCGGGCATTCCCCAGGCCGCAGTTTCATAAATACTCGATTCCTGAAAGGGATGTTTCCACTGCGTTTTGAGCAACTGTGTGGCTCGTTTGAGCAAGCCGTGGCGTTCGCCCTGATTGCTTCCGATGCCAATGGCGCATAAGGTGTTCACGTGGTCTTCATTTAAGACGATTGTCAAATTTTCGCTTCAAGGGGAGCAATGCCTATTTCAAGCGGGCATTTTTGTTGCCTCGAACGCGTTGCAAAGATGCAACAAAGGAGGGTGCTGATGATTGTGACTGCCCTTGGATTGCTAACTTCGTACCCTAAAATTTTCTGTATATGTCATTTTTCAAAAATGTAGCTTCCTCCTTTGTAGGAGCTTCCCTTGC
>DLQB01000116.1 GCA_002477505.1 Flavobacteriales bacterium UBA7443
CATTGCTCAGTTTTTTCGGGTGTGGGTCGTGTCCGGAACAAGACCTTACGGGAGATGATGTTGTTACCGTCCAAGACATTCTCGTCTGGTTGGGATTGTTCGGTTGATCAGAAGGTCCAAGCCAGCTGAATCCTCACGTTCCGTCCTGGCTCCGAAATGCCCAAATTGCGCAACATGGACAGTGTCGGCATGTATTCCACGTTGAGCAAATTGTGCACCGAACAAGTGAGGTCCAATTGATTCGCAAGGGTTCCGCCAATGGAACAATGCACCAAAGTAGCGTCCACGCTGTGCTGCAGAATGGCTCTCGAGTGCCAACTACCCCAACGATAACCGAGCATTGCCCGCGTTGACATCGGAGGAATCAATGGCAGCGCTTGGCCATCTGAATCTGAGGCTTCGACCCATGACCAAGCAACCTGTGCCATCCAATGTTCCACATTGGTTTCATTCAATGAAGCTGCGACCTCTCCACCCCGAAAAAGCGCATCCGTGGCCTGCCATTGAAAGAGCGTATAGCCTTGCTCAACCTGCCATGTGGGTGCAATCAGCACGTAATTTTCAATGGCATTTTGGTACAAACTGCCTTCGAAATTGAGCAAACGCCCGTGCCAACGGAGATTGGTCTCAACGTTGAAACTCGTTTCTTTCTGCAGCTCAACATCGCCTTGTTCGAAACGAAAAGCACAATGATGAATGCCCGATGAAAGCAATTCTGACAAACCTGGCACCCGTTGACTTTGTGCCACATGGGCATTCCATGTCAATCGATCGCTCAGCGACCAGTGCCCTCCGGCACTGAATCCGTGTAAGGCGTCCGTTCGTTGCTGTCCATTCCAGGCATCTATCCATTCAGAAGAATGCGTCGTCCGCACGTCGGTGCGACCCGCTGCTTGGATTCCCCATTGCTCGGCTTTCTTGCTCCACACGGCGTATAGGCTATTCTCGTCGGCTCCAGCATTCGGTATGAGTGCCTCATGGATCAATTCAACGCCCACCTCCTCGTCAAATTCACTGGACATCTTAAATCCTTGAATCCCCGCGGCCACTGACCAACCGCCGCCCCACGTGCGATCCATCGACACATCCCACCGCAATGTTCTCAAGCTGATGTCCAAGGCCAATTCCTCCGGCGCCTCCACTTCGATGGCTCCATCGCCATGATGGTGTTCAAATTCTTTGCGGTGATTGAGTTGATAGGAAATGCGGGGGATCAGATTCCATTCGCCCCATTGCGTTCGAACCGAAGTAGTCAGAAAATGATCTCCGGATTGTTGCCATCCCTCGTGGCCGATGATATCCGCATTGCTGTAAGCCGAGGAGTACGCTCCCTCGACTATGCCCCAATTGCGGATGTACCCATAACTCCCCTGGGCAAAAAACTGTTGGTACGCTGAATTCTCGACGGTATTGCCGCTCGGCAATGCATAATCACCATGTTGCTTAAAACCCCCACGAAAAGCGTGGAAGGCGGATTTACTTCTCTTTTCCGTCGCTCCGGTGACTTGCCATCCACCGGTGGCAGAATAAGCATTAAGCGCCAATCGACTCTGACGTCCTTGTTCGGACAATGGTGCGACCGGCACAAAATTCAAAACCCCACCATACGCATCTGAACCGTAGGCCAAAGAAGCGGGTCCCCGAATGACCTCAACCGCCCGGACACCTTCTTCCGGAATATAAATGCCGTGGTACTCGCCCCATGCCTGGCTCTCCACGCGGGCTCCATTGAACAGGGTTGCCACGCGCAATCCCGAGAGTCCCCTGATCATGGGACGCATGGACCCGAACCCTGCCGTAACCATATCCACGCCGGGCAATGAGGCCAACGCTTCGATTCGTGACGTAGCCGGAATCTGGTCCAATGCACCAACGGTCAAGCGTTCCACCTGTTTTTGACTGGGACGACCGGTGGCGCCCATCTGCGAGCTGACTTCCGCTGCTGCCAAATCATGAATCGCTTCTTCCAATCCAATGAACACCTTGGGAAGATCTGCCGCGAGTCGGATGGTTTTTGGGACAAAGCCTGTGGCTGAAACTTCCACATCGACCGAATCCAATGCCGACTGCATTTCGAACGCGCCCAATTCGTTGGTCACCAGCAGTTTGGATGAAGCCTGAACGCGTACATGAGCCTGCGGAATCGGCAAACCTGCAGAAGATTGCACAACACCGCGATACACATGCATCGCCACTGAGGCTTCATGGGACATCGGTCCTTGTGCTTCGATGCAATCGATCGGAAAAACAGACAACCCAATGGCCATCCCCAAGAGGATGCTGAATGACTTGTTGTTTGACCCTTGCCGCATGCGGCAAAGCTAGATTACTCCTGCACGAGCGGTGAAAACCACACGTCACGATAGTGTCATAAGAAAGCCAAACACGTTTTACGCTCCAACCTCCCAGAAGTCCGAAACTACGTTGCCTTCTCCAATGGCCTCAATGTTGCTGCACGCCTCCACCATGCGTTGCCGGTTCGCCAACAACTCTTCTGCCCCCTCGAGCGAAGCCGACTGCATCGCCTCCTTGCTCGGCCACAAGGCGTGCGCCCAATACGTGCCGTTGTCACTTTTGTACAACCGGGATCCTCCGCTGCCACATTGCTCCTTGATGGCAACGGTGACTGCTGCCCAAGCTGATTCAAACTCATCCGATTGATCGGGAAGCACTTCAAAGACATACAGAACGGCGTGTTGGTATTGGGACATGGTCACTGAATGGTGGAGTTCAACGGTGCAAAATTAAGTTGTTTTGAACACCGTGAACATTTCGCAATCAACCCAATATATTTGGGAAAAAAAATGGCAATCACACCGACCACTTCCATCCCCTTGGGGTTTGCTGCACCCACATTTCAATTGCCGGATGCCATTTCAGGAGAAATAATGGATTCGAACGCACTGTTCGAGGGGGGGGCCACGGTGGTTGTCTTCATGTGCAACCATTGCCCATTTGTCATTCATTTGCTCAAGGCATTCGTGGAAGTTGCGGATGAATACCAGGCCAAAGGCGTCAATTTCATTGCCATCTCAAGCAATAACACCGCGACCCACCCACAAGATGGATTTCCCGAGATGGGTCGTTTGGCGGAACAATATGGAATGCCATTTCCATACCTGTATGACGAATCACAGGCAGTCGCCCGTGCATACGATGCTGCCTGCACGCCCGATTTCAGCATCTTCGATGCCGAAAATCGTTGCGTATACCGCGGCCAATTCGATGGCTCCCGGCCAGGAAATGAAATTCCAATTACAGGAAGAGATGTGCGAACCGCACTGGATTTATTGTTGACAGGACAAACAGTTCCCGTGGAGGGCCAAATCCCATCCATTGGCTGCAACGTAAAGTGGAAGGAGAATTAATTCCCCTTAGTTTTATGGCCTTGACATGGACCTGCATTCAAACCACTCTCCAAACATGAATTTACCTGTCCCTTTGCGCATCGCAACGTTGACCTTCCTCTGCCTCGTGAGCGGCGGCATTGCTTTGGCTCAACTGCCAATGGATGCCAATGGCCTGGTAGATGCCTACGAACGCGGCGAGGGGGTGGTATTTCACAACAGAACCACCGGGTACTCGCTGCAGTTTCGCGGTTTGGCACAATTCACCTCTGAAGTGCGGCATTTCTCCGACACGGACGAATGGACCACGCGGTTCCGTGCGCGGCGCATGCGGATGCGCTGGGCGGGAGCATCCACTTCTGAAAAATTCAGGTACCGCGTTCAATACGAATTGTCCAACCCCGATGGCGATGGCGATGATGTCTCTGGAATGCTGATGGACGCCTGGTGCGCCTACCAGCCCAGCAATCGTTTTCGCCTGACATTTGGCCAGCGATCTGCCATCAGTGACAACCTCGAATTGCGGATGGGGTCCAACACCCTTCAATTGATTGAGCGGAGTCGGCTCACTTCGGCGTTTGGAACCATTCGGGAGTTTGGTGCATTTGCCGAAGGACGCGTGCGTTCCGGTGCAAACGGCTGGATCAAGTTAGCCGGATCGGTCGTCACAGGCGATGGAGCCGCCGAATTGGTCCAAAACCATGGTGGATTGAAGTATGAGGGGCGCGTATTGTGGCTTCCGCTCGGGCTTTTTCGGTCGTTTGGAGAATTTCGCCAGGTGGACATTGTCCGGGAAGTACAGCCCAAAATCCTCTTGGGTGCATATGGAAGCCTCAATCAAGGAATGAGCAGTCGACGCGGCCGGACAAGTGGTGACATCATATACCTCGATGCCAACTTTGATGAAGCCCTGCCCAATTACTGGAAAATTGGCGCCGACCTACTATTCAAATTCAAAGGCTTCACACTCTTGAGCGAATATGTCATGACGGATACCCGGGTTCCGGTGGATGAAATTGTACAGCGCGTTCGAAACGACGGCTCCACCTCCAACACCTTTGAAGGCGGCGTGGACGCCTACGTGCGGGGTCGCATGATGCTGGGGTCAGCCTTCAACATTCAAGCGGGCTATTGCTTCACCAATTTGTGGTCCGTCGATTTCCGCT
>DLQB01000083.1:0-2979 GCA_002477505.1 Flavobacteriales bacterium UBA7443
CGACATCGCGGAGTTTTGGCGGCGCTGGCACATCTCGCTTTCGACGTGGTTTCGCGATTACCTCTACATTCCGCTCGGCGGATCGCGCGTGGGAAAATGGAAATCCGTCCGCAACGTGTTCATCATCTTCCTGGTGAGCGGTTTTTGGCACGGCGCCAATTGGACCTTCATCGTTTGGGGCGGCATTCATGCCGCGCTGTTCTTGCCGCTGTTGCTGCGAGGGAAGAACCGGCGCTACACCTCCGACACGATCGGCGAAGGCAGGTGGCTGCCGACTGGGCGGGAGTTTCTGGGGATGGCTTGGACGTTTACTATGGTGTGTGTGGCGTGGGTGTTTTTTCGGGCAGCATCCGTGAGCGAAGCCATCCAATACATTGCGCATGCCTCGAATCCCGAGGGCTTTTTCAACGCACCTCAAAAGATCAGCTACACGGCCTGTGTTTACATCCTCTCGCTCATTGCTGGAGATTGGATGGTCAAAAGTGGTTCCATGCCGCGGAGATGGAATGCTCCTGCCTTTATTGCGGCGAGGTGGGGAATGGCGAGCTTGGGCATTTGGTTCATTTTGAAAAACTTCGCTTCCGAGGCAAATTTTATTTATTTCCAATTCTGACCTCATGAAACGGTTTTTCAAACGAATGGGATTGTTTTCATTGGTGCTCTCTGGAGTCTCCTTCCTGCTCTTCATTGTCTGCTCACTATCATACACCCTGGAGTACAAATTTTTCGCTTCTGAGACGAATTGGGGATATGTCAACCAAAGAAGCACCGAATGGAACAAAAATGAGCTGCACGAAGAGGACGTGCTTTTTTTCGGTTCGAGTACGTGCTACTCGGGCATTGACCCGAGTGCTTTGCACGATTTTGGTCTTTCTGGATTCAACTTTTGCTCATCAAGCCAAGCCATTGGAAACTCGGCCTCATTGATTCCTGCGGCATCTATGGATGTCTCTCCAGAATGCATTGCGCTGGACGTCTACCCTTGGATTTGGGGCACAACAACTCCTGGTTTGGAAAGCACCAAAGACTGGATCATCAACAGCAATCTGCGAACACCGGCCTGGTCAAAGGCGTATCGAACATTGGCGCTTGAATCCGGCGACATCTTCACCATTTTCACAACATTTTATTACGATTTCGCGCGCCGATTCAAAGCGGCCGGAAGCAATCCCCATCTCGCAGAAGATCTGAAAGGAGACTACCGCGGGCTGGGATTTGTTGCGCGTTCATATGACGCGTTAGAGGGTATTGAATGTGAATCCTTGACCCGCTCCATGTCAGACGCCGAGTGCCGTTATCTTGAAGAAATTTCAACGCACTGCGCTCAGCGCTCCATCCAACTTATCCTCATCAATCCACCTCAGTTGTGCGAGGAAACCTTCGACATGCCTCCGTGCTTTGACGGTTTAGCGTACATCGATGGCAACGCGTGGCCTGGAGCCAAAACACCTCGCAACTTTTACGATGACCACCATTTGGTTGAGGCCGGAGCACTGAGTTACAGCGCGTGGCTCGCCCAACAAATCGCATCTTTGCTCCATGCGTCTTAAACCCCTCGCCCTCCTCCTGGTCCTGACCACATTGGCCACGACCGCCGACGCCCAGCGCCGGAGACCCGCTCGCGACGGAGGCGGCGGACAAACGCCGAAAACCGTGCAGGAGAGCATCCAAAGCGCCGAGGAAAAGGAGGCCGCGCGCACAGCTGAGCTCCGCACAGGCTGGAAGGACGCCAAGGAAAGCCATTACAAGAAGCAAGACAAGGCCACCCGCAAGCGCATGCGGCAAAACGACCGGAGGCGAAAACGAGCCGCGCAAGGCCGCGCGATTCCGTGGTGGCGGCGCATTTTCGGGAAGCCAAATCGGTACCGATAATCGCTGCATTGCGAAGGCCTCCTCAGGTCAAGGCCCATCGAAGACAGTCCGACATTGAGCGGGTTCCAAGGCACCGAAAAACACCCGTTCAGGGGTCAAAATTGTGCAAATCATGCCTGCGCGGGCCTGACCAACGCCCCCTTAACGCCCCTTCAAACCCTTTGGTTTTCAGCCCATACCAAGACCCCAGCGCAAAAGCATTAACGCTTTTTCGCATTCGGTTGTGCGCGCCCTATATTTACAGCCTGTTGTATTCCAACGCCTCTAACCAATGACCTGTAACACACGATTCATGTTGCGTCCAATCGCCTTCATATTTGCGGCCCTGATGGCCGTTGGCCCTGTGGCGGCCCAAGTCGGATCCGGTACCCTCAAGGGTAAAATCATGGACCTCGACGCCGACTCTCCCTTGCCTTTTGCAAGCGTGGTCTTGTTCCTCAACGGAAACCAAGTCTCCGGAACGAACACCAACTTCGATGGAGAATACACCATCAAACCCGTTCAACCTGGAACGTATGAAGTGCTCGTGAGCTTCGTAGGATACCAGAGCCAGAAAATTACAGGCGTCAAGATCACAGCAAACAAAATCCAATTCGTGAACGCTGAGCTCTCAGCCGGTGTCATGATGGAAGAGGCAGAAGTCGTGGAATACACGGTTCCATTGATCGACAAAGACGGAGGTGCATCAGGCGGTACCATGACCCGTGAAGACATCGACAAGATGCCCGGTCGTTCGGCAGCATCCATTGCAACGACCGTTGCAGGTGCGAGCACCGCGGGTACAGGCGGCGGCATCTCCATTCGTGGAGCACGTCCATCGTCCACGTGGGTGTACATCGATGGAATTAAAGTGCGCGGATCCAGCGCCCTTCCGAAGTCAGCCATTGAAGAGGTACAAGTTGTGACGGGTGGTATCCCGGCCAACATTGGTGATGCGACGGGTGGTGTCATCAACATCTCCCTGCGAAACTCCTCTTCGAAATGGTTTGGTGGCGGTGAAGTCATCACAAGTGGTTTGCCAACGGAAGAAGGCGCCATCGGTTTTGACGATTTCGGTTACAATGTAGTTGAGGGGTCCATTTCCGGTCCGATTGCATTCGCGAAAGA
>DLQB01000083.1:3029-5983 GCA_002477505.1 Flavobacteriales bacterium UBA7443
AAAGATCCACGTCCCACATTCGACGGCAACTACCGCATGACGGACGAGGCGCGCGCTGCGATTTTCGAGAATCCATTGCGCCAAAACATTTCTTCTACCGGCGAAGTCAACGGTGCTTTGTATGAAGCTGACTTCTTGACGGCCAGTGATTTCGTTCGCACCCCCACTCGGCTCAATGCTGCAAACCAGAATGCCAGTTTGGTGGCGAAGATTGACGTGAACACCGATGAGTACACGTCTTTGACATTTGGAGCTACCGGCTATTACAGCCAGGGCGCGAGTTACAGCTACGCCAACTCATTGATGAATTGGGAAAACAACCTGGACGTGACCAGCTATGACTGGAGAGCTTATGCCAAGTTTTCGCAGCGCTTCGCAGAGGCGGATGAAAGCAACAGTTCATCCACCCGAGGTTTGACTGAAGCAACCGGTGAAGCCAAATCCTCCACGTTGAAAAATGTCTTTTATCAAGTCATGGCGGACTACTCGCAAAGTTTCCAGCGCGTGCAAGACGTGAGCCACGGCGACAACTTCTTCCGCTACGGACACGTTGGAAAGTTCGACGTATACAAGCGCAACTCTTACGGATATGATCCGATTGGAGCGCGTTTCCGCCACAATGGGTGGGAAGACACATTGGTGACGTTCGAAGCGTCTCCGCACAACCCGGAACTGGCGGCCATCAATAACCAGTATTTCAGTCTATTCGATCAAGAGGCGTATAACCCCAATGTGGATGGGCCGTACGAGAGCCTGTTGGAAGTGCAAAACGGAAACGCCTTGCTCAATGGCCAAGGACCGGCGGCAACGTATGGCCTTTGGAGTTACTACGGAGCCCAAGGCAATTCCTACAGCACGACCAACAACACCCAGTTCCGAATCAGCGCAGCGGGCTCCGGTGACATTGGCGATCACGCTTTGCAGCTCGGCTTTGAATATGAGCAGCGCCGGGACGCGTTCTTTTCCCTTTCACCGAGCGGATTGTGGACATTGGGACGTTTGACCACCAACTCGCACATCAAAGAGCTGAACCTCAATGATAGCACCATCACCAACCAAGGCTCTGCGTTTTACGTGACCTACGGCCGATTGATTGGTGATAACCAATTCGAATTTGACCGCAACCTCCGAACATCCCTCGGCCTCGATCCCGACGGCAATGATTACATCAACCTCGACGCCATTGATCCGGATGCTTTGACGCTGGACATGTTTGGCGCGGACGACTTGCTCAACCAGGGAAACAACGTGGTCAACTATTCCGGATATGATCCATATGGGAACAAGGTGACACGACGACCAACCCTCGAAGACTTCTTCAACGAGAAAAACGAGGCGGGTTATTTCACCCGACCGATCCAGGCCTATGAGCCCATCTACATCTCGGGATATGTCATGGACAAATTCACCTTTGATGACATCATCTTCAACGTAGGTGTCCGTGTCGACCGTTTCGACGCGAATCAACAGGTCTTGCAGGATCCATATGTCATCGGTGAGAACTACAAAGTTGGTGACTTGAGCGGTGATTTGATCAATCAGCTCGAAGATGGTACCACCATCCCTGGAAACATCGGAGACGACTTTGCCGTTTACGTCGACGCCCTCGAAGGACCCACTTCCATCGTAGGTTACCGAGACGGAGATACGTGGTTCAATGCTTCTGGAACGGAAATCAATGATCCCGACATCCTTGCGGTCAACGAAGTGTATCCGGCACCTTGGCTGGTCGAAGGTCCTGATGCCGAATTGACTTCCAAGGCATTTAAAGATTATGAGCCGCAGGTGAACATCATGCCACGTGTGGCGTTCTCGTTCAACATCAGCGACGAGGCGGTATTCTTCGCCCACTACGACATTTTGACTCAACGTCCTACGTCGAACAACCGCTTCTCTCCCATTGACTACTTCTTCATTGAATCCCGGGACAATTTGATCTCCAATCCAGACCTGCGTCCGGAAAAGACCATTGACTACGAGTTGGGTTTCCAACAAGTCTTGACAAAGACTTCCAGCTTGAAAATCTCTGCCTTTTATAAGGAGATGCGGGACATGATACAGGTGCGAAACTTCACTGGAGCGTACCCGCGACCATATAAGGCATATGGCAACCTCGACTTCGGTACCGTAAAAGGATTGACCATTGGTTATGACTTGCGCCGCACTGGAAACATCCGAATGAACACGAGCTACACGCTTCAGTTTGCAGACGGAACGGGTTCAACGACCACCACCGCATTGGCATTGATCAATGCTGGACTGCCCAACTTGCGGTCCATCAATCCATTCAACTACGACCAACGCCACCGCATCGTCACCAACATTGATTTCCGCTACGGTTCGGGCAACGACTACAACGGTCCGGTTATCAATTTGGGCAAAAACGCCGATGGCAGCGCGAAACAAATCCAATTGTTCGCCAATGCGGGCATCAACATGATCGCCAATCTCGGCTCCGGTACGCCGTACACGGCTTCAACCATTGCCACCCCCATTACGGGCGAAATCAGTCCTTCGACAGAAGGCTCCATCAACGGTAGCCGCCTTCCATGGCAATTCAACATGGATGCGAACATCGATAAGAACTGGACGATCACCAAAGGCGAAGGCGACGATGCCCACAGCTACAACGTGAACGTTTACTTCTGGATTAGCAACTTGTTGAACACACGAAACATCAACTCTGTATACCGTTTCACCGGCATTTCAGAGGATGACGGTTACTTGGCAGCTGCCCAGTACCAGCCGCTCATCAATTCGCAGAACGATCCCAATGCGTTCCGCAATTACTATGGCATGTACGTCAACAACCCCTTCAACTTGGGTGTGCCCCGTACGATTCGTTTGGGCGTGAAATTTGACTTCTGATCTGACTTATTGAAATTGACTACCGATAACGCGATGCGATTTACAATTCTCCTCACCGCCGCTCTTTTGAGTTCTCCCGCTTGGGC
>DLQB01000083.1:6152-6862 GCA_002477505.1 Flavobacteriales bacterium UBA7443
GAGACAGGCGGTTCCATGTGGCAAAACCGTGCCACTAGCCAGGCTGCTTACGAAGTGCCAAAAGGTGGTGGAGTGAGCTCCCTTTACGCAGGTGCCCTGTGGATGGGCGGAATCAGTCCGGACCAACAATTGAAATTGGCCGCCCTGCGCTTCCGGAATGGAAACGACTTTTGGACAGGTCCATTGACCAATGACGGAACGGCAGAAGTGGATGAAACCACGTGCAACCAGTACGACGAATTTTTCATCTCCACCCGAGCGGATGCTGAGCGCCACCGCCAGTACTTCGACTGCGCTGCAGATCCCGAGTGCGATATGGAAGAGCAGTTCCCGAACGGGTACAGCATTCCCTCGTATTTCTTCGATTATCCTGCCCATGGCAACACGGCACTGAATCAAGACTTTTACCTCTCCCCCTTCTTGGATTACGACGGCAACGGATTTTATGATCCGGCCGCGGGAGACTACCCTTGGTACGATTTCCTCCAGGAGATTGATTGCAAGGAGCGAAAGCGTGAGGACTTGGTCCCGTTGTACGGAGACCGCAACTTCTACTGGATTTTCAACGACAAAGGAAACGTTCACTCGGAGTCACAAGGCGAGCCGATCGGAATGGAAATCCGGGCACAAGCCTTTGCTTTTTCGACCAACGACGAGGTCAACAACATGACCTTTTACAACTACGTTTTGATCAACCAAGGAACGCAAAC
>DLQB01000119.1 GCA_002477505.1 Flavobacteriales bacterium UBA7443
GTGTCCAGTCCTTCCGGAAAAGACTGGATGAAGTCGTAGGCGTTCGCTTTGCGGGCCGCTTCTTCGATTTCGGCATCCGTTGCGTCAAATCGACCGTAGGCAATGTTGGTTCGAATGTCGCCCCCGAACAAAATGACTTCTTGGGGAACAAATGCCATGCGTTTGCGCAGGCTGGAAAGCGGGAATGCTTTGAGTGGTTTGCCATCAATGCTCACTTCTCCGGTTACCGGATCATGGAAACGCAATAAAAGAGAGGCGATGGTGGACTTTCCCGCCCCTGATGCGCCGACCAATGCCACCCGCTCGCCGGGAGCGATGCGTAAATTGATGTCATTGAGCACCGTTACATCTTCTCGGTTGGGATAATGAAAGTGTACTTTTTCGAAGATAACGTCTCCCTTGAGCGTCACATCGGGTTGTGCATTTGATTCAGTCGTCTCCACAACCTCACGCGGCTCGTCCATCATTTCCATCAAGGATTCGATGGCCCCCAAACCGCGTTGCAACGCCGAGAATTGAGCTGCAATTCCACCGATGGATCCGGCCACTAGTCCGGTCATCAGTAAGAAGGTGAAGAAGTGTTCGCTGGCCAATCCACCGGTGGTCATCAGCTCAGCCCCTTTAAAAATGACCAATGTGATGGCGCCGAAGATGAAAAGGATGATGAACGAACCGAAGGCGCCCCGCCAAATCGCTCCTTTCATTGCCAATGATCGGATGTCTCGGATGCTTCGGACGTATCGGATCAGCTCCCACGCCTCGTTTGCAAAACTCTTTACACTGATGATGCCGGTTAGGGTTTCTTGCACGATGGTATTTGAATCCGCGACTTGATCTTGGGTGCGTTTGGATAATTTCCGAATGAACCGGCCGAACAAGATTGCGGCGATGATCATGACCGGGAGCGTTGCCAGCATCAATAAGGTCAACGTCACCGAAAAATAGAGCAACGCCAAGATTCCACCAATGATGATGATGAGTTGCCGGAGCAATTCGGAAAGTGTCGTGGTGAAAACGTCTTGTATCGAGGTGATGTCAGCGGATACTCGGCTGTTTAAATCGCCCACCCGACGCGTGTCAAAGAATCCCATTGGCATGCTCACAATGGCTTCAAAGGCATCTTTGCGCATCGCCAACATCATGTCCTCGGTCATTTTGGCGAAGAGTACGACCCGGGTAAAACTCAGCAAGGCCTGGACTCCAAGTACCATAAGGATTAACCAACCGATTTCGGTCAAATCGTTCAGGTCGAATGGCAAAAACGCCAAGGATGCATCGGGTGCCGCATCGGTAGCTCCATCGCTCATGCTTGAAGCAGTGCCGACCCCGCCCAATTGACCCCAAAGCCTCGTTACCATTAAGGTGAGTACACCACTGATACTGATGATGATAACACCCAATGCGTATCCCCAAGCGTGCGGCTTGAGGTAGCTGCCCATGCGCAGGACTGTCCTCCAATTTTTCCATCGGAATGAACGCTTTTCGGGAACTTCTTTGCGCATTTTGGTTGGTTTTTGACGTTGAGGGAAATGAGAACCTAGCCGACTAGGTGCGAAATTAAGCCCTCTTTGGGCGGATAGAACGGAAAATTCGTGCATCTTTCCCCTCCAGGGGTTTGGACGCATGAAATCTGTGACTATCTTTGCACTCCCGATTTTGGGTCGAGGATCAGAGACGATCCTTGAAATAATGAAGAGAAATGAAAAGGACTTTCCAACCCTCAGTACGCAAGCGCCGCAACAAGCACGGTTTTCGCAAGCGCATGTCTTCCGCTAATGGACGTAACGTCTTGAGCTCACGTCGCCAAAAGGGACGAAAGAAGTTGACGGTAAGTTCCGAGCGTCGCCACAAAGGCATCGAGCGATAAGCCCATTCAGCCGCCAAGCGGCTACCATGATATTGAAAAAAAAGGAGCAGCATTGCTCCTTTTTTCATGCTCCAAATTTGGGGCTCTATGGGTTCGGAGAATCCTGAGGTAGAATCATTACAGTCTATTGTGCCTGCGGCTCCAATTCTTCCAGCGGTCCCGCCACGGCATACAAAGCTGGAGCGCCATCATTTTCTTCATTCAAGGGGTTCACTTTCCAGATTTGCCAGCGCGATTTTTTGCCTTTTACGGTGCCGGTGACTTCCATTGCCATTTGCACAGGGTTGCCGGCTGCTGCAATCTCTTCTTTCGGAAATTGAAAAACATCTATCCGCAGGTCTTTTCTGAAATCAACATCGTGGCCGATGGTCTTGAACATGCTCTCTTTGATGCCCCATGCGCAGCACAGAATTGGCGTCGTATTGAAATTTTTTTGTTCTTGATTGCTTAAAAATCGACCGGCTATCGCTGTCAATTGTGCCCGAGGCCGTTCAATGTCGCACCCGACCGGATGGTCCCCCAAGCAGATCATCACCCAGCAGCTATTGTTTTGGGTGTGGTGTGAAATGCTGATGCATTTTTCGCTTGACACAAGCCTTGGCTTTCCATGCTCATCATGAACGATGGACGCAGTTGGTTCTTGATCGGGAAATGCCTGCATCGCCTCATCGACGGCGCGGTGTTCCAATTTTCGGTGGTTGGAGAGCACCGTGATGTCCCGCTCGGGAAAACGCGTTTGGCGCTTTGCCCAATTCATCAATTCTGCATCGGTGGCCGAAACCCGGGCGATGACCGTTTCAGGAACAGATGATTGGATTAAAATTTGAATTTCGGGCATTGGAAGCGCATTGGAGGACGTGAACAAGGGTTAAATCCCTCGTAATTTGTGAATTAATGAGTATTTTTGCACTCGAAATCAGAGCATTATGAGCACAACAATGACCAAAGAGTATTTGCCTTACAAAGTAAAGGACATCAGCTTGGCTGAATGGGGAAGAAAAGAAATTCGCCTGGCCGAAGCAGAAATGCCCGGCTTGATGACGTTGCGTCACAAATATGGCGCAGAAAAACCTTTGGCGGGTTCGCGCATTGCTGGTTGCCTCCACATGACCATCCAAACTGCGGTATTGATTGAAACGCTGGTCGAGTTGGGAGCGGATGTAACATGGTCTTCATGCAACATTTTTTCTACGCAAGACCATGCTGCGGCTGCTATCGCTGCTGCAGGGATTCCGGTATACGCATGGAAGGGAATGACCGAAGAGGAATTCGAGTGGTGCATTCAGCAAACCCTCTTTTTTGGCGCGGATCGCCAGCCATTGAACTTGATCTTGGACGATGGAGGGGATTTGACCAACATGGTTTTGGACGAGTACCCAGAATTGGCAGAAGGCATCAGAGGATTGTCCGAGGAAACAACTACAGGCGTATTGCGTTTGTATGACCGCATGAAGAATGGCACGTTGCCAATGCCTGCCATCAATGTGAACGATTCGGTCACAAAATCCAAGTTTGACAACAAATACGGTTGCCGTGAATCAGCTGTTGACGCGATTCGCCGTGCGACGGACGTCATGATGGCTGGAAAGGTTGCTGTTGTTGCAGGTTACGGCGATGTTGGTAAGGGTACCGCAGACTCGCTTCGCAACGCTGGTTGCCGAGTGATGGTGACTGAAATTGATCCGATTTGTGCGCTTCAAGCGGCAATGGATGGATACGAAGTGAAACGCATGCTGGATGCTGTGAAAGAATGTGACATCATTGTGACCGCGACGGGCAACAAGGACATCATCACAGGGGAGCATTTTGAAGCCATGAATGACAAAGCCATCGTTTGCAACATTGGTCACTTCGATAATGAAATTGACATGGCTTGGCTCAATGGAAATCACGGGCATACCAAAGACACCATCAAGCCACAGGTTGACTTGTACAATGTGAATGGCAATGACATCATCGTTCTGGCGGAAGGCCGTTTGGTCAACTTGGGTTGTGCCACGGGTCACCCGAGCTTCGTGATGTCCAATTCCTTCACGAACCAAGTTCTGGCGCAATTGGAGTTGTGGAACAACACTGACGCCTACGGAAACGAAGTCATCACTTTGCCAAAGCACTTGGATGAGGAGGTGGCACGATTGCATTTGGATAAAATCAATGTGCAATTGGAGAAACTCACCACCGAGCAAGCCGATTACATCGGAGTTCCTGTAGAGGGTCCATTTAAATCCGATTTGTACCGATATTGATCCTCGCAATGCGTTGGATCCAAAAAATCAGTGAATTCGTCCGGTCTCAACCGGACGTTTTCCGTTTTCTGGTTTTTGGTTTTGGCGGATATATCGTTTGGCACCTGACGTACGAGGAATACCTCAAGCCAGCGACGCTCTTGGATGAGTATGTCACTCAGCATCTGATCATCAGCACAGAGTGGGTCATGGAATCGCTGGGCTACTTGGTCAATGCATATTTTCAGGCTACAGACGGCATGTTTCGAACGCGCGTAGGCATTGCGGGTGCACAGGGTGTTTTTGTCGGGCCTTCATGCGACGGTGTCGTGTTGTTTGCCTTGTTTGCCATCTTCATCCTGTCATTTCCCGGCCGCTGGACTCGGAAAGCGTGGTTCATACCAATGGGGATTTCGGTCATTCATGCTGCAAATGTTTTTCGCATCATTTGTTTGTTGTGGATTCAGTTGTACTTCGGTGAGGAAGCCATGACATTCAATCACGATTACACCTTTACCGTGTTTGTCTACAGCATCATTTTTTTGCTGTGGTACCTTTATGCAACGAAGTCAAAAAGACCGCTTGCCCAGGAAGGGGTTAGTGAAACTTCACCATCGACATGAGCCAGGGGCACCGACCAATGCTTCCGCGCCGACGACCGCTTTGGCTCTTGGTTCTGGCGGTGATGTTGATTTTTGGATTTTACCAAGAGAAGGCTAAAATTCAATTGAATCATTACGTACAGGTCTTGCAAGAAAATCCAGGCGTAGCCTCAATGTCCCCGGAGTTGAGGCAAAAGTGGTGGAATGTCAATCCGCAACCCAAGCGGATCCATTACTACATCATGCAGGGAACATGGAATGGCTTTCACAGCATGAGTTTGAATCAATTGAAGAGCCTCAAGTGGGGATTGAGCATTCTTATTCTGATCGTCTTTTTCGCCTTGGATGGCTTGTTCTTGAAAACCACAGGACACATCGACCGCTGGCCTTGGTTGGTGGTGATGTACGGTTTGGCCGGGCTGATCATGGCTGCCTTCATCGCACTTGTCCCCGGAAAGTCTGGTTACGGTGTGGCGCACGAATTCTTGGCTTTTCTGCAGTCGCCGCTTCCGTCGCTGTTCATTGTCCTGGTGCCCTCGCTCATTGAGCGGATGCAAGCCACAGGATGACATGCAGGCCCCGTGTGAGGGGTTCCGGTTATAGGTTGTAGACCCGTAAAATGGGCGGATCCCATTGCGTGCCGTAACGATGCAGGGGATAGAGTGCAGAGCCTGAAACCACCGAACCATCAATGATCAACCATTCGGAATCTCCACAGGGATCGGTCAAAATCAAGCCATCCGCCGCTACTTCTACTTGACAATTTGAGGAAATGTCAGCAGTGGCATGGCGATCCAGGGCAACAAATTGATCCAAGGTGTAGCGATACAGCACAATTCCCTGAGAGCCACCATTGACGAGCACGTGGCCGCTGGGAACGGACAGATCGATGTACGCGGGCAAGTTCACGTTGACAGAGAAGTCCACAGGAACATAGGGTATATTCTGCTGCTGCTCATTGCAACGCGATTGCACGCAGATCACCGGCACGAGGAAACAAAGTAAGATGCGGTTCAATGAGGACTTCATGAGACGCTAGATGTTCTGAGTCCCAATGGATCACGTGGTGTTCCCGCTTGGAATTCTTTGAGGTAACGCGGTTCGAAATATGCCACATCTTCAAATGAACCCGCACGGTATGCCTCCAAGGCCAGTTGGTGCATGTGTTTCGCTTGTGGAAAATCTGTTGTGAAGGTGCAATTGGGCATGCGGGTGTCCAGCAAGCGCTCCGCTTTTTCCGCGGCATCTCCGATCACACAAACAGAATCGAGCCCGTCAAGATTTTTGATCACAGGAAATAGGTCACCTGCCTCGGCGGTTGACTCAAGGATGAGTGCTCGGGTGGCGTCAGCCACAATGAGTCCGTCTGCTTCAGGAACGAAGCTAGCGGTGTATACTTCATCCCGGCGCGCGTCCATCACGGCGATGATTGCGGTCCAATTTTGTTCGCTTGCGGCAGCGCATGCTTGCACGTGAAGGCTGTCGAATGCCATCAGCGGCAGGTTGTGGGCATGGGCGATTCCCTTCGCGGTTGAAACACCGATCCGCAGTCCAGTATAACTGCCTGGCCCTGCGGAAACGGCAATGCCCTGCAGTTCAGTGGATGTAATTTCATTGGCGCGGAGCACTTCATCGATCAATGGAAGTAATTCTTTGCCGTGGACGTGCTGTGCTTCACTGATTTGCCTGGCCCCGAGGAGTTGTTCGCCACGAAAAAGAGCAACGGAGCACGATAGCGTGGAGGTTTCGAGGGCAAGGATCAGGGGCTGGGAGGTCATTCGTCGTCGTTTTCCGAATCTTCTTGGACCTCCACAGCATCGCCATTGGACAGCGTGCGCGAAACGGCTTGATAAGGGCCTATGACGACTTCGTCCGACTCGTTGAGTCCGGATTTGATTTCGATGTAGCGGTTGTCTTGGATTCCCGTTTCCACCGCCTTCCACTCGGCGATGCCGTCGACAAGTATGAACACGCCCAATTCTGATTCTTCCTCATCGTTTTCTTTCTCCCGCGTAGAAACGGATTGAATCGGAATCGAAATTACGTCTTCGGCTCGGCGCGTCAGGATATCCACTTTGGCACTCATGCCAGGACGAAAGGGCGAGATGTTGACCGATGCCTCGTTCTCCAGCATTGCGGAATAACTCTCCGGCTGCAATCGGACCTTCACCGAAAAATTCGTCACTTGATCCATGGCAAATCCATTGAGTCCAGCATTTAATGCGGTGTTCCCAATTTCAGTAACCGCACCGCTGAACGTTTCCTCGAGGTAAGCATCTACTTCAATTTCAGCGGCATCTTGCATGCTCACGCGCACAATATCACTTTCGTTGACTTCCACATCTACCTCCATGACGGATAAATCCGAAACCTTCATCACGACTTCTCCGGCTGTAAAGCCATTGCCCTGCACGCTCTCTCCGATTTCCTTGACCAATGCCGTCACTGTTCCCGATTGGGGAGCGACTAACGTGGTTCGGGATAAGTTGTCTTGCGCCTCTTGGACCGAAGCTTCTGCACTGGAAATAGCGAACTCTGCGCTGCGAATGGTTTCGGTGGCAGAAGTGAGGGTTGCCTCTGCAGTGCGAAAATTGGCTTGTGCCGCATCGAAATCAGCCTGTGACAAAACGTTCTCACTGAATAGCTTTTGCGTTCGTTCCCAGCTTTTTTCCGACGCAAAGAATTGTGCATCGGCCTGGGCTCGCTGAGCGCGGGCTGAGGCCAAATTGGACCGAGCGCTGTTCGCTGCTGCCTTGGCGCGATTCAATGCAGCTTCGTAGAGGTCCGGATTGATTTGAACAAGCAGGTCTCCTTGGGCAACCTGGTCGCCCTCTTTCACGGGCAAGGCGATGATCTGACCGCTGACTTCTGCCGTGATGTTGACCTCGACTTCGGGTTGGATTTTCCCCGATGCAGAGACGCGTTCAACAATGGTGCGCACGTTTGCTTGCTCAATTTGGACCGTGGTAGCCTCGGTTCTGCCACCAAACCATTTTGCAGCGACGAGCAAGACTACGATTAGGACCGATACAATGATCCAAAAAGTTTTATTTAGCTTCATAGCGTTGGGTTATCGGAACGTCAGAGGTTTGCCCATGTAAAAGTCGAGGATGCGGCTTTTGAAAGCGAGGTCGTATTTCGAGCGGAGCGCATTGACGCGCGCATTGTCCAGTCGGGTGCGCGCATCGGCATAATCAATGGCAGTTGCTGCTCCTGCTTCGTAGCGCTGTTCCGTATTCTTGAACGCTCGTTCCGAAGCCACCAAGGCTGATTCTTGTGCGACGGTATTTTGAGACGCGGCGCGGGCATCAGCCCAAGCAGATTCAATGTTTGCAGTTAACGTTTGCCGCACTTGTTCCAACTGGTATTGTGCACGAAGCACGTTCACTTCCGCTTGCTCGACGGAGGACTTGACTCCAAAATTGTTGAAAATTGGAATGCTCATCGAGAAGAAAACACTTTGGTTGTAATTCCGATTGACTTGATCGCTAAACGGCGTCGTGATGAATTGGTAGACTTCCTGCTGGGCGACTAGGTCGTATGCCGTGCTGTCATCCACGACCAACGAGCCCAGCACAATTTCTTCGGTGGTTGGCGATCCGTCTACAGTGCGAGAAGCACCGGAATAACCTGTTCCGATGTTGTAGCTGGCAAAAATGCGGGGATACCGCCCACTCCTTGCGAGATTCAAACCAATGCCTGCATCTTCCACCTGGTATTGCGCTTGAACGATTTCCGGAAAGGAGGCCAAGGCGTGACCGACAGCAGATTCTGGGGAGGGTGGGAGATTGTTGCGCTCCAAATCGTCATCCGAAGGTCGGACCACCTTAAAGCCGTCTGCCTCCGATGCGGGCAGTTGCAATAGCTGCACCAGATTTAGCTTGGCCAGGTTCAGTGCATTTTGGGTGCTGACAATTGTCGCTTCATCCGATGCGAGCTGGGCTTCGACATCGTACAAATCGAATGCGGCTGCAGCTCCGGCGTTTACCAAACTCTGCATTCGTTCGACTTGACGAGCGGTTGCCGCCCGGTTCAAGTCCGCAACCCGGACAAACTCTTCCTGAAACAATACATTCAAGTAGGCACCTGCAATGGTCAGTACGATATTGTTTTCAGCGATTTCTCGGCTGGATAGGGCTGATTTTTGAGCGAGTTTGGCGCGCTGCAGGTTCAGGTGGTTCTGAAACCCATTGAAAAGAACCATTCCTGTAGAGAGCCCAAAGCTGTTGGAACGGATGGCAGAAGATTCTACGAATTGATTCGTGAATGGATCAATGGTTCGACCAAAGTTGTACCCGTGCGAAAGATTTCCATTGAAATTGGGCAAAAAAGCCCCGATTGCTGATTGGGTTCCAATCTCAGCGCTCACTTCGCCCAGCTGGCCGAGCTTGATCTGGATGTTGTGTTCGAAAGCATGGTCGAGGCATTGCTGCAGCGACCAAGTCTTTTGCGCGGAGCTGGCTTGAGGAAGAGTGAGGCCTGCTGCAACTAAGAAGAGTGCAATGAAAGCGACCGGACTGTCGGAGTAACGTCTGAGCATAGCCAAAAATAAAGCAATGCAGCCACCATGCGCCATTTTTTCAATAATTGGTAACCCGAACGGTGATCCGCTGCGCCGCTTCCGCCTCTTCAATGGATTGCGGCGCCTCCAGCTTCGCATATTCGTCTTCCAGTGGATCAATGGCCAATCGATTGGGATTCACCCCGGAACTGACCAAATACTCAAAGACTGCTCGAGCGCGCGCTCGACGTGCCATATCGGCATCTTCAAAGGCACTTTCGTAGCCGAGGTTGCTCTGAATGGCGATGGCAATGGTTGGGTTCACCTCAACAAAAGTCAACAGCGCTTCGAGGATGGGGATAGAAGAAAAGTACAAATCATTGGTGCCCGGGTAAAAAACAATGGGTTCCAATTCAACTTCCAAACCAACAGCGAGGGGCGCCAGCCGCAATGTGTCATGCAGCACATCGGGATTTGCATAAATGCGATCGCTGAACAGCATGTAATCGGGCTCAACACAGATGCGGGTGTAGCGGCGTTGTGATTGTAGCTTGAGCATGGTGTCCTTTTGAATGCGCACAGAAACGGGTTTGCGCGGATTCAATCCTTCTACTGTAAGCTCTACATCCAACGAGCGATTGCTTTCGGCATCTTTGACGGACCATGTCTGATTCACCAGATCATCTGTCACCGACCCTGCGTCTAGCCAGGGACTGCGTTCGACCGTAAATTGTGCGAAGAGACTTATGGCCAGCGCCATGGCGCTGAGGAAAGAGAACATGCGTCGTGCGACAGAAAGTGCCGAGGGAAAGCGGAAAGCGCTTGAGGGTGATTTTGTTCGCATGTTTAAGAAGTAGAATCTTCCTTCCACTTCCTATAAATTACGAAAAAAAGGGCGGACAACAAAATGTAAGGCACCGCCATGAGGTAGAGAATGCCCTTGTTCAGCCCTGCACCCAGTCCGCCGTCAGCGGCGCTGTCTTCGGCAACTGCTTTGCACATCACGCATTGCGCATCGGCGGGCGAGGCCATAGCAAGGAGCACAATAGCAAAGAGAAATACGCTGGTGCGCTTGCAGAAAATCTTGGCGTTCATCAGGATAGGAGGGATGGCTTCAGTGTGGGTAATACGGGGAAATCATCCAGTAAACGATGACGCCGGTGGCGGTCACGTACAACCAAATGGGCCATGTGATCTTTGCGATTTTGCGATGCTTTTCCACTTGCATTCCCAGTCCTCTGACATACGTGAAAAGGACCAGAGGAATGATGCCAGTAGACAAGAGGATATGCGAAATCAAGATGATGAAGTACACCGTTCGAATCCACCCTTCCCCTCCGAATTTGGTGGATTCGGTGGTCAAGTGAAAGGCAACATAACTGACCAAAAACAACATGCTCAGGACCAAGGCCGTCGTCGTAAACGCACGGTGCACCTTGATGTTCTTGTTTTTAATTGCGATGAATGCACCGATGAGGCACAGAAAGGCCGTGCCGTTGAAGTAAGCGTTCAGCTTGGGTAGTAAATAAAGGGATGCTTTGACTTCGTCCGAGAGGTTCTCAACGGGGGGAATCAAAAATAGCAGAGCGACCGCGGTAGGGATTACCACCGCCATCGTCCAAATGAATCGTTTGATGTTGCGTTCGTTTTCCATTGGGTCGTCAAGGATTGGTTTCCGGTTGGATCCAAAGCCGGTAGGCATCTGCCATGAGTTGGTCGACTTCTTCGGTGCTTGTGCCGTCGTAATAGCCTCGGATTTGGTCTTGTGCATCGATCAATGCGAAGATGTCGCTATGGAAAATTCCACCGGCTGCCGTATCGCTCTCTATGGCTGTGAGAAAATAGCCGTTTCGCGCCAGGTCATAGATCGCTTCTTTTTCTCCCGTTAGCATTTCCCAAACGGCAGGGTTCCTTCCCAACTTCTGGCCGTATTCCTGCAGCATTTGAGGGGTATCATGCTCGGGATCTACCGAATGACTCAAGAGGAGAATGTCATTTTGCATTCCGCGGTCGATCACTTGGGCCTGGAGCCGCGCCATTTGGCTCGACATGATCGGGCAAATGGTAGGGCAGCGGGTGAAAAAGAAGTCTACGATTCGCAGACGACCCTGGACGTTGCGGTGGGAGAATTCGGAGCCGTTGGCCCCTGTCAAAGCAAAGGCGGGAACGGTATGTCCCGGAGGCCCTAGAACGGGTAGGGGCGATTCGTCAATGAGCCTTGCCAGCGCTTTCTTGCGTTCATATGCCGCTTCATCCATTTCCTTTTGCAGCAGCGCAATGTCTTCCACGGCATCTTTGATCGCATCTTCTGAAGCCGCATGGTAAACACCGCGCAGGTAGCCGGCTCCATCCACCAACCAGAGCGTTGCAATGTTATTGGGCTCAGCCTCGTCGCGTTGGATCATAAATGACTCCCGCACAATGGCATCGATCTGCGTTTGGTCGCCTGTCAGAAATTGCCACTTGTCTGAAAAACCATTGTATCGGGTGTTGCGATCAACGTACTTTTTCAGCACTTCTGGCTGGTCGTAGGCAGCGTCCAAAGTGAAGCATACCGTCATGATATCACTTTCGTCTCGGTACCGAAAATTTGGCCAGAGCAATTGCTTGGTAAACTGGGCAACGTGCGGCGCATTGGTGGGGAAAAAGGCGGCAATCCAGACTTTACCGTTCAATTTTTCGGAGTCGAAAGCTTCTCCGTTTTGATTGATCAAGGAAAACGGTTCGATGCGCTGGGCCTGCTCGGACCATTCGTCTAAAGTGCCCTCTTCGGTGTAATAAGGAAGGGTGTTGAAATGATGGTCTCCATCAATTCCCAAAATCAGCAGACCCGTCAACGGCAGGCCGAGCATAATGCTCAGGAGGTAAACGTATTTCCGAATGGTATTGGAGCGCCGATGTTTCACAAGAATCAAACCCTTTTAACAAGGGCGAAGTTCACATGCTGATTGAAATCAGTGAAACAGGGTGGAGTTGCTCAAGTGGCCAAATCCTTCCGAGATGGCTATGAAGAGTAAGTATCCAATGAATAGCATGTACGGTGCCAAAACAACTTTTTTGAGGTTGGGTCGCTCATCCCCTAAGTGCATAAACACGAGAACGATATACGCTGCCTTCACGAGGGTCAAAATCACAAACGTCCACTTGATCATGCTCCAGGTGAACGTCTCTGCTCGTTTGAAGTAGATTCCCATGAAGACTTCTGCAGTGGTCAAGAAGGTCAAGATGGCGGTTACCTTCCAAACGTTTTTTCGAATGGCAGCGCCCTCTTCCTCGCTGTGGTGAGCATTCAATGCGTAGCTGTCGTTCACTATGAGATCGTCGCGTTCCATGTCTTTAGAATTAGAAGGTTATCCGTGCGCAGCGCAGAATCAGATGAGGTAAAAGAATGTAAATACGAAGACCCAAACGAGGTCAACGAAGTGCCAGTAGAGACCAATTTTCTCCACCATTTCATAGTGCTTTCGGCGTTCGAATACGCCGCGGTAGGCCATGAAGAAAATGATGATGTTGATGACTACACCCGAGAATACGTGGAAACCGTGAAAACCCGTGATGAAGAAAAAGAAGTTTGCATACGCTTGCTGGACGGCATATTCGTTGTCATGCATGTTTGCGCCGAACGCAAAGGATTCCGAGCGCGCATTCCACAATTTCATCGCTTCATCGCCGCTTACGTGCGATTCATTTTCGATGTATTTGTTAATGGTGAGCGAGTGGAGCTCGGCTTCATGCGTGTGTTCTCCGTTCTGCACAAGCTTGACGCCGTGGTCGCTGTCTTGCAATGTTACCAGTGGGTCGCCCTCGAGCCAAGGCTCAGCGAGGTGGCCGAAGTGATGGTCCATGTAGACAGCATCCCCTTTGTTCAAGTTGAACGTTTGGCCATTGTCGGCGGTGACCGTCACGTTTTCTGCGAGCAGGTAAGTGCCTCCGCTGCCGTGAATGAAGTGCGACCACTCCCAAGCTTGAGATCCCAAGAAGAAGAATCCACCAATGATGGTCAAGCCCAACCATTTGACAACTCCGCTCTTGTCGTTGCGGTGTCCGGCCTCAACGGCCAAAACCATGGTTACCGACGATACAATCAAGATGAAGGTCATCAGGGCCACATAAATGAGCGGATATTCGCCATCCAAACCAGGCAATGAACGGAACACCTGCTCTCCAATGGGCCAAGCGTCCGTGCTGCTCGCTCGGACAAATCCGTAAGCGGTAAGCAATCCTCCAAACGTCAAAGCGTCTGAAACGAGGAAGTACCACATCATCATTTTACCGTAACTCACGCTGAAAGGAGATTGACCACCTCCCCAGAGTTCCTCTTTCGAAATCGATTTTGTTGCTTCTCCGCCCATGGTTCGAATTTGGCGGCAAATTTATGCAATCAACGGCAAAAAAGCACGTTCCGAGGGCAATCGAAATCAAACGGTGCAATGCTCCAGGCAAGAAAGGCCTGATTCCAGCTCTCCCTTAGTGGTAGTAGAAGAGGAAGGCGAACAAGTAAAGCCAAAGTGCTCCCATGAAGTGCCAATAGATGCTGAGGGACTCAAGCCGCACCACGTCTCCGCCGTGAATCACCCCTTGGTAAACTCGTATTCCATTTACAATCAAGTAGATGAAGCCAAATGTCAAGTGCAAAATGTGCACCGCGATCAGGGCCCACAGGTAGCCGCCACCCGAGTTGGAAGTGCGGGCAACGTCCCGTGTAATGGGGCGAACCATCAAGGCGTCATTGGCTGCATAAAATTCTTCCCGCTCCGAGCTGTATACCAATGGAAGTCCGTTTCGATACACCACGTAATCTTCTCCGTAGACCGCAGGACCCTCCATCATGGCTTCAATGCTGTTCCAACGGTAGGTCTCAGCGCCCGATTCATGCTCGCTGATTGTCCAACCCATTCCCATTTCCGCCAAACGTTTCCAGCCTTCGGCCTGGCTCACGGTAAAACCAATGCCCATGGCCAAAGTCAAGCCCAATCCAATGATTGCGTTCGTTTTTTGAGCGGATCGCATGGACCTCACCGCCCACCACAATGCAGCAGAGGAAAGGACGAGCAGTGCATTGGAAACCCAAAAAGCAGGCGTAGGAGACACATGCACCCAAAATTGTCCCATGTTGGAGACGATGTAGGCACTGGTGAATCCCGCAAACAACATGACGATAGCGAAAACGATGAAATACATCAGCATCTTCTTCGTTCGCTCTCGAATCTTGGGGTCTAGCCCCTCGAAAACGTTCATCTTCGGGTTGGTTTTTTCGGTAGAAGTATCGTTCATGGTTTCATCAAATCTTATCCAAAACGAAGGCAAGTTGCACGATTGGCAGGTAAGCAAAGGAGGCGAACATCAACGTCCGGGCATGTTTCATGTCCAAGGTTTGATGCAGCCGATAGGCGGGGACGGCAAAAAGCAGACCGCTCAAAATGGCCACGATCAGTGCAATATTGCCCACCATCGGGTCGCCTGTTGGGAGCGCCCAAGGCAAGAGAGAGGCTGGGATGCAAAACAATGTGTAGACAAAAATCTGCCACGCACTTCGCTTGGTCCTTCCTGCTCGGAAGGGAAGCATGAAGTATCCTGCTTTCTGATAATCGTCGTGGGCCAACCAAGCGATGGCCCAAAAATGGGGGAATTGCCACATGAATTGAACAGCAAAAAGGGTTCCAGGTTCAATTCCAAAATCACCCGTTGCAGCAACGTATCCGATCATCGGCGGGAGTGCTCCGGGAATGGCTCCCACAAACACGCTCATGGTTGTTTTGGCTTTGAGTGGCGTGTAAATAAATGCATAGGACACCAATGCTGCAACACCGAGCCAACCACTTAACGGATTGAGCCCAAAAAGACAACCCAGGCCAATGGCTCCCGCTATGATGCTGTATGCCAATGCCGCACCCGTCCCCATTCGGCCGGTTGGAAGTGGACGATCTGCGGTTCTGCTCATCAATCCATCCACGCGTTTTTCAATGATTTGATTCAGCCCATTCGATGCGCCGGTGAGCAGATAGCCGCCAATGGTGAGCATCAAAAAGCTGCGAATGTCCATGCTTTCCACGGCCATGAACCATCCTAGAATGGCGGAGACCACGACAAAAAATCCGAGGCGGACTTTGAAAAGCGAGGCGATGTCTTTGATGCGTTCGTTCATGGATGAATCGTCTGGTGTTGACTTGGGCGTGCAAAATTACATCCCGTCAGCGGATATTGGGTCACCAATTCCGCTCCTCAAGCACCCGACGCAGCCGAATTCCCATTTCCACCCGCCACCAAGTGGATCGCTGCAGGGATCCGTTCAAGTTGTTTTGCGTACTCCGGATGAAGAATTCTTGTCCATCCAACTTTGGAATGCGGTACCCCAAATCCGCCCAGGTTTGAAACTGGTTGACGATATCGGTCTCGCCCGCTTGTCCATCACCGGCAAAAAACCATTCTACCCCATAATTGGAGGGCCGTGTGATGTAGGAAAGCAACGGATCGGATCCAATGGAAACAGCCGGTTCTTTTCCCAAATCAACGGGTTCATCGATGGCCTGCCTCCTAACCAACGCACCAAGGTGCAATCGGAATCTTCCCGAGCTCCAAACTATGTGGCTTCTTAACTCGGCAAAATTACTCCCGGCAGGATGGGCAAGCGGCTGGCGGTTGTGTGTCCAAGATTGCACTTGCGAAGCATGTGAGTAGGTGTATGGCCGAATGGCTGCGGCTTCCACCACTACATCCCAATGTTCGTCGGCACTTCCATAATGAATGGAGCCCAATGCCCCCCATTTGTTTGCCCACCATTGATCGTCGGAGCGCATTTCGGATATGACGAGTTCGTCCAGGAGGATCTGACCGTACAAGCGCCACGTTCCGGTAGGGGTCGATTGGTTCCACGAAAGCGCTGCCCCGAGCAAGGCGTTATCTGCGGAGCCAAGCGCATACTCAGTCGGTCGAAAGGCGATGAACGGCAAGGCATAGGGGACTTCAAATCGTTGATCATAGCCGGAGTCATTTGCCAGATAGCTCACTGCGCCATACAATTCTCCGCTCCAGCCTCGTCCGAGATCAACTTCCACCAAGTGCGCGGCAAACCAGGCCGGTCGACGAATGGCATAGGTCCCCGGACTGCGGTCTTGTGCTCCTATGAAATCAGAGGGGCTTCCAACCGTGCGATGCGTCGTACGGCCAATCAGATGTGTGTATTGCACCTTCCCCGCATCTGCGTGCAAGCGCGCATAGGGAAGGGCCGCTGCTTGCCGGTCAATCCATAACGATCGCCAGCCTTTGCCCCAGTGGTGCTGGCCTTGTCCTACTTCAAGCTGAATCGAAGGAGAAACTACAAAATTGAGGTGTCCGGTTCCGCGGACCAGAGCGATATCACTGGGGTTGGGATTCCAGGCCCAGCCGATTCCGTCCCATGTTGCCCATTGCCACGCTTGATTCCAATCGGGTTCACTCACGTTGCTCAATCGCCAATGGTCCAGCACGCCATGCCACGAGAACCGCTTCCAATGTCCCGCCAATTCCATGCCTGTTTTCCACCCAAGACCTTCAGCAACGGATCGAGCCGTTCCATTCCCAATGGCGCGGACATTGGGGCTGAACTGACCCGATGCGAAAGCCCGGATTCCGATCGCTGAGTCGCCGTACCAAAGGGTTGTGTCGGGAGGGCGCTGCCAATTGGTTGCGCTGGCCAATGGCCAAATGGAAGGACAGTCATCTTCCAAGGGTCCGATTTTCCAGCGTTCGCTTTCCAGTTCTTGGGCATGAAGAAAACCAAACGAAAGGGTGAGAAGCACCCAAATATTCAGTCTTTTGGAAGCGGATGGGACGGGTTTGATGAAGAACCGAGCGCGCATTGGGCTAAGTTACGACCCTGACAATGCGGTCGTTCCTGCCGACCCAGGTTTATCTGGCTGCGACTTTTTTTTTGACTTTTGCAACAAAGTATTCTGCCGTTTGACGTTTCTCTGGTGGGTGTCACGTGTGTTTCGAAGGGTGGGCAAAAACCAAAGAAAAGAAAGCAGAAGCAAACCAAAAAACATTCCCTCTTCTCCGAGGTTCGGGAATAGAAAGGGTCTTGAGAAAGCGAGTCCAATGAAAACAAAAGAGTAGAAATAGACGAAAATGGCGGTTTTTCGGTGGCTCTTGTATTTCATCATGAGCCGGTGGTGCATGTGATTTTGATCAGGATGAAAAGGAGAGATGCCGCGAATGGCGCGCAAGAAGAAAACGCGCAGCGTATCCACCAGGGGATATGCGAGAATAGCCATGGCCAGGGTGGGCCGGGACAATTGGGAAAACACTTCAGGAATTGCCTCTCCTGGGGTCTGGATCACATTCGTTGCGAGGGCATATCCAACAACTCCGAGGACGAGCGATCCGCAATCCCCCAAGAAGATTCGAGCGGGAGCGAAATTGAAAACCAAAAACCCAAGTGTGGCTCCCAATATCGTCAAAGAAAGAATGGCGGCTGGAATTTGACCAGTCAAGAGAAACCAAGCAGAAAATGCAGCCATGGCTATTGCTGAGTACCCCCCCGCAAGGCCGTCGATGCCGTCGATGAGGTTCCATGCGTTGACAATCACGATATAGACAAACAATGAGAATATCGTTGAAATGGTTTCGGGCATTTCTTCAATGCCGAAGAGGCCGCCAAAGCCTTCGATCCGAAAACCTCCAACCGTTACGAGCAATGCTCCCGCGATCAAATGGACCATCAGTTTCTTTGAAGCGGACATCCCGATCAGATCATCTTTCAAGCCCATGGTAAATACCACGGTCATGCACGTCAAAAGAACAGAGTATTGCTGGAAGGATTCGCGGCTTGGCGTTTCACCGAGGGACAGCCAAAAGAACCCGTTCGTCAGGATGACAAAATAGATCATGACACCACCAATGGTTGGAACGCTTCGGTGGTGGATTTTTCGGGGATCTTCAGGGTCATCAACCAGGCGCTTCAACTTTGCAACCTTAATGAGGTTGGGCATGCCAAAAA
>DLQB01000165.1 GCA_002477505.1 Flavobacteriales bacterium UBA7443
GTCTTCGATGGAATCAATAAGTCTTCAGGAACTCCTGGACAAACCGTAGGTGAGTTCAAGCCAAACACATCGTCTTTGTGGTAGGGCACATGATCCAAATCGCCCTTCATCGCTGCTTGGATCATTGCGCGGGTGTACTTCAACTTCATGCGCTCTCCCACTCCATATCCTCCTCCGCTCCAACCGGTATTGACCAGCCAAATGCGCACACCATGCTTTTCCAACCGCTCTCCGAGCATGGCAGCATATTCTGTAGGAGGAAGTGGCATAAATGGAGCTCCAAAGCATGCACTAAATGTGGCTTGAGGTTCCGTTACTCCCACCTCGGTGCCGGCCACCTTGGCCGTGTATCCGCACAAGAAGTGGTACATCGCCTGGCCATTTTCAAGCCTGCTTATTGGAGGCATTACGCCGAAAGCATCGCACGTGAGAAAGAAAACATCCTTGGGGTGGCCTCCCTTTCCTTCAGGGATAGCGCCCGGTATGTGGTGCAAAGGGTATGACACGCGCGTGTTCTGGGTCACTGTCGAATCCTCGTAGTTCGGCGTGATCCCATCCGCTGCGAATCCGATGTTTTCGAGCATTGCGCCAAACCGAATCGCTTGATGAATCTGAGGTTCTTTGGAAGCCTCGAGATCTATGGTCTTGGCATAACATCCTCCCTCCATATTGAAAATGCCCGCATCTCCCCATCCATGCTCATCATCCCCAATCAAGCTCCGGTTTTCATCGCTACTCAACGTTGTTTTTCCTGTGCCCGATAGGCCAAAGAAAACCGCTACATCACCGTTGGCATTCACATTCGAAGAACAATGCATCGGCATGACTCCGTGAACCGTTGGCAACACAAAATTCATGACTGAAAACATGCCCTTCTTGATTTCTCCTGTATATGCCGAGCCAGCAATCAAAATTATCTTTTCTGTAAAATCTACAGCGGTCACGTTTCCTTGGCGGCATCCGTGAATTTCAGGGTTTGCTTCGAAAGATGGCGCACAAATAACCGTCCATTCAGGTGCAGGCACCAAAACGTCCTGCTCATCCAAGCGAATGAACATGTTGTGCACGAATAAGTTGGCCCAAGCCTTCTCGGTAATGACGCGTGTGCGAATTTGTGTGGTTGGATCTGCTCCTACCGCCGCATCGCGAACAAAAACACTTTTGCTCTCCAAATGCTGGGTGATGTCCGAGCGCAAACGCTGGAAATGATCCGCGTTTATAGGTTGGTTGATTTCCCCCCAGTCGACGGTTTCAGCCGTCTGATCATCCTTCACTAAAAACCGATCCTTGGGGGAGCGTCCTGTGAATTGTCCCGTGGATATGGCCAATGCTCCCGAGTCGGTGAGCACGCCTTCTCCCCGAAGCAGGGTTTGCAGAATCAATTTTGCGGGTGGAAGGTTCCAGTGGGCTCGCGCCACTCCTTCCAGTTTGACTGCCTCCAAAGAGGCGTCAAAAGGGGTGTTTCCTAAATGTTTCATTGGAGAATTGTTCATTGCACTTCTCATTTCAAATATAACTAAATCCTTGGCTCCACGGCTTCCTTGCGTCGCATAAACTGGATCAAAAACCACAACCAACTTATTATCAACAACATACCACCTAGCGGTGGAGCCAGTCGCAGCGCATTGCCTTCCACCCACTCCGGGGCTATGGATTCAAGAAGCAACACACCTGAAAACAAGAGCACCCCGAGTACAAGGAATCGCTCAGGCCAAGGGTTCCTTTGGTTCTCAAGCCAAACGCTTCGCATCAAAACCAGAATGAGCAAACCAAACCCCATTTGCCTCATGTAGTCAATGGCAATCGACCAGCGCATTTGCAAAATCGGATCCACCATCGCGTGCCGGCCGTATGCCGCGAGGGCAATCGACAAGGCCACGGCGGAAACGCCAAATGCAACCCAAGTTTCATTTTCCTTGTTTAAAAAGCGCATGCTGCAAACCTATCTTCCGGTATTCCCGTTCTGCACGATATTTGCTTCAAAGAAATCAACAGCAGAAGCCCATATTGCCCACATGTGAGCCTCAGTCACTTTTTTCTTACGACACAGGTAGATTCAAAGGAACAGAACCACGCGATCAGCATGAAGCCATTTTGCCGAAAAATCAAATCCACAATTTCCGTAGCTCTGGTTTTCTGCTGCGTGGCCTTGACGGGTACAACCCAAGCCCAAATCCCATGGAACTGGTCGCTGCAAGCGGGTGCCCAAGTGTCGTTGCAAGGAGAAGAAATGCCTCATCCCTTCGCGGGGGGATTGCGTGCACCTCAGTGGTCGCCTATCGACATGGATGGCGATGGCGATGAGGATCTATTCATGTTCGATCGGGACGGAAGCCGGATTCTCGTTTTTGAACGTGAAAATTCAGAATGGATCGAACGCCCCAATTGGTCACAAGGATGGCCAGAAATGCGCCATTGGGCCTTGCTCCGCGATTTTGATTGCGACGGTCTCCCCGATCTATTCACCGGCTTTCAAAACAACATCCATGTCTGGAAGAATACCGGATTGAACTCAGACGGCGCTCCAAGTTTCGAAAGCTACGCCACTCCGCTAACTGCGTCATGGGATTTTGGGGCAGGCCCGCAAGATTTGCCGGTCATTTGCCCATTTGATGACAAACCTGCGATTTGGGATGTCGACGAAGACGGCGACTTGGACTTCATCTCTTTTACCGAAACCAGCACAAGGCTTTACCGGTTCTCAGGGCAAGCGGCTTGCGGACTGGATCTGACTTGTACCAATCGATGTTACGCGATGGTTTCGGAAGGGTCGGAAGACAACACCTTGTTCATTGGTGAGGACCATGAATGCAGCTTCAATGTGGTGGATCCAGAAGGCCGACCCAGCGACACAGAGGAAGCCGCATTGCGGGTGCACGCTGGAGGAGCCATCACTGCATTGCAGTTGGATGGAGAGCATGGACATGACTTGTTGGTGGCGGACGTGTCCTACCCCACCATCAGTGGACTTTTCCTCGAGGATGCGGTGGACGGTCAAGACAGCACGGCGTGGGTTGACTACGCCTTTCCTTCACTCATCAGCCATGAAGGGCCCGCCGATTCCGTTGAATTGCAGCGATTCCCTGCCGCTTATCCCCTGGATTCAGATGCGGATGGCGACTTGGACCTCATCTTCTCTCCCAACATTGGGTATGAAATTGACGATGACCGATGTGTTCAATTGTGGAAAAACAACGGAACCACTGCGGCGCCTATTTGGTCCTTAGCGGATGACCATTTCATCCAAGACGGCATGATTGATGTCGGACGTGGTGCCATTCCCAAGCTCGTGGATTTAGACGGAGATGGTGATTTGGATTTGGTTGTCGGAAATAAAGAACGCTACGAGGGGCCTATCGATACTCCCAGTGCAATCGCGCTCTTTGAAAATACAGGTACAAGTACCGCCCCGAGTTTCGAGTGGAAAACCTGGAACGCCGTGGACCTCCCCCTCCACAACATTGAGAGCGGATTTCCAGCCATTGGAGACTTGGACAATGATGGTGACATGGACCTGCTCATCGGTGATGAAATGGGCTTCGTGCATCGTTTTGAAAATACGGCGGGACCTGGGACTTGGCCCGAGTGGACCCTTCAAACACTGGCCATGCCTGATTCGAGCGGGGAGTCAATCGACGTGGGACAATATGCGGCTCCGCAACTCATCGACATCAATGGTGACGATGCTTTGGACTTGATTGTGGGTGAAAAAAATGGGAGCCTCCAGCTGTATTTGAATTGCACTTCCGCTGAAGGAACGACTTGGTGCTTGGCCACGACCGCGGAAAGCGGATCGGATTGGGCGGGAATTCAGGCCAATCAAACCAGTGGCATCAATGGCTATTCGACCCCGTGCCTTTACGCGGATGGCTCGGGCATTCATGTCATGATCGGAAATGAATTGGGTGCGATTCAATATTACGGCGTACTCAACCCTTCTTCCATCCTAGATCCTCTTGCTGAACTGACCAATGCCGTGGGCAACTTCATTCACGGAGACCGTTCAGCGGCCACGTTTGCAGACACCAATGCGGATGGGATTCCTGAAATGCTCATCGGAATTCGAAGCGGTGGCGTGCGGTGGCACCAAGGAATCAGCACGGGAATGGCAAACCTCACTGTTTCGGATGATGTTAGCTCCTTTCCCAACCCCGCGCAGGTCAACAGCTCGGTATCCCTGCGAGGCAACAATGCTCAAAACCTGTTGTGCGCGAAAGAGGCACATTGGATTTCACATGATGGCCGAAGTCTTCGGGCTCAGCAAATGGGCACCGGAGGAGTTAGAGCTCCGAGCACACCCGGCTGGTATGTCTTAGTGGTAACGCCATGTGCCAATCAGGTGACCCAGGAACTTTTGAAAATTCCAATGGTCATTCTCCCTTGAACGGAGAGCCTAGGGAGGATCAAGCATTCATTCGATCCAGCACATCGGCCACCGAACGCACCGCCTTTTCGCTTTCGCTCAACAAGGCTTTTTCATCGGCATTCAATTCCAGCTCAATGATTTCCTCAATGCCATTTTTCCCCAATTTGACCGGGACACCAATGTAGAGATCGTTGATGCCGTATTCTCCCGTGAGCCATGCGCAAACAGGGAAAATACGTTTTTGATCTCGAACGATCGCTTCGACCATCTGGGCTGCTGCAGCTCCTGGAGCATACCACGCAGACGTGCCGAGTAAATTCACAATTTCACCCCCTCCTTTTTTGGTGCGTGCTACAATGGCCTCCAACTTGTCGCTGTCAATTAATTCAGTTACAGGAATTCCACCAACTGTCGTGTATCGGGGCAGCGGCACCATGGTGTCACCATGTCCCCCCATCAATACCGCCTGGATATCTTTCGGAGAGCAATCCAACGCTTCCGCCAAGAAAGCCCGGTAGCGAGCAGTGTCCAGGATACCGGCCATGCCCATCACCTTGTGCGATGGTTTGTTCGCTGTGAGATAAGCGCAGTAAGTCATCACATCCAAAGGATTGGAAACCACAATGATGATGGCGTCTGGGCTGTACTCAAGAATCGAATTCGTCACGCTTTTGACGATGCCCGAATTGGTAGCGATCAAATCGTCGCGGCTCATCCCTGGCTTCCGAGGCAAACCGCTCGTGATGACAACCACTTCAGAACCTGCTGTTTTGCTGTAATCGTTGGTCGCTCCAACCGTGCGTGTGTCGTAGAGGTTGATCGGCGCGGTCTCCCAAATGTCCAGCGCTTTGCCTTCGGCGAAGCCATCCTTGATGTCAAGCAACACAACTTCATTCGCTACCTCACGTGTCGCTAGCACATTTGCGCAGGTCGCTCCAACATTTCCGGCTCCAACTACAGTAACTTTCATAACGCGTAATTCTATTGGTGATTTCGGGAGCAAAACTACAACAAGCCTCTCCTGAATTCCACCTCGAGAATCACAATTCTGCAGATAGATATGCATTGAAATCGATAACTTATCCCAATCTGCGGCAATGCAGAGGTGCGTTTCTTAAATTCGCTTTTATGACGCAACGAATTCTCCACGGCATCCCACAGGTGCTCGTCGTTTTGATTGTTCAAGCCTTTGGGTTCAATCCCGCAATGGCACAGCCCGGACTGGCGGACAGCGACAAGTGGCCGACCGGTGAAGCAGGTTCAGATTACAACGTGACCGATGCCTCTAACAAAAAGGACGGATTGTGGATCCGCGTTTGGCCCAATGGTAATCTCTACTACATCGGATCGTTCGAATCCGGTGTTCCCGTTGGGGAATTCACGTTTTTCTATGAAACAGGTGAAGTAATGTCTGAAGTCGTTCAAACGGGCAAAGGGAGACGGGCTTTCACCAAATTATTCCGAACGGATGGCAGCGTGCAAGCAGAAGGAATGTACCTCACTTCGAAAGAATTGAATGAAAACGGCGAACCTCGAAGGAAGAAACAAGGAGAATGGAAATACTTTGACCACAAAGGCCAACTGCGCCTTCAGGAGGGTTATGCCAACGACTTGCTGAATGGACCTACGCAACGAATGGGCGAACGCGGTCAACTCCTAGAATCAGGAGAATACATTGATGGCAATCGCCATGGAATTTGGAAACAATGGGATGAGACAGGACTGTTGCTCTCCGAAATTGGATACGACAATGGACATTTTGAAGGCACATGTCGGGTGAGCCACTCCAACGGGCGCCCTCGTTCCATCGGCATGTACAAAGACGGGAAAGAATCGGGATTTTGGAAAACATTCACCGAAGATGGAATCCTTGAGAGCACTCGCCAATTTGAAGATGGACAATTGGTCCAAGAAATCCATGAAAATGGAACGGTATTGCTCACCTTTCCTGATGGCCGACCGCGAGAGGAATTCAGCGTGGTCAATCAAAAGAAGGAAGGTCCATTCCGAGAATGGCACGATGCAGGAGAATGGGTGTTGGAAGAAGACGTGGACCCCATCAGCGGCGAACAACTCACCCGCCGCGTCCTGGACGGCGAAATGATCCGAAGAGAAGGCGAATACATCAATGGTGTTCTCGATGGTGAGGTATACCACTACGATAAAAACAGCCGTTTGCACCTGGTCGAAATCTATGAAAACGGCAAGCTCATTGCTTCCGAGAAAAGATGATTCAGCCCCCATGCACATGGTTGCATTGCGCGATACTTTTTGCGTTGATTGCCGTTCCGGCAGAGGGAATCTTAAGCCAATCTGCCCCCAATCGTTATTGGGTACAATTTGAAGGAAAGGAGCAGTACGAGCTAGCTCCTGGTCATGCCACCCCCTTCTCGGTGGATGAACCAACCGCGTTCTTGAGCGATAGAGCCATTCAACGCCGAACGACTCAAGCCATTGAAGTCATCGCACATGACCTCCCCATTGCTCCTTCCTACATTGAAGCGCTTTCCGAAATCGAAGAGATCGATATCATCCTCAAGAGCAAATGGTTCAATGCGGTCACTGTCCAGCTGCGGGACACCACTTTTGATGTCGAATCATTGATGGATCTGCCAATGGTCTCCGGGGTGAAAAGTGTGATGCAGACCGGTTCCAAGCGCACTCCCTTGGAAGCGGCATTGGATATGCCTCTGCACAGAGCTGGTGAGGAAACCGCTGAGTCCTACGGCAAAGGCTGGGCGCCTTTGGTTCAGATGCATGGCAATTGGTTGCATGGAATGGGGTTTCGCGGACAAGGCATGTGGATTGCGGTGCTGGACGCTGGCTTCGAAAACGCCGATCACTTGCCCATTTTCCAACGGGCTCGTGATGAGGGGCGCATTCGGTGGGGCATGGATGCCATGCAGTCGCAGGGCGGGCTATACGCGCACCATCGGCACGGAACCTCTGTACTGGGAACCATCGCGGGTAGCCTGGAGGATTCGCTGATTGGAACCGCTCCAGAGGCAACGTTTTGGTTGTACCGGACGGAAGACGCCTACAGTGAATACCTCATTGAAGAAGATTACTGGGTGGTGGCCGCAGAGCACGCCGACAGTGTTGGAATTGACTTGATCAACACCTCCTTAGGCTACAGCCAATTTGATGATTCCACCATGAATCACACCTACGACGATCTCAATGGCATTTCCACCCGGATTTCCCAAGCAACCACGTGGGCGGCAGAAAAAGGAATTCTCTGCGTCACCAGCGCCGGAAACAGTGGTAATTCGCCTTGGCACTTTATCACCGCACCGGCAGATGCAGACGGAATTCTGGCCGTTGGTGCGGTGGATAATGCGGGCAATCATGCCGCATTCAGCGGATGGGGACCTACCCCAGACGGCCGAACGAAGCCCGAGGTGATGGCATTGGGAGTCCAAGCGGCCTATCCACACGCCGATGGAACGATCCGAAACGGAAATGGCACCAGTTTTTCCTCTCCCATATTGTGCGGGGCCGCCGCGTGCCTTTGGCAGGCATTTCCAAACGCAACAGCCCAAGCCATTCGGAATGCTATCCTTCGCTCCTCCCATCTTTATTCAACACCAAACGATAGCATGGGCCACGGCATTCCTGACCTGCGAGCAGCATTCAACATCCTTGCAGAATCCGGAGCTGGTCTTTGGGAGGAGGATGCTGCACCGGATGAATTGCTTTTGTTTCCCAACCCCACGTCAAGCGGGACCGTTCGCTGGATTTACAGCGGAAATGAAACGCCCTCGGGGTGGTGCATTTATGACATGAGTGGCCGAGAAATCGCTGCGGGCCGTGCAGCGCAGTGGACAACATGGAACGGCCATCACCAAGGATGGTTCTCGTTGGATCAACTCGGTGCAGGGCATTACTTGGTGCAACTCCTCGCAGCAGACAAGGTGCTCATCACTGAGCCGCTTGTTGTGCATCAATAACCGTATTTGGACTTCCAAAGTGCCCGCATTTTCGCGCGAACAGCTTCCTCCTTGGGGTTGCTTCCAGGATCGTAATAGCGTTTGCCTGAGAGCGGCTCCGGTTGAAATTCTTGACCACTGAATTGATCCGGCGCTTCATGGTCGTAAGCGTAGCCCTTTCCAAAACCCTGCTCTTTCATCCACGAATTGGGCGCATTCCGCAAATGAATTGGCACGGGAAGGTCGACTGAATGTTCTACTTCCTGCAAAGCTCCCGCAATGGCCGCGTAGGCCGAATTGCTCTTGGGACTTGTCGCCAAATAAATCACACATTGCGAGAGAACGATTCTGCCTTCGGGCATTCCAATTCGCTCCACTGCCGAGAATGTTTCATTTGCAATGACCAGTGCCGTCGGATTGGCAAGGCCGATGTCCTCGGAGGCTGAAATGATCAGGCGCCGGGCAATGAATTTTGCATCCTCTCCTCCTGCCACCATGCGAGCGAGGTAGTAGACCGCTGCATTTGGGTCGCTTCCTCGTATGCTTTTGATCAACGCTGAGGCCAAATCGTAATGCGACTCTCCTTTTTTATCATAACGCCTCACCGAATGGTGCACCACTTGTTTTACGAGGGCATTGGTCACCTTCAAGATTCCGCCCTCCGCATGGTCCGCGAGCAGCTCCAACACATTGAGCAATTTCCGGGCATCTCCCGAACTCGAGCGGAGCAAATCATCCCACTCGTTGACCTCAACTTTTAGCTCAGAAAACAGGGAGTCTTTGGCAATTGCATTACCAACAATCAACTTCAATTGCTCTTCCGTAAAGCTCTGCAGCACATATGTTTGACACCTACTTATTAAAGCAGGTATTACCTCGAACGATGGGTTTTCTGTCGTGGCTCCAATCAATGTCACCAGTCCTTTCTCGACTGCGCCCAGGAGACTGTCCTGTTGCGATTTGGAGAACCGATGGATTTCATCGATGAAGAGAATCGCTCTTCCGGAAAACATGCCGGACCGACTCACTTGCGCCAGCACTTCGCGCACTTCTTTCACACCGCTGTTAATGGCCGAAATTTGATGAAAGGGACGCTCGCTATGCTCGGCGATGATCCGGGCCAGAGTGGTTTTGCCAACACCCGGCGGTCCCCATAATATCATCGAAGGAACCTGGCCGCCTTCAATGCTTCTGCGAAGTACCTGCCCCATGCCCACCAAGTGCCCTTGCCCCAAGTAATCCTCAAGCGTTTGCGGACGCATGCGCTCCGCCAATGGAGCTTCAAACATTGTGCAACGTTTTTTTCTTTTCAAGAGCGCGTTCATTCAAGGCAATGCCTTCAGGGCGGTTGTGCTTCCATCGCTTGTGCGACCAAAGCCAATGGCTTGGATGGTTTCGAATGTCTTGCTCCAGCAGCGCGATGCACTTGTTCAAGACCTCACCTGGTTCGAGGCCTTCCGAATGAGCGGTAACCAGCTCGTAACGCGTTGTGTATTGTCCACGAGAATCCTTGTAGATGTGTCCATAGATCACGGGAAGGTCATATTGATGCACCCATTTTTCGAGGCCATAATACCACGCTGTCTCTTGATGAAGAAAGGATGTCCACCACGCTTTCTTAGGATTGGCAGGACTCTGATCGAACCCCATGACAATGGCCTTCGGTCGTGAACCTTGCGCATGCTCCTGCATCCAGGCTTGCGCATCTATGGTGCGCACCATTTCCAAACCAAACCGTTGCCGAGATTCGAGGACGGCGTGCTCCATTGTAGGATCGGATAATTTCTTGTAAACCGCCATCACATCATGCGGAACATTTTGATTGGCCGTGACCGCATAGAGTTCCCAATTGTTCAGATGACCTCCGGCAATCAAAACACTTCTACCGGCCTCAAAAAAAGGGGTGAACACTTCCACATTGACATGCTTCATGCGGCTCATCGCTGTCGCATTGTCGATGGTAAAATGCTTGATGGATTCTACCGTGATGTCGGCAAAGTGGCCATAGTACCGCTTTTCAACCTTTCGGTGCCAGTCTGCACTTTGCTTCGGAAAGCTTCGCTCCAGGTTGCCCCTGATGACCTTTAACCGATACTTGAACACGCGACGCGCGAGAAAAGCAAGGACCGAAGACAGTGCATGGAGCTGAGCGTACGAGCGCCGGGAGAGCCATTGAATGAACTTCAATTTCATGGTCAAAGCTAAGGGTTATCCAAACGATATTCTGCGCCTTCTGTTCGTCCCGAAAGACCATCGTGCGCCAGAAATACTCCACTCGGCAACTCCAATGCCACGTCACTGTGTTTTCCCAATTGATGGCTGATGTGGGTAAAATACGTTTGTCGCGCTCCGATGCGCTTTGACCAATCGATGGCTTCCTCCAAGGTAAAATGGGACAAGTGGGATTCCCGACGCAAGGCATTCAAAACCAAAACGTCAACTCCTTGAAGGCGCTTCAACGCCAAATCAGTGAATTGATTCGCATCCGTGATATAAGCTAGCCCCCCGATGCGGAATCCCAATACGGGCAGTTTGTGGTGGACAACAGGCAAAGGCCACCAGCGATCCCCCAGAATCACAAATGGATCCTCATGGATGGACTCAAGCGTCACCTTGGGAACCCCAGGGTACGGATTGGGTCGAAAAATGTAATGAAACTCGCGCTTGAGTGCTTCTTGAACTGAATCAGTTGCGTAGACGGGCATGTCCTTTCCACTGCGGAAATTGAACGGTCGAATGTCATCCAAGCCTGCAACGTGATCCTTGTGCTCGTGGGTAATGACGAGGCCGTCGAGATGGGTCAATCCCGCGCGAAGGCATTGCTGCCGAAAGTCCGGGCCTGAGTCAATGATGACTCGGGCAGATGCAGTTTGGATCAAAATCGAGCTGCGCAAGCGCGCATCTCGGGGATCTTTACTGGAGCAAACTTCGCAGGAACACCCAATGATCGGCACACCTTGCGAGGTACCTGTTCCAAGAAAAGTAAAATCCACCTGCATTTGGTAAAGGTACGCAGTCTTGAAATCGTACATTTGTTTAAAGACAGGCAAAACGGAATTAATCGAAAAGCTTTGGATTCAAACCGCGTCGTACTTTCCGGAAAGCAGAAGGCGCTCCGGATTAACCTGAATCAGGACCTCTATGGAACCTTTGCCGAAATTGGCGCAGGCCAAGAAGTTGTTCGTCACTTCTTCCGTGCGGGAGGAGCCTCGGGAACCATTGCAAAAGCAATCAGTGCATATGACAAGGATTTCTCTGATGCCATCTACGGCGAAGAGAAAAATAGCCGCTACGTCTGCGAAAGCCGAGTCAAAAAAATGCTCCAGCACGAGTACAACCTCATGGAGGAGCGGCTTGATCGCAGCGAGCATTCCAACAAGCATTTCTTCGCATTCGCCAATACAGTTGCCACCATAAATTTTCATAAAACCATCCAAGGACATGGCTGGTTTGGACTGAAATTTCAGACGGCCCCCGACAAGGCACCGAACGTGGTGATCATGCATGCTCGTTTGCACGAGCCTGATGCGTTGCTCCAACACCAGTCGGTGGGACTGCTGGGCGTGAATTTGATCTACGGGTGCATGTTTTTTTACAAGCGGCCCAAAGAATTGCTTCAATCCTTGTACGATAACCTGGAACGGGATCAAATCGAAATCGATATGATCCAAATGACCGGGCCCGATTTCGAAGGTGTAGACAACCGACTCCTTTCCCTGCAACTGGTGAAAAATGGCATGACCGATGCTGTCATCTTTTCACCCGATGGCAAAAATTTGCAAGCATCGCAGGTTTTGTACAAGAAAAATATTTTAGCCATCCGCGGGTCCTTCCGACCCGTCACGAAGGTCAACATTGACATGATTGCTCAAAGCCTCAAGCTATTTAAAGCCGAGCAAAAAGTTGACGAAAAGAACATTCAAGTATTGTTCGAGATCACATTGAACAACCTATCCGCGGAGGGTGAAATTGACGAGCAAGACTTTCTCGATCGAGCAGACATTCTTTGTTCCATCGGTCAAACCGTGCTCATCTCCAATTACCAGAAGTATTACAAACTTGTCGAATTCTTTTCCCGGCACAGTGCCAAGCGCATGGGCGTGATCATGGGGGCGAACACATTGAAGCAGGTTTTCGATGAAAAATATTACCGGGACTTGAATGGCGGAATCTTGGAAGCCTTTGGCATTCTTTTCTCTCGGGACCTCAAAATCTATCTCTACCCCTGGATTCCAGAAGAATCCAAGAAAGCATGGACATCGGAAACGACACCTGTGCATCCGCGTATGCAGCCCCTATTTGAATACCTCAAATTCAACAAGCGGATTGTGGATGTGGAGCATGAACCTACCATCATGGGTATTTTCAGTCGGCAAGCTCTGGAGCTGATTCGCACCGGAAAACCCGGATGGGAGAAAATGGTTCCTGATTTTGTCGATCGCATCATCAAAGAAAAACGCCTGTTCGGTTACAACGGAAAAACAGAGTTGAATTCTTCATCTGAAGAGATCGCTGCCGCTGCGGCGCGCGCCATCTCCCGGGATGATGAGAAGAATTGATGAGGAGCCGCAGGGCGTTGCGCTCACATCCGCACATTAACGTCATCGCATAAAAAAGGCTCACCAGTGTGGTGAGCCTTTTTTCGTTATCTGGGGACGCCTTCGTTACGCCTCGGTGGTCTCTTCAACCACTTCCACCGGCGGGTTTGGCAATCGCGTGATCGTACGCTCATTGGTGAACGCACGTGTTCCTGTTCCGGCTGGGATCAAGTGTCCAACGATTACATTTTCCTTCAGACCATTCAAGAAGTCTTGCTTTCCGCTAACGGCAGCCTCATTCAAAACCTTCGTGGTTTCTTGGAATGACGCAGCAGAGATGAAGGACTTCGTTTGGAGTGAAGCGCGTGTGATCCCTTGAAGCAACGGACGTGCTGTTGCTGAAATGGCATCACGGCCTTCCGCCAACGTCATATCCCGACGGCGCAGCGAGCCATTGATGTCGCGCAACTGGCGCGCCGTAATCATTTGACCCAAACGCAAATCTTCGCTTTCGCCGACTTCGGTAATGACCACCATGCCGAAAATTCGATCATTTTCACGCATGAAGTCTGCTTTCTCGACAAATTGCTTTTCCAAGAACCGGGTATCTCCAGCGTCTTCGATGACAACTTTCTTCATCATTTGACGAACGATGACTTCAAAGTGCTTGTCATTGATCTTCACACCTTGCAAACGGTATACGTCTTGAATCTCATTCACGATGTATTCCTGAACCGCCGTTGGGCCCATGATATCGAGAATGTCGACCGGTGTAATGGCTCCATCTGACAATGCCATGCCTGCGCGGACGAAATCATTGTCCTGCACAAGAATGTGCTTGGAGAGTGGAACCAAATACTTGTATACATCTCCGCGTCGTGAGGTCACAATGACTTCGCGATTACCACGCTTGATCTTTCCGTATTGCACGATTCCATCTACTTGGGACACGACCGCTGGATTGGATGGATTACGCGCCTCGAAAAGCTCCGTTACCCTTGGAAGACCCCCTGTAATGTCGCCAGACTTACCAGCAACACGTGGAATCTTCGTCAAAATCTGTCCAATCTTCGCCGCGTCGCCTTCCTTCACAGAAAGGTGAGCTCCCACAGGCAGTGAATATGTCTTCATCACCTCTCCCTTCTTGTCCACGATGAGGATGGCAGGGTTCTTCTTCTTGTCCTTGGTCTCCGTGATTACAATTTCACGGAATCCTGTTTGCTCATCCAGTTCCTCTCGGTAGGTGACCCCCTCCTCAATCATCTCAAACTTGATGACACCTTTGCCTTCATTGATGATGACATTGTTGTAGGGATCCCAAGAGCAAATCGAGTCGCCTTTCTTGATTTTGTCCCCAGTGAACATTTTCAAGATTGATCCATAAGGCAGAATCGTCGTGCTCAGCGCGACACCCGTCTTTGGATCGACAACCTTGAATTCTGAAGAACGGGATACAACAACTGTTTCCTTCTCTCCCTCAGCGTTCACTCGCGACACTTCTCGTAAATCGTCAATTTCAACGACACCATCAAATTTCACCTTGATGTCATTGTCATCAGAGATTTTCGAAGCCGTACCACCTACGTGGAAAGTTCTCAGTGTCAACTGCGTTCCCGGCTCACCAATGGACTGTGCAGCGATAACACCCACGGCCTCACCCACCTGCACTGTCCGTGCCGTAGCCAAGTTCTTTCCGTAGCATTTCACGCACACACCCGACATGGTTTCGCACGTTAATACGGAGCGCACCTCAACTTCGTCAATTCCTGCTTCCTCAATGGCCATTGCCGTGTCGAAGT
>DLQB01000015.1:0-4133 GCA_002477505.1 Flavobacteriales bacterium UBA7443
CGAAGCGGAAAGGTGTAGCTCATCCGAGCCAAATACACGGCGGGATTGGGCCAATTGGGGAATTCCCGCGTGAGGCGCAATTTCATATGCTCAAAGGACTCATTTAAGGACTTTTTGACCCGCTCAACAGGGTCCACTTTCATGCGCACGTGAGGCTCTCCGTTGATCAGGATGTTTGATTTCGAATAGCGATAATTGTCCACTGTTTTGAGGCTTTCATCGTAGACAAACAGATACCCTTCGTCGCGGTACAAAGGCTGCACCCCAATGGGTTCCAAATCGAGGTGTTCTTCGACAATTTCGTAAAGGTTGCGACCATTGGCCATGGCTTTTTCGATTTGAGGAATCGCGAACGAGAGCAGCTCGTCCAGGTAGTCTTGCAATTCAGGGTGCGCGGTAAAATGCTCGTAAATCATGCGGCGGCTCGAAAAATTCAGTCCTTTGAGCGATCCGCGTAGTTTTTTTTGCCAGTCTTGCTGCTCGGAGCGAAACGATTGCAAGTCCCGATGCTGTTCGATGAGGTTGGACAGGCCCGGGTAAATTTTGACTTCGCGAAAATCCCGTTCCACTTGTTTGAGCCAAGCCAACAATACGTACCGCTTGTATTCGGCATCGAGGATGCCACCGGTCAACCAGTCGGAAGGAAGTTCTTTTCGAGTCATAGTTTAATTTACAAAAAATATCAATTCAATCGGCAGGGCTTGGGGGGTGTCTTGGTAGGAAAGAACTATTTTGGCCGCATGAAACCACTGCACGATTGGGGCCTTTTGATATTGCGTTTGGGAACAGGAGGGCTGATGCTCCCGCATGGATGGTCCAAGCTGAATCGTTTGATCGAAGGACTCGGAGCAGCCGAAGGTGTGAAATTCTACGATTGGCTTGGCCTTGGTTCGACGGCTTCTTTGTGCCTGACGGTTGTTGGAGAACTAGTCGCCCCAATTTTGGTGTTGATTGGATGGAAATCACGCTGGGGCGCTGCGCTTATGGCGATTACCATGGGCGTGGCCGCATTCATGGTGCATTGGGAAGATCCGCTTTCAGACAAGGAGCATGCCTTGCTTTTTTTCTTCCCAGCATTGGTCTTGGCACTGATGGGGCCGGGAAAATGGAGCTTGGACCGCAAGTAAAGGAACAATACCTGCAGCTTTTGAGCTTCGATGCCCGTATCAGCGCTTGACCAGGCGTTTGGGGACGAACAATGGGCCTTGTCCCTTGGGGTTTACATGCGTCAAATGCACGGTATAAACTCCACGGGCGAGAAAAGACACATCCATTGGTGATGAAACAGCAGGCGCGGAATGAACGCGTTTGCCGCTGGCGTCATAAAAGTCCACGCTCCAGTCTTCCAAAATCCATTCAGCGGCCGCGGGAAAACGAATGTGTACCAACGCATCTGCGGGATTGGGGAACAAGCTCCACGCGGGAGATTGTGTCCCTTCGATTCCTGGAATGCCCACCACGGTCCAATCGTTGCTGAACACGCCCGGGCACGCGACAAAATCCGAGACCAAAACGGAATACAATCCCGGGCCTTCGAGGAGTAGAAGCGAATCCGTGGCGCCCGGCAAAACCACACCGTTGTTGTACCATTGGTATACCGAATACGCGGCATCCAAGCTCAATTCACCGGGACTAAACTCTTCCATTAAAGGGGCTTCTAACGGATAGCAAACGAGCAGTGAATCACTTTCCCAGGGACACATGTAATCGTCCCAGGCGGTCACACCGTACCAACCGCTGTTGGCCGGGAACCACAAATGGCCTTCCATGTCATCCAGGGTGTCCGAAACGCTGCCATTTGCATTCCAAACATATTCTGCAAATCCAGCATCTGTCACGAGCAGTTCCGGTTCGTCCGCACCGTTCGTGGTCAACTCCAAGCCGAGGGCAGCGGAGGTATTGCAAAAGAGTAGGCTGTCGCTCGCCGTGCTACATCCCTGAGCGGAAGTCCCGATCACGGTGTAGAAACCGTTATCGTTTGGAGCAAATCCGAAGGCTTCGCTGGAAAGCAAGAGGCTATCGCCCCACATCCAATTGTATTGACTTAAATAAGGGTTGGTGCACGAAAGGCTATCGTTTTCGAGCCAAACGAGTCCAACTTCAGGCGATTCATTGACGATTACGGTGGCCGTATCGATGACGTTGATGGCTTCTTGCAATGCAATCGTAGCGACGGCATAGCTGGGGTTTGCATTCAAATCAATCGTTCCGGCGCCATTCGGACTGAAACTGGTGGAGCCCAAGTCGTCGTCGCCTGCAAGAAAATCTTCGTCGTAAAAAGAGACGGAATACGGGGGATTTGTCAATACAATGGATAGCCCATTCCAAGTGGCGGAATAGCTCTCTTGGGCAGTGCTGGAGGTGTAGACATTGGAACCATTGGCATCCGATAGTACGAAATAAGGGTCTGGGTCGGGAGACCAGCCGTCGTCCCAGCCGCCGCCGCCCGTGGTATTGAGGGTAATCTGGGTCAGCATTTGGTCGAAAATGACGGTTTGCAGTGCGACGTCGTACGTCCCTGATTCAGCAAACAACATGCTGTCGATGCTTTGGCTTTGGGAGAACTCACCGTTTCCAAAATCCCAGGCATAAGTGGTGACTTGTGCGGTGTTTCCAGCGAGACTGGCGTCGAAATGGGCGAGCAACGAGTCGCATCCAGAGGTAGGAGCATAGGTGAATGTCCCGGTTCCACCAGCTCCTTCCTCTACGATCAATAGATAGTCAAACGATTCATTGACGACTTGTTCGATTCCAAATGCCGAAGCCACTGCTGAAATGCTGATGACCATGTCGTAGACACCGGGCAATACAGGCTCTCCACAAATACTTGCACAGCCTGCGGTTTGGCCATTGGCGGGTTCATAAACGGCATCGGATTCGTCCAGCACGACACTGAGTCCCAAAGGCACACCGGTGATAGAGGTAACGGTGACGGTGCTCAGCGACGCAGTTACGCCGGATCCTGGATCCACCACGTTTTCAGGCATGAAAAAGGTGATGGTTTCTTCGTAAAACTCGCCGGTTGTGGCCGCGGGCAGGCTTTCTGGGCAAATTGTAGGAAACCCATCCGCGGAAGTGCATTCAGGGTCTGGGATGCAGTCGAGGCATTGGCCGTTCGCAGCGGCTGCCATGACAACAGCAGCAAACGCAAGGAATAGTCGGTAGGCCATGGCGATGCAGGTTTGTTCAGAATCCGAAAATTAATGAAAAAGAATTCGAAACATCCATGGAGTCATTTTTATGCGGAGCCCTCAGCGCTGGACCTATGTCGTAACGCTTGATTTTCATTGAAAGGAGGCATTTATTTTCTTGATTCGGAACTTTTTAATTGGTGAATGCACGAAATAACAACAACGACATGAACATCAATTTGTTGATAAGTTAGCAACCGCCAAGGCGTCTGAAGCACCTGTTAAATCAGGCCTTTCAGGCGGTTGAGGTGCCCGGCGCTAAAAAGATTTCAACAACCAGAAATAAGCATTCGTCTACAAAAAAAGCGGATTCATTTTTAAAATCAAGTGATTTGGCGTAAATTTGGAGACTTAACTATCACGACCATGTTACACTTGACGAACCGTATCGAAAGTAGCAGCCGCCCACTGCATTCACTCCTTTCGTTTGCATCATTTGGAGCCGTAAGCCTTTTTCTTTTCGCTTTGACGAACACGGCTGCCGCCCAACCGGGAGTTACGTATCTCACAAATCAGTCCCCTCTCGGCGTCACTTGGAATTTCAACGATGCGGCCGCTTGGAACGGGGGATCAGTCCCGCCAGACAGCTCTTCGATCTTCATTATTGACGCGAAAATGGATTTGGATCTTGATAACCGCGTTTTTGGCGTGGTGAGCGTTGGGACTGGCTCAACGTTGGATTTAGGTTCAAATACCCTCACAATCACGGATTACGTGAACAATGTTGGCACTTTGAAGGCGGGATCAAGCACAATCATTTTCAACTCTACGGTGGCTGACAACAACAGCGGCCAGACGACGTGCGACGGAACAAGTGGAATCACTTTGAATGATGTCCAAATCCCAAGCGGTGCAGTTGTGGATTTCGGATCAGGTAACATTGGGGCCGAGCCGAATACAGAAACGACAGTAACGGGCACTCTCTCCTTGGACGGTGGTGCA
>DLQB01000015.1:4164-4910 GCA_002477505.1 Flavobacteriales bacterium UBA7443
TGAAATACAACGATGACTACACGGTGAGCACAGAGTGGACCAAAAACGATGCTTCGGCTTCGACCAAAGGTGTGCCAACCCACGTTGAAGTGGCTGACGGAGCGAGTTTATCATTTGGAAGCACTTCAGACAATTACACGTGTGCTGGGAATTTCACAGTAAACGGTTCGGGTTCATTGAATATGGCGACCATGTCGGGGGATCTCACAGTGACTTCTGCGCTGACGGTGACGGGAGCTTCAGGCTCGTTGGACATGTCTTCCATGATGGGTGACATCATTGTCAATGGCAATTGCACCATTGGAGGCGTTGCAAGCCAGTCCGTTACCTTAACCTTGCCGTCTGCGGAAGGCAAAGGCAACCTCGACGTGAAAGGCAATCTTACTTTGGGTGAAAGCTCTGCGAATGCATTGACAATTGCGGGTGACGAAGGAAACATCAGCTGCGGCGGTAACTTCACGCTGAACACCACAGGTTCAGAATTCGGAATGGTTGAATTCGATGGAATGGTTCAGCAGACGTTCTCAGGGAATAAGATCACCGTCGACTCATTGGTCGTTTCGAATACAAATTCTGCCAATACGGGCACAACCGATGTCATTTTCGATGGGGACGTAGACATTGTACCTGGCGGAGTTTTCAATCCCTTGGACGGAACAGTTGATGCCGATGGCACAGCCGATGGATCAACGTTTACAATGAACTCAGATGCGAATGGAACGGCACGCATTGCAACCCTTGACAAC
>DLQB01000146.1 GCA_002477505.1 Flavobacteriales bacterium UBA7443
GAAGATGCAGTGATTGATTCGTGCTCTGACATGCGCAAGATTCGCGCGACCTTGGAGCATTCGTATGTCGGTGCATTGGATATCTGGGTTTCTTGCCCCAACGGAGCGGAGCTTTTCCTGATGCAAAATAACCAGGGGGAAACAGATGATTGCAACGGAACCTCCGATGTGGACGATGCCAATCTAGGCCAACCAATTATAGGCATGGACAATGATACCGCAGGTATAGGTTATACCTATACATGGCGTTCTGCCGGACTTTATCTCTTGGATGATGCAAATAATTCTGCCTTGAACGGAGGAACAGTTGGAATTGGTTCCTATACCTCATGTGAAGATTGGTGTGCGTTGGAAGGATGTCCTGTGAATGGTGAATGGAGTTTGCACATTGCCACATTGGATTCGCTGGGAGATGGTCATTTCTTTGGATGGAATTTTCAGTTCGAACACGATGAACTCGACTCCCTCGGGCTGAGCAGTGGAACAGAATTGGACCTGAGCAATGGAGGGTTTGATTGGAATACTTTGCCTGAATCTGCTGCAATAGAGGAAGATAGTACGGGACTTTATGCAACTTATGAAGCGCTGTCCATTGGAAATCACGTTGTGAACTTTTCAGCGATCGATGCGTTTGGGTGTTCAACGACGAAGTACCGCTCGATTTCGGTCAATGATGGTCTAGGGTTTGCCGTTGAAGGAGGCCCGAATCCCAATGCCTGCTCTTCTGTGGTCAATCTCTCCGCTGGATTGGTGAATACATCTTACACCGATTGCCCTGGCATGCCATACAGCAGTTCGTGGTGCGTCGAGAACAATGCGGATACGGTATTCACGGTTTGCCCGCTGATTCAAGGGGATGGGACGCAGATGCACTTGAGTTTCCAAAATGCACTGATGGACTCCATCGGTGATTTCATTGTGGTTCATGACGGGCCGGATGTTTCCTATCCAGTTTTGGGAACATACTCGGGCAATATTTCCAACCTCGAATGGGGGTCGGACGATCCTTCTGGTTGCCTGACCTTTCGAGTGGTGACGAACGCCTCTCAGTCTTGTGGGGATGGGACCTATCCACCGTTCGACTTCACCATTGATTGCAATCCTTTTTTCTTGGATGTTCTGTGGCAATGGTCGCCGGGGGATATGGTGGTAGATTCAACAGCGCAAAGCACCCAAGCCCTGGATGGAGCGACAGCGATGGAATACGTTGTCATGGCCTACTTGGATGGCCAATCCACGTGCTTCAGTTCCGATACCTTACAGGTGATGACGCAATTGAATGCTGAATGGCTCGCGTTTCAACCGGATTGTGACGTAAGTAATGGCACCTTGGTCATTGACGTGGATTCCCCGGGTTATTCAGGAGGCGGCTGGGTCATTGAGTTGAACCCGTCGGATTCGACGCAGGCATCGATTTCAGAGCCGAGTAACGGTGATCCCATGGCATTCACTTTTCTCCCCAATGGGATATATGGAGTGAATGTGTCAAATGACAATTGCTCGTTTGATACGGAAATTGAATTGAATTCTGAGGAGAACGAATCGGCCTTGCCCTGCGGTTGTACGTATCCATTCTTCGACAACTATGATCCTGAGGCCCTCATCGACGATGGTAGCTGTGCGTTTGAACCAGGCGGCGGCGGCGGCGGCGGCGGTTGCGACTACGAGTCGTGGTGCGAAGAATACTATGAAGATGGTTGTCAGGCTGACTTAGATGGCAACGGGATCATCGCCATTGGCGATTTGCTTGATTTGATGACGTTGTATGGCAATGCATGCGCTGACATTGCAGATTGATGCCTGCGATTGTTGCTTAGAGAATGATAGGGCAATCAATTGTTGGCGTTCTCGCGCTCTTCAAGCGTTTTTGCGAATTATGCAAAGGCAATCACTGCCATCCAACAGCAGCATCAAAAGGAGGCCTGTTCTATTGCCTGTCCCAGACGCAATTGCGGAAAAGGCCTTCGCAATCTTCCTTGATTTTGTCACCGCTTACGCGGTAGTCCTTGCGCAGGTTCGTGCCAATGAGAGGTGTGTAATCGAAGGAAGCATCCTCAGGGTAGAGGATTACGGTGACGATCGTGTCCACCAGTAAAAAGCCATAGGATCCAGAGTGATACTGTCCATCCTGAAATTCAAAGAGGTAATTTCCTTCAATTCCGTCGCTCGTGTCTTCATCTTCAAAGGCCATGGACTGAGGGCCATTCGCTGTGCAACTTCCGCAACCGCGATCAGGATTAATCTCGTACGTGCCGAGGAGTTTTTCTTGGATGGGTTCGCAGGCGGCAAGGGTTAGTGCCAAAATCAACAAAACTGAGGTTTTTAGCATGGTGCTGCGCGCTTTGCATATGGAAAGCAGCAGAATTAATCCTGGCGTATCGCCTTCATATTGTACCAGTAGCTCACTTTGCCGTCTTCGATGTAGTACCATTCTTGGTACCACGCATGTTCCACGGCTTCTTCGTTTTTTGTTGCTCTGACGTCAAATCCAGCGTGCACCCAATCGCCAGGTTCTTCGATGTTGGCATCGATGGCGTAGGCCCAGCGAAAGTCCCACTCATTGTCAAGGGTGTCTTCCATGATGCGCCCAATAAAGGCATCAACACCATCATATGATTTCCCATCATACCAGTCGAATTTTGCGGTATCGCTAAAAAAAGTAGCAAGCCGCTCCATGTCCATTTCCGCCCATGCCGAATCGATGCCTTTTACAATCTCTACCGACGCTTCAGAACCAAAATGAACTGGGCCACCCTCTGGCGAAAAGCCGCTGCTTGTGGGCACTGGGTTCGGTGGGGTAGGGACGTCACAGCCAATAGCGAAAAGGAACAAGGAAAGAATAGTCGTGAGGCAAAAAGGTCGAAATAGCATGGTGAATCTGTTTGTTTGGAACAAAAATAATGCAACTAAGGATAGAATTTTGGAATGGATTGATCTTCACTGATGCTGAAATCCATATTTACGTGTATGGACAAGGTTGTATTTGATTGTTTAAATTGCACACATGCGAAAATCAATTATGCTCCTCTGTCTTTTTGTTTTTGGAGGTTTTACATCCTTTCACATCAACCGGCTTAATGCACAGTTCACCCCCATGATCGAAGTTCAAGGGGAAACACTGACGTCTCCATTGGAGGGCCAATCGGTGAATATCACGGGCAAAGTCACGGAATTTTTCGGAGATACGTGGTACATGCAAGATGCCTATGGGGCTTGGAATGGAGTATATGTGAATGGCCCTGATGTTTCCATCGCATCAAATCCGCCCTATTGGAGCGGGGAGCGTCAGCCTGAAGTGGGCGACGTTTTGGAAATCACAGGCACAGTGGTAGAGGTTGACGGCAACACCACCATCATGGATGCGGTGTTGACCAATTTTGTTGATTTCTGGAATGCCACCCCCATGGGAATATGGTTGACAGCGGATGCATTTCAGGATGAACAGTACGAGGGAACACGTGTGAGGATTGACAATGCTACCGTTCTCACTTCACCTGACGCGGAAGGGTACTGGACGGTAAGTGATGGAACAGGAGAAGTCACATGCTGGGGCATCGATATGGACGATCCATCGAACAACGAAGACCCGGATGGACCTACACCGGGTGATGTCTATCAAGTCTACGGAGCCATGCATCAGCTTGGAGAAACGTATGTGTTACACGTTGGGGACATTGATGTCCTGGCATTGGATTTGGGCAATGTCTCATCCGCATCGCCCTTTCATGTGTATCCCAATCCCGTTCTTCACGGGGCTGATGTCACCATTGGATGCAACAACCGCGAAATAAAAGTAGCGGCGGAATTGAAAAATGCCACGGGTCAGACCGTGCTTCGCTTGCCGCTGCAATCAACGACTTTTCAGGCACCAGAAACTCCGGGTGTTTATTGGCTGGGAACCGGCGCTTCAAGAGCGGTCCGCTTGATTGTGAGGTGAACACACTGGCAAAGACTCATGTTTTTGGCGTATCTTAAAAGGGATGAAAAAAATCCCCGAATATGAGGCTTTGGTGTTGGAAGGGGGAAGTTTACGCTGTGCATTTACAGCGGGCGTTCTGGATGGTTTTGCTTCGTTAGGGTATCGCCCATTCAAATACTATTACGGTGTAAGTGCCGGCTCAATGGCGATGATCTCGTTCTTATCTGGCCAACGGGGACATTTCATCGAGCTCTCCGAAAAGCTCATTGAAGACGGAAAGTTTATTTCTTTTGGATCCGTCATGTCAGACGAAGGACTCATGAATCTTGCGCACTTGGCCAAAGTGGTTCAAACGACATCGCCCATCGATTGGGATGCTGCGAATCGGTTCATTGAAGACAAGCATGTGCATATAGTCACCACTGATTACGAGACGGGTGAGGCCCATTACCTCAAGCCACGTCGAGAGAATTGGATGCGGACGGTATTGGCGTCCAGCACATTGCCTTTGATTACCCGCGGAAAAGTGAAATTGGACGATCACTGGATGTTTGATGGGGGGTATGCCGATCCGATTCC
>DLQB01000004.1 GCA_002477505.1 Flavobacteriales bacterium UBA7443
TGCCTGAAGGCTATCAACCCGACCCGGTATTTGTGGTCAAAGGCACCATCAACGACGCCAATGGCATTATTCCAGATGGCACCAAACTTTATCTGCAATACGCGCAGTCGCGGCGGATTGAAGAAGTGAAAATCAATGCAGAAGACGGACGATTTGCTTCGGTTGTGCAAATGAGCGATCAAGAAGATGTTTTGCTCATTGCCGAGGCCGACGGCATTGCTTTTGAAGCGCAGGTACTATACGATCATGAAAAGGGCGATGCACCGGTCAATAATACGGTGGCCATGATTGATCTGGAGCCGGCTGAAGATGGCGAAGCATTCGAGATTGGGGAGATCCAATTCCAGACCAACTCTTCTTCCATCAATCGGACCAGCCTGCTCATGCTCGAACTGTTTTCGGCCTACCTTCTTCGGAACGAAGCGATCGGCGTTCACGTGATTGGCCACACAGATAACCGCGGCGAACGGGAAGCCAACCAGCTGCTTTCTGAACAGCGAGCCAAAGCTGTAGCTGAAGCGCTTCACAGCAATGGTGTCGAACGCCAGCGCATCAGCTACGAAGGAAAAGGCGAAACCACCCCCATCCTGAGCAACGACTCAGATGAAGGACGCTCTCGCAACCGTCGAACCGAGTTTGAAATTCGGCTCAAATAGTGACCGAAGTTTGCACCTTATCTCCGAAATTCACAGCATGAAAATTCAATTCTTACTCCTCAGCGCGCCTCTTTTCTTTGTGGGTTGCGACGCAACCAAATCTTCCAATGATGCCGGACAACCGGCCCCTGACTGGTCTTACTATGGGGAAGACATTCCCGAAGGTGCAGCAACTTTCGCGGTCAAAGATGCAGCAGAGATGATTGCAGAATCAGGCAGTGCAGTCGGAATTTTTGAAGCGGAAATCGTACAGAGCTGCCAGACAATGGGATGCTGGATGACTGTGAAAGGCACAGAGGACGAGGCCGTTCGTGTTTTCATGAAAGACCATGCCTTTTTTGTCCCGAAAGACAGCGTTCAAGGCAAAAAATCCTACTTCTACGGCGAAGCGTTTTACGACACCATTTCCGTGGACTTGCAAAAGCACCTTTTGGAAGACGCTGGAGCCACCGCAGCAGAAATCGAAGCAGTAACCGTGCCCGTCTACGAACTCGCTTTTGAGGCGGCTGGCGTGATGATCGCTGATGTGCCTGAAGGGGCACCAATGGCTGGAGATGAATGATTCTCATCTCCTCTTTCTGTTGAAAAAGCACATGCATGAGCCTGTGCTTTTTTTGTGAAATAGAAAGGAAGAAAAAGGCACAGCACTGCGTTGAGAACTTCGGACACGCGCTCCTGCCGAAGCGACTAAAAAAACGACCTTCGGTGGGACATATCTGAAGCCTCTCATGCACCACATCCACAACCAACTGCTTGCTTTAGGAGCATTGCTCATCGCAATTTGCGGACAGAGTTTCGCTCAAGACGCAACACCAACTCCTTGGAATGAAGCGAATGAACATTGGGAAAACGCCACCGAATTGTGGGAACATGAGAAGTACAGCAATGCACTTTTCAGTTATGAGGAATGGATTGCTGAACAAACAGATCTCGCATCCACGCAATGCGCGCTTGCTTTTTATCGTGTGGCTTTTTGCTCGATTCAACTCCAACAGGCGGACGCTGCCAATCGGGTGGAAGATTTCCTTACCGACTATCCGGAGAATCCATTGGGGCAAAAAATCCAGTGGGAACTGGCCAATTATTTTTACCGAAAACGGGATTGGAAGGACGCCATCGATGCCTTCAACGGACTGAATCCGCTTCGGATGAAACCGGCTGAAAAACTAGAAAAGAAATTCAAGCGAGGCCATTCCCATTTTGAATTGGAACAATTCGAAGAAGCACGGCTCGATTTATTCACGGTGATGGAAGGTGGAGAGGATGCCGGCCAATACCAAATGCCTGCAAAATATTATTTCAGCCATATTTCCTACCTCAAAGGGCAGCCCCAAGTGGCGTTAGAGGGATTTCAATCTTTGGAAAGCGAACCGCGTTTTCAACATCTGGTTCCCATCTACATTGCTCAACTCCTGCATGAAACCGAGCAGTACCAGGCACTCATCGAGTACGCTCCCAAAGTCATTAATCCCGACTTTGAAATTCGGGAAGCCCAGCGCGCAGATGTCGCACGTCTCGTTGGTGATGCGCTCTATCGCTTGCGGCAATTTGAAGAGGCGCTGCCTTACCTCGAAGAAGCTTATCATTACAGCCGTGGGCGGGATCGGACAAGGGCGTTTTCTTACCAAATGGGCTTCACTTATTATCGGGCCGCTGCGTATCGAAAAGCACTGAACTGTTTCTCTATCGTGGTCCGCGAGCAGGATGAAATGGGACAATTAGCCCTCTACCATATGGCCGATTGTTATTTGGGATTGGGTGAACGTGACAAAGCACGGACCACATTCAAGAAAACATCCGAGCTGAATTATGATGCGGAGGTCAGTGAAGATGCCTTGTTCAGTTATGCCAAGCTTGCCTACGAACTCACCTACAATCCCTTCGACGATGCCATTACGGCCATAGAGCGCTATCTCCGAGAATATCCCGAATCGAAAAGACGCGACGAAGCCTATGGTTTTCT
>DLQB01000186.1:0-10705 GCA_002477505.1 Flavobacteriales bacterium UBA7443
ACCAACTGCTCCACCCCGCGATATCCACCCGAGGCGTTGCCTGCGGGACGTCAAAGATACGCTTAACTTTCATTTCACCAAATCGAAATTTCACTGAAATAGCTTCCGCCTCGGGGCGTACCTTTGCCTACTGACTACCAGTCCTCAACGCGACCACCATGGCAACTAATCACGAAGAAACAACACCGCATCGAGCGGGTTTCGTCAACATCATTGGCTCTCCCAACGTCGGGAAAAGCACGCTAATGAATCGCCTCGTGGGCGAACGACTGAGCATCATCAACAAGAAAGCCCAGACCACACGCCACCGCATCATGGGCATCGTGAATGAGCCCGAATGGCAAATTGTTTACAGCGATACCCCTGGCGTGCTTGATCCAGCGTACAAACTCCAGGAGGGCATGATGAAGTTTGTGCGAACGGCCCTGCAGGATGCCGACCTCATTCTAATGGTCACCGATACGGAGGAAAGTGACATGGCGCACCCCGAGACTTTCGCAAAAATTGCCGAGATGGAGGTCCCTGTTTTTATCCTGATCAACAAAGTGGATTTGGCGGATCAAGCCATCGTTGGAGAGCGCCTTGCTTATTGGCAAGAGAAAATCCCACGCGCCGTTGTCGCTCCCATCAGCGCCCTGCATGGCTTCAATGTCGATCAAATTCTCGAGCGCGTGGTGGAGCTCCTTCCGCTATCCCCTCCCTATTTTTCCAAGGACGAATTGACGAACAAACCCATGCGGTTTTTCATTTCTGAAATCATCCGAGAAAAAATCCTCACCCACTTCAAACAAGAAATCCCATACTCGGTTGAAGTCGTTGTCGAATCGTACGTCGAAGAAGATGCATTGGTGAAAATTCGAGCTGAGATTCGAGTGGCACGCGAGAGCCAAAAACAAATTGTCATCGGCAGTGGCGGAAACATGATCAAACGAGTAGGCATCGATGCTCGCAAAGACATTGAAAAATTCATTGCATCGCGGGTATTCCTGGATCTGTTTGTGAGGGTGGACAAAGACTGGCGAAACGATGAGCGAAAACTGAAACGATTGGGTTACCTGGATTGATCCCAAGCGCGATTTGCCATGATTGCATTCTCACACGCAAAAATAAACCTGGGCTTGTTTGTCATGAATAAGCGGCCCGATGGTTTTCATGCGCTCGAAAGCGTCTTTTGGCCGGTCGATTGGACCGACGTATTGGAAGTGCACGCAAAACCTTCACCGGGACTAGAATTAAAGATCACGGGGCTTGAAGTTCCCGGAAACTTGGAAAGCAATCTAATTGCCAAAGCCTACGAGCTCATGGCGCGTGAATTCAACATCGGCGGCGTGACTGCCCACTTGCACAAGATCATCCCAATGGGAGCAGGTCTGGGCGGTGGCAGCTCCAATGCAACGTGCATGATTCGATTGCTCGATCAGCTTTTTTCACTGAATCTAACCGACGAGGCGGCCTTGCAACTGGCAGCTCAACTCGGATCGGACTGCCCGTTTTTTTGGAAGTCAGCCCCCGCACTTGTCACGGGAAGGGGCGAACACCTCGCACCGGTTCCCGGAATCCAGTCAGAAAGCTGGAACAACATGCACTTGACGGTAATCCATCCAGGCGTTCATGTCTCAACCTCGGAAGCTTTTGCCGGTTGCGAACCCAAAATGCGGACCTTGGATTGGACAAAACTTTCGGATCACCCCCCGAAAAGCTGGTCGCAATGGCTCCAAAATGATTTTGAAGCAGGCGTACGCGCCCTCCATTTGCCGATCCATTCGGCACTCGAGCTGCTGCAAAATTCCGGTGCCGATTATGTACAAATGACAGGGACAGGATCGGCAGCATTTGGTGTTTTTGCCCGAGAATCGGAGGCCACAGCTGCCGCCCGCGCCGCCATAGAGCAGGGTTGGGCTTCGCGTTCGTTCGCGATGAATGCTTGCCTCTGAGACTACCCCCCTTATTTCGGGGCCTTCCAACAAATCACGGCTCCGAGCATAGCGAAAAGCAGATTGGGCAACCATGCCGCTAGCAACAGCCAGTTTTCTCGCGAAATCAATGCATCCGGTGACAGCGAAACTGACGCAGCATAAACCGTAATCAACTTGGCCACAAAAACGAATAAAAAACCTATGATCACAGCCAAAAACAAGTGATACCCCATACCTCCTCGCAACTTTCGCGCTGCGATTCCCACACCGATGAGCATCAAGACATAAATGGAAAACGGATTGGCCGTGCGGCCATATTGCTCCAATTTCAGCATGGCTACTTTGGCGCCACGCCGCTGTTCAATGTCAATGTGCCGACGCAATTGCGGTGTCGTCATTGCTGAGGTCATCACCGAACGTTGCCCAAAATCACTAATGTTCATGTTCAAGGCCGTATCCATTCGGGTCAAATAGCGCAAGTGCTCGTTGCCCTCCGAATCAAAATCGCGAATGCGCGCGTTGATCAACCGCCAAACACTATCCTCTTCCAGCCAAGTGGCCTTGGCGGCCAAAATGCGCTGTTCGAGCACGTTGTCTTCGCCCCACCGTTCCAATTGAAAACGGTACCCTGTATTTCGATCGACCGTAATGGAACGAAAATAGGCCACCGTTCCAGGAGTAATTTCCCGGTACATGTGCTGATCAGAGATGTGAAAATTGACATGAACGTATTCCACCTCAAACTCCACCTTGCGCTCATTAGCAATGGGCAGAATAAAATGCGAAACGAGCAAAGAAAGTGCGACGAGTACCGAAGAGGCAATGAAATAAGGACGCATCAATCGCGTAAAACTCATGCCCGAACTCAGCAATGCAATGATTTCCGTTTGCTGGGCAAGACGGCTAGTGAACCAAATGATGGTCAGGAATACGATAAAACCACTGAGCAAATTTCCAAAATGAAAACAAAAACTCAGGTAATACATCAACGTGCCACCCAGCGGTGCTTCATTGGTGAGCAGCCGGCCAATGTTTTCCATCAAGTCAAACACCACTGCGATCACACAGAAAACCCCGACCATGAAGAAAAACGTGGTGAGAAATTTTCGGATGATGTAGCGATCAATGCGCTTGAGGGCCAACGGTGTGCTCATTGCATTACAGGCGTTGGTTCAAATGCGGAACAACAGCGTTCTTCCATTCCACGAAGTCGCCCGCGATGATATGCTGGCGGGCTTGGCGCGCCAGTTCGAGGTAGAATGCCAAATTGTGCACGCTGCAGATGTACAAAGCGAGGTATTCATTGGCTTTGATTAAGTGCCTCACATAAGCCTTGCTGTAGAACGAATCCACCGGCGAAGTTCCGTCTGGATCCAAGGCTGAATGATCGTTGGCCCACTTTTCATTTTTCATATTCAACGTCCCTTTCCAAGTGAAAAGCAATCCATGACGGGCATTGCGAGTGGGCATGACACAATCAAACATGTCCACCCCTAACGCCATGTTCTCCAAAAGATTTTCCGGGGTACCGACGCCCATCAAATAGCGGGGTTTGTCTTCGGGCAAAATCCCACAAACCAATTCGGTCATCGCATACATATCCTCATGCGGCTCCCCCACACTCAATCCCCCGATTGCATTCCCCGGAGCATCGCGCTCAGCAATGGCATGAGCCGAAGCGGCACGAAGGTCATTGTACGTCGAACCCTGCACAATGGGAAACAGCGCCTGATCATGGCCGTATAGCGGGCCGCGAGAAGCAACGTGATGGATGCAGCGATCCAACCACCGATGGGTACGTTCCATGGATTCCCGTGCATAACCATAATCGCTCGGATAGGGCGGGCATTCGTCAAACGCCATGATGATGTCCGCCCCGATGCTGCGCTGGATTTCCATGGAAGTCTCGGGGCTAAACAAGTGTTTGCTGCCATCGATGTGGCTGCTAAAAGTCACCCCTTCCTCGGTGATTTTTCTTCGATCGGACAAACTGAATACTTGGTACCCGCCACTGTCGGTCAAAATGGGAAGGTCCCAATGCATGAATCCGTGCAATCCCCCTGCTTCCTCCAGCACAGATGTTCCTGGACGCAGGTACAAATGATAGGTGTTGCCCAAGATGATTTGCGCACGAATGTCTTCGACGAGGTCACGTTGCGGAACAGCTTTGACCGTACCTGCCGTGCCAACTGGCATGAATATGGGGGTCTCAATCGCCCCATGATCGGTCTGCACAACACCGGCCCGAGCTTTGGATTGTGAATCACGAGCCTCTATTTGAAAAGTCAGTTCAGCCATCGATGGAAGTAATTCCTGCAAATGTAACTTCGGAGCATGGTTGGAACCCTTTACAATGCCATTGCAGTTGGAATTGGCGCATCAGCAGGACTTTGGCTGGGCAAAAAAATCTCGAAAGAGCTGGAAAATCATGTGTTTCAGGCTCTCGGCCTCTTCACATTGGGAATTGGTTTCAGCATGAGCATGGAAATGGATCAGCCTTTTGCTGTGTTTTTAGCCCTGGTATTTGGCACCATCGCGGGCCAAAACTTGCGCATCGACCAACGGGTGCGGCAAATGACAGATCGGCTCGGTGAAGGCACCGGATCGGGGTTGGTTCAATCTGTTTTGTTGTTTTGTGCGGGAGCGATGACCCTTGTGGGCTGCATGCAAGACGGACTTCAGAACGATCCAACCATCCTGTTCATCAAAGGCACTATGGATTTGGTCAGTTCGGCCTTGCTCGCGGCGGCCTTGGGACGCGGGGTGCTTTTGGCAGCGCCCGCCGTCTTGCTCATCCAAGGGGGGCTGACCGGAGCATTTCAGCTGTGGGGTGCTGCATGGACTCCGGAATTAACTGCCGATCTCACGGGGCTCGGGGGATTGCTGCTCATCGCCCTTGGCATCGACCTCTTGAAAGTTCGATCCTTCGCCTTGCTCAACTTCATTCCTGCCTTTGCTCTAATCGCTTTGTTTCGGCCCGTGGCAATTTGGATTCAGACGGAATTGCCTGTCTTATTGTTATTCTGATTGCCCATGAGAACCACACAGCCTCGCCCGCAACGTTGGAGATGGACCGTCGCCGGGCTTGCCGTGCTGTTACTCGCCGCATTGCTCACCAGCGAAGTCAATCGAAGAATCGATGGACAATGGAATCGGCCCGGAGAATGGTGGGGCATGCAGGCTACTCAGAAAAATTATGGAGCGGAAGTGCATAAGTGGAGCGCCCATTACAATGTGCCCTTCCCCTATCTCATGGCCCTGATTCAATTGGAATCCGGAGGCCGGAAACCCGCCGGCAAACGATTTGAGGCACATGTTTTTGAGCGACTAGTGGAAGTGAAGCGAGGGGACCGAAGCCATTATGAGCACGTCACGCAGGCAGATCTGCAGGAAGCCGACGAAGAAGCCCTTCGCAATTTGGCAACGTCCTGGGGGCCGTTTCAACTCATGGGCTACAAGTGCATTTTGCTCGACCTGCAAATCCGCGACATTCGAGGTCAAGACGCCGTGCGAGCCGGTATCGAGTGGATTCATCTTACATACGGTGATGCGCTCCGTGACAAAAAATTCCGAGATGCCTTCCACCTGCACAACACCGGCAAGCTTTTTCCGAAATCAGGCAAACCCAGCACGTTTCATCCGGATTACGTCGATAAAGGGCTTCGTTTCATGGAAGCGTATGATCAGAAGCCATAACCAACGTGAACTCGGCTCGAGCCGGTGGGCGTCTTCCATTGAATGCTTACCTTAATGCCTGCCAAGGATAATCCATGCCTGCGAACAAATACGCCCTTATCCGATACCGAACCATTGATCGGTGCCTTACCAACCCCGGAGCTCCCTTTCCAACAAAGGAAGAACTCAGGGAGGCCTGCGAAGAGGCACTCTATGGCAGCAATGGCGATCGCATTAGTATCTCAACAATTGAAAAAGACTTGAATGCGATGCGCAATGATGGTGCCTTGGGTTACTATGCTCCCATCGCATACCACCGCGATGAACGCGGGTACTATTATGAAGCGGATGATTTTTCCATTGACAACCTGCAGTTGAACCCCGAAGAATTGGAGTCGATTCGATTCGCTGCGCGAACCCTCGTACAATTCAAAAATGTTCCCGTTTTCTCTCAATTCGGCCAGGCCATTGGCAAAATAGATGACCGGCTTCGAATGGCACCCAATTTGGACACCGGCAATCTCGATTCCGTGGTGCAATTTGAATCGGCACCCGCCACGCGGGGATCGGAACTTTTGATGCCTATTCTCGAAAGCATTCAAGGCAAACAAACGCTTCGAATGGAGTACAAAAAGTTTCAGTCCGAAGAAGCCAAAGCAGTATGCCTGCACCCTTATTTATTAAAAGAATACCGGAATCGCTGGTATGTCATTGGATGGAATCCCGAACGGCTGGCATACCGGACCTATGGCCTCGATCGCATCCAGCAGTTGAAAGAAGCCGATGAGGTCTTCATCGTGCGCAGTGATTTCAACCCCGATGATTTTTTCCTGCACTCCTTTGGGATTTCAAAAATTGCTAAGGCTCCATGTGATGTTCGAATCCGTTGCAGCAAACTGGAATACGAGTACCTCGCCGCTCAGCCTGTGCACAGCAGTCAAAAGCTGGTCGAAATCGGCCAAGGCGGATACGAATTGCAGTTGCACGTGCTTCTCACCTTTGAATTGATTCAATTCTTATTGGGACTAGGCCCTGCGGTAGAAGTTATTGCCCCCGCAGACTTGCGCGAATTGATGCAGCAGAACCTCAACAGCACCTTGGATCTTTACCGCGAAAAGTAGAAAAAAATCGCACCGTAAATTGATTACGGAGGGGCACTCTTTGTTTGTCTTGTCAAACACAAACAAGCCCCCTGTAATGTCTATTCCACTGAACCCACTGGCCTTTGCTTTTCCTTCAAGCATTCAAAATATCGCACAAGCCAAGCGTTGGATCGACGGATTTTCCCGGCCCGCAATGTTCAATTCGCATGCATGGCAAACCTCCAAGAAACTCGCTCTGCTTGTGTGGGAATGTCACCTCGAAAACCGCCCATTCCGGCGTACCCTGAACTTCATGCACCCGGCATTCTATGAGATGATCAAAACGCCAGAAGGCATTTGTTTGGTCCATGAGGCCCGACTCAGAAGGAATTGAGCTTTCGATTGAAGAATCACGGAATTATTGAAAAATCACGGCATCGACGTGAATAACAATGACTGACAGCCAGTGGCCTCGTAGTCTCACTTGCCGTAATTTGCGGTTAAGAAAGTTAATTTATCGTTTAAATCAGCTATTTAGTCGATAATTTACCTAAATTTAACCCCATAAGCGGCAAAATGAATCCGACGAAATCATCCAAACTCTTCTCCGAGCTGCAAGAAACCTTGCACGCAACGACTGAGGGTGATGATCGAGGCGTGTTATTCAGCTTTTCTGGAGAGCTTACCCCGGATGCAACCGATGCCATCATGCTCTTGGCAGAAAATGCACTCCTCACGAAGAAGGCAAAACGGAAAGAATTGAATCGGATGAGCGCTGTTCTGATTGAATGCCTTCAAAACGTGAGTCGACACGGTTGGATTGATGATGATGGAAAGCTGCAATTATTCCTCACACTCGAGAGCACGCCATTGGGGCATCAAATTCAAGCGGGAAACCTGGTAGACTTCGATATGGCCGCCTCTTTGCGCGCCAATCTTTCTGAGGTCAATGGAATGACACATGAACAGTTGCGCGTTCGGTATGTCGAGTGCCTGTGCAACAATGAATGGTCTGAAAAAGGCGGTGCAGGGCTTGGTTTGCTCTCCATGGCCAAAAAGTCCAATGGTCCGTTGGATTATCAATTCCTTGAACTGGAATCTGGAAAGTACCTTTTTACGCTCGGAATATTGATCAAAAGCTGAGCCCTCTTCACAAGTAGCTTACGTCTTCCTTTCCTTCTTGCGAGCTGCTGGAAACAATATGTTATTCAAGATCAACCGGTAGCCGGCAGAATTAGGATGCAGGTTCAAATCCGTTGGGGGATCGTTTACCATGTGGCGGTAGTCTTCGGGATCATGTCCGCCATAATAGGTCCATTGCCCCAACCCCAGCGTGCCATGTATGTATTTGGCCGAACGCGTGCTCTTTGTTTCCGCCATGATGGTCACATCGGGACGAATGTATTGCTTGCGAAAGGCCGTTGTCTGTCCCATAAAACCGGGAATGACCCGCTCATGGCTTTGGGTCAGCATGGTAGGAATGATGTCCCATTTGGCGCTGAAATCAAACAAGGTGAAGAAATCGTTTAGCTGCTTCGTCTTCGTATGCTCTTCCGTGGCATCAATTTCTGAAAACTCGTAGACCATAGGATCCGTGATGAGCTGATAATCTTGGAAGGCTAAGGCTCGGTTGAAATCGAGCGCCCTCGTTGCCCCGGCATCTGTTGGATCGCCATCAAACACAGACTCGCAAATGTCTACTTCTTCTGCCGCAAGGGCAATGTCAAAGGAATCGGTTCCGGAACACATTGTGAAAAGGAATCCGCCTCCAAGAACAAAATCACGAATTTGAAGCGCCACATTCCGCTTCATCACACTCACTTTCTCAAACCCCAACGTCCGGGCCATGCCTTCTTGTCGCTGAACCTCATTTTGGTACCAAGCTGCGCTTCGATACGACCGGTAAAACTTACCGTATTGACCCGTAAAATCTTCATGGTGCAAGTGCAGCCAATCGTATTTCGGAAGAATTTCACCCATGATTTGAGCATCGTAAATGACATCATACGGGATTTCCGCATACGTCAGCACCAGGGTGACGGCATCATCCCATGGTTGCTTCCCATCCGGACTGTACACCGCAATTTTTGGCGCAACCTCTAATTTAACCCGCTCCGTATTGGACTCTGGATCCGCGATTTCTACTAAGATTTGCTGCGCCTGTACATCCGCTATTACTTGGTGGCTGATGCCTCGAATCACACATTCTTGGACCAACGTCGTCAAATTCGGCATAAGGAAACTCCCACCGCGGTAATTGAGCAGCCACTCAATTTCCACCTCTTGCTCCAACAGCCAGAAAGCCATGCCATAGGCTTTGAGGTGATTGGACTGCGAATCATCCATGGGAATCAGTAGCTGGGACGCTCTCATGCCTGATATCCCCATGCATACCATCATCACCCCGACGCAAATTGTGCGTTTCCAGTCCATTCCAATCCGTGCTATCATGCGGGCAATTTACGACGATTCTGAGCAGCTTAATCCGTTCCCTGGACTAGCGCCAGCGATTGGCGCCATTCAGAATGGCGATTCTGAACCTCCCTCTTCTCCCGGTTGATTCATCTTGGAGGGAACCGTCACGGTCGACTGGTTTGCGAAGTCCTCATTCGGCCGGAGGCCATCTTGAAATTCACCACGATCGAAGACCGGGTTGGCAAAACTGTCGTAATTGGCAAACTTCGCCAATCGTTGGATGAACCGCATCTTCACCGTTCCGAGTGCTCCATGACGGTGCTTCGCAAGGATCAATTCACCCAAGCCTGCCGTATCAATCCCGTCCGGGTGTTCGGTCAAACCGTAATATTCGGCACGGTAGATGAATGCGACTATGTCTGCATCCTGCTCAATTGCACCCGACTCTCGCAGGTCCGACAGGATCGGGCGTTTGTCACCGCCCCGTGTCTCTACCATCCTTGACAGTTGCGACAAGGCGATGATGGGAATATCCAATTCCTTTGCGATGCTTTTGATGGAACGACTGATGCTCGAAATCTCTTGTTCACGATTGCCTGAAGTAGAACCGGCAGTCATCAGCTGTAAGTAATCAATCACGACCATTTGAATGCCTGCGGTGGATTTTAAACGACGGCACTTGGCCCGTAATTCAAAAATGCTCAAGGCCGGTGTATCATCAATGTACAGCGGTGCTTCCGACAATTTTCCGATCCGCTCGTGCAACTGGGTGTATTCGTGCGGTGCCAGGCTCCCTTTTCTGAATTTGTCGGAGCTGATCTCCGTCTCGGCCGAAATCAATCGCTGCACCAATTGCACCGCTGACATCTCCAGGGAAAATACGGCTACCGGCACATTGTATTCCACAGTAATGTTGCGCGCCATGGTCAATACAAAAGCGGTCTTGCCCATTCCAGGACGAGCCGCCAGTACAATCATATCTGATTTCTGAAATCCCCCGGTGATGTTATCCAACTCGACAAAACCAGTGGCCACACCACTGACACCTCCTTCTTGGTTTCGTGCATTATCGATGTCCTCCAAAGCTTGCCGCATGATGCTGCTCATGGACTCATAACTCCGGCGGATGTTGCCTTGCGCCACTTCAAACAATTGGGATTCGGCTTCATCCAGCAAATCCAAAACATCGGTGGTCTCTTCGAAGGCCTTTTGGGTGATCAAATTGGAAACCCGAATCAGTTCGCGCTGAATGTATTTCTGGGCAATGATCCGCGCATGGGCTTCAATGTTCGCAGTACTCGCCACCCGCAGCGTCAATTGAGCCACCGCTTGCGCCCCTCCTACCTGCTGCAAATCTCCTGCCTTTCGGAGGGTCTCGGTGACGGTCAAAATGTCCACCGGCTCCGAGGCATGGAACAAATCCACAATCGCCGCGTAAATCCGACGGTGGGCGTCCCGGTAAAAACTCTCCGGCTTGAGAACATCGATGATCGAGTTCACGGCCGTTTGCTCCATCATCATGGCACCCAGCACCGCTTCCTCCAAGTCCAAAGACTGGGGCTGTACTTTGCCTAACATCTCCGGGGCCTGCGATGGAGATTGCGCACCACGCGGTCG
>DLQB01000186.1:10728-14638 GCA_002477505.1 Flavobacteriales bacterium UBA7443
ACAGGGAATTCAGCTGAGCATCATCGTTAATTCACAACGCATTGACAAGGTTCTTAACATCCGTCGCTATCCCCTAATTTTGCTGCTATGATGAGTCCCATTTTCTCCCTTGCTTTGAACCGATTCACTGCCAAAGCACTGAGCGCAGTGTGCATCGCCTTCTTTTTGGTCGGTTGCGACGGCAGGGACAAGGAAGCTCCTAACGTCCAATTGATCACCCCGGCCTTCGATGGACTCGATGCGCAATATGGCGATTTCCTGTTCGTCCAATTCACGGCGACAGATAACCAGGCAGATGGTGGCATTTGGACGGTGGAGCTGCGCAAAGGGGACGGAGTCTCGGTGCGAACTTCGCAAATTGGACTTTGGCAAGGTTCAGAGATTGACACCCTCATTGTTCCATTTGCGTTGAATGCGAGTTCTTGGCCCACGGAAACCATGACCCTCGCCGTGATTGTAGATGATGCTGCTGGAAATCGAGGAGCGGCATTTCGAGATTTTGACTACACAGCTGCAGCCGATTTGCCCAATCTTCTTGTGGCCTTAACCGAAGAAACGGACGGCACTTCTTCCTTGCTCGCTTTCGAGAATGAATCGGGCGAAGTCACCACGGCAAGCAATTTTCCATTGAGTCACGACCTCGCTTACGCCGACGGAACGTTTGCCCTTGCCGATGCCGAAGCAGCAACCGTGCACCTCGTCAATCGGGAAACCATGGCGGTCGAAAACGCCTGGAATTCTGCGCAAAGCACCGGGTCTTTGCCACTGATAAAGCGTGTGCATGCCCTGGGACTGCAAGCCGGATTCACCATTGTACATGCCAGTGGCATAGCCGTAATCAATCCTTCAGGCGCATTGCTTTTCGAGCGATTTTCCGAAGCACCTTGGACTCCCGTAGACGTACGATTCACTGGAAACACGTGTGTGCTTTGGGAAAAAAATGACGCCACCTCAGCCCACCGACTGCGCTCGTGGGATTTTGTTACCGGCGCAACGGGGCCGCTGATCAATTTGGCCGTGGAACCGACGGGAATCGGAAGCGTGCCAACACAAAGCTCCGGAAGTAACGGGTCCGTTGTCCTCGTCAGTGAAACTACAGGGCTGACCCTCGTGGATGTTGGGACCGGCACGATGGTAGATTTGTGCGGGCTCATTGGCAGCGGCACGCTCAGCACCAATGCGTACGCCACCACTGGCTTTGGTGGCAATGAGGTCGTGTTCATCCGTGGATCACAACTGTGCCGACAAGACATCGGACCGGTAAGCACGGGAAGCAATTTGCCGTTTTCAGGAGAAATATTAGACATGCAACCGCAGGCAGACGGCTCGGTGCACCTGCTTTTCGACCAAGGAGCGACGAAGCAATTCGCGTCCTGGAATCATTCCGATGCAGCGCCTTCTGAAAATGAAATCACCTTGCCAATAAACACAAAAGCGGTTTGGCTTGTTAATGATTGAACTAGGAAGTACTCGCACGGGAAAGTACTTTTGATTTTTGGCTCCGAGAATGAATCGGTTTTCGCCCTCCCGAGTTTTTTGACTATGTTACAATATCCCCAAGAAGAGCCAGATTTTGGTGTTGCACTCTCTACAAGCCTCGTGCTCTTCGGCTTCGACGGCAATGATTTGCAAGTATTATTGGCAAAAAGCAAACGCGCGCCCTATACCGGAGCACTGTTCTTACCGAGCCGTTACCTGAATGAAAACGATGAGCTGATGCTCTCAGCCCGCAAGATGTTCAAGCAGCTGTTTGGATATGAAGATCCAACCATGATCGAGCAATTGCAGGCCTTTGGAAAGGTTTTTCGTCATCCAGGAGGCCGGGTCATCAATGTTGCACATTACGCATTGGTTCGAAAAAGTGATTTTCAAGCTTCCGACTGGGATGAAAACGACATGCAGTGGGTCCCCTTTTCGGAGGTTCCGGACCTGGCATTCGACCACAACGAAATTGTACAATACGCGAAGGAGCGGTTGAAACGCCGGGTGAAGCGGCGACCGGTAGGATTCCGCTTGTTGCCGGATGAATTTACGCTCGGCCAGTTGCAAACCCTCTACGAAACTGCATTGGGCAAGAAATTCGACAAGCGAAATTTTCGCAAAAAACTCTTCAAAACTACCCTGCTCATTGATCTGGACAAGAAAGCAGATGGCAAGGCCGAAGGCCAGCACAAAGGGTCACAGCTTTTCACCTTTAACAAGGAGAAATACCAGAAAATGAAAATTCAGGGGTACGACTTTTTGTTCTGAGAACAAACCTACCCTTCGAAGATTACGGACAACTGATGCCGTAAGCTTCCAAGAACAGCAACAAATCGGTGGCACCAACGTTGCCGCTCTCGTCGAAGTCATAAAAACAGGGTCCTTCGGTCTCGGTCGAGCAATCAAAAATGCAAGTACCATCATCTGAGGTGGCCGTGTTGTCGTAATTTTCTGCATCCACATATGTGCATCCCCACGCTGAATCACACGAGCCATCGTCCTCGGTAGCGAATGGATTGAAATTGGTCGCCCATGAATACGTGCATCCCAAAACAGGATTTGGACTTGCCTCTACACTTACTGTTTTCGAAAAGGAAAACCCATCGACATGGAAGGAGCTTCCGAACAACGCGATGGCCATGGTTCCTGTGAATGTAACTTGATAATCGCCAGCCACCGTCGGGATGCCCTCAATCGGAATGCACCGTGCTTCATGAGCCATCACTGGATCAACCCAATTGGCATCAGCACTTGCCGTACCCGGAGGCAGGTTTGATATTGAATCCAACGAAAACGAAACCACCGGATAATTGACCCCACCATCTGTGATCAGTTCAGGAATGCGAAGAACCCATTCCGAAGTTGACGCGTTCGGACCAGGCGCCAACTCCTGACCGAGGTACCAGACCGCATCGTCGGTTGGAAAAATTCCGTCGGCCCCGGCGGGCCAGTCATCGGCATTCGTGAGCATGCACCCGGCAAAGTCCAGGTCATAAGAGATGAATTCCGCACAGCCTTGAGCACTTGTGATCATGGCCGTATACGTGCCTGAACTGAGTGCTTCAATCGCATTGCCTTCTGCAATTTGCACATCGCTTTCATCATACCATTCAACATTCGTCCCTGAAGGCACCTCCAAAGTGATCGATCCATTGGAGAATGAGGTGGGTTGAGCGATTACAACTTCGAACGATCCAAGATCCGTTGGCGCATCCAATACGACCGTTGCCATCGAAGCACATCCGACCTCATCGGCAACTCCAAGAGCGAATGTTCCAGCCGAAAGTCCAAAGAGGGACAATACGGGGTCATCACTTATGAATACACCGTTCAAATTCCATGAAATGCTTCCTTGAGCCTCGGACACTTCTGCCATTAACAAACCGGACAATTCTCCCGGGCAATTTGGTCCTGCCCCTTCGACTTCAATGAGGAGCGCTTCAGGCTGGCCCACCACCACGGAAATTGTTGACGCGCAATCGGGGTATTCGGTAGAAGCCAAATCGAGTGTGTAAGAACCGGCGGCCAAGCCTTCAATGATTTCAAAAACCTCCGATGTGCCGCTGCTCGGACCTGTCCATTCGACCGACCACGTTGTATACTCAAAGTTGGGGTCGGGCATCAAACTTCCGTCGGCATCGCCAAAGCATGTTGGCTCCAACACCACAGGCTGAAAACCTTCCATCGACGGCTGCCCATCCAAGGTGTATTGGCCGCTGGCATTGCAACCATTGGCATCGATGAGTTCAAACGTGAACATCCCTGCAGGTGACGTCCACTCAAAGGAACTTGCTAAAGGAAAATCAACACCTGCCACGAACAGTTCATACTGGCCTTCCGTTCCACCCGTTGCTTCCATTGCCATTGTACCCATGAACCCATTGGAACAAGTCGGTTCTTCGATTACCTGCAATTCCCAATCGATGGG
>DLQB01000002.1 GCA_002477505.1 Flavobacteriales bacterium UBA7443
GTATGCTTCACTTTCGGAGCGGGCAGGCCAGTCATCAGCGCTGGAATGACAATGATGGAGATGACAAAAACGCCTAGGATGTTGATCGCCGTGACCGTTCCAAAGTTGCGCAGCATCTCACTGTGGGTGAAAATGAAGGTCGCAAAGCCCAAGGACGTTGTGAAATTTGTGAGCAACGTCGCATTGCCAACCTTCACAATCATCCGCTGAAGCGCCATGGCTTTGTTTCCGTGCCGCTTGTATTCCGCGTGGTATTTATTGATCAAATAAATGCAATTCGGAACCCCGATGACAATCATCAAAGGCGGGATCAAGCTCATGATCAGGTTCACCGGGAAATCAAATAAGGCGATGGTTCCCAATGACCATATGACTCCGGTACCCACCACGATTAAACTTACTCCTGTGACCACCGGGTTTCGGAAAAACACCAGAAGAAGCAACATCGTAACCAGCAGAGCCGCTCCAATGAACCAGCCGATTTCATTTTTGACCTTGTTGGTCATTTGGACCCGAATGAATGGCAGTCCACTGATTGACAGCGGCACACCATGCCGCTCGCTCCACTCGTCTGCGATGGCCACCACATCCTCTACAACGGCTCCCCTGTGCTTCGAGTCAAACAGCTTTGGATTCATGAAAACCGAGAGCAGCGTGGCATCATGCGACGCGTTAAAGAGCAGTCCTTCATAAAACGGCAATTCGATCAATCGATTCAGCAAACTGTCCACGTACAGCTGATCGATTCCTTCGGCGCTTTCAAATCGACCGGTTGGCACAAGCGGCGCCAAAACAAAGCGCCGGGCGAGGGGGTCTTTTTTCACCTCAAAAGCGCGCGTAATGGAGAAAACACTGTCAATGAGAGGCAGCCGAATGGGTTGATCAATGCCATCATCCACCGTATCTCTCATCGTGGGCATGGCGTGAATGGATTGCGCCAATTCCTCCCAAGCCCTCAATCCATCCGGGTTGCTCAAAGGGGCCAAATCAGCACCGATCAACATGACATTGCCTTCCGTCCCGAAAACATCTTGAAAACGTGCGTAATCCAATGCAATGGAATCGTCGGCTGGAAGCAATCCACTGAACGTGTATTGCAGGCGAAGGTTCGGGATCTGCTTCGCCATGAATGCCGTTCCCGATGCAAGCAAAACCAACCACAGCAAACGCTTGCGAATTAATACGGATGCTATGCTATTCCACATGAAACATGAGTGATGCCTTGGGCAATGGTGTGCTCTTTAAACTATTGAATGACGGGCTTTGTTCGGAAACCTGCATGCAAAGAAAGGGGAAAATGAACGCCGACAGGCCGAATGCATCCGAAGGCTGCGTTTACGCGCCCTGAACGTTACCTTTGCTTCATGGAATCTTATGATGTTATTGTCATTGGCAGCGGTCCTGGAGGATATGTAGCAGCCATCCGTGCGGCACAACTAGGAAAGAAAACCGCCTTGATTGAAAAATACAGCTCACTCGGTGGCACGTGCCTCAATGTGGGATGCATCCCTTCCAAAGCGCTTCTCGATAGCTCTGAGCACTACCACCAGGCCCTGCATCAATTCGATGCCCATGGCATTGGAACGGGGGAGTTGAAGCTCGATTTCAAGCGGATGATTGCGCGCAAAGCAGAAGTCGTGGGCCAGACGGTCGGAGGAATTGATTTTCTCATGAAGAAAAATGGCATTGATGTTCTCAATGGCTTCGGTTCGTTTGTAGACGCCAATACCATTGAAGTTAAGCCCTCCAAAGGCAAAGCATCGAAGGTGCAAGGTTCACACATCATCCTTGCGACCGGTTCCAAACCTGCATCGCTGCCCTTCATTAAAATTGACAAAAAGCGGATCATTACATCCACCGAAGCCTTGTCCCTTGAAGCCCTGCCCAAAAGCATGGTCGTCATCGGTGGTGGTGTCATTGGATTGGAAATGGGAAGTGTTTACGCCCGATTGGGAACGGAAGTCCATGTGGTGGAATACCAGGATGCCATTATCCCAACCATGGACAGAAGCATGGGCAAAGAATTGATGCGGAGCATGAAAAAGCTCGGGGTCAAATTCCATTTGCAACACGGGGTCAAAGACGTGAAGGCTTCAGGCAAAAACGTCACCGTCAAGGCAGACGATAAAAAAGGGAAGGAAGTCAGTTGGACGGCTGATTATTGCCTCGTTTCCGTGGGCCGTAAGCCCTACACCGAAGGACTGAACCTCGAAGCTGCAGGACTCACCACCGACGACCGCGGCCGCATCGAAGTCAACGATCAGATGCGCACCGCCGTTCCTCATATTTTTGCCATTGGCGATGTTGTACGCGGCGCCATGCTCGCTCACAAGGCAGAGGAAGAAGGGGTCGTGGCTGCTGAGGTGATTGCGGGTGAACACCCACACATTGATTACAACCTCATTCCCAATGTCGTTTACACCTGGCCTGAGGTTGCCGGGGTGGGCCAAACAGAAGAGCAGTTGAAAGCTTCCCAAACACCTTACAAATCCGGTTCATTCCCCTTCAAAGCGAGCGGTCGTGCCCGCGCTTCGATGGATACAGACGGGTCAATTAAGGTACTTGCCCATGCCGACACCGATGAAATTCTTGGGGTCCACATGTGCGGCCCACGCGCAGCAGACATGATTGCCGAAGCAGTCGTTGCCATGGAATTCAGAGCCACGGCAGAAGACATCAGCCGCATGTCGCATGCGCACCCCACCTTCACGGAAGCCATCAAAGAAGCCGCGCTTGCTGCAACCGGAAACCGAGCGTTGCACGTGTAAGAACAACCTCCATGTCCTCCGAAACGAAAGCAATCGCAACGCCACCGACCCGACCGGCTTCGAGCTTGGTTGATTCGGAGTCTACGGCACATGATTTTGCGGCATTCCAAGCCAAAACGCTCCCTGATTTGAGCCGCATTTTCAAGCGGGAAACCCACGCATCATTGCTTTTTGACGACCATCCTGACGGCAAATGTTTGCTGGCCATCGGCGCGAAACGTTCGTTCACTTGGTCCGGCGAAAATCCCGAAAGCTTGGACGGCTGGGGTTCTTTTTTAAAGCCCGCAGGAAAATCAACTTGGGCTTTTGGCTGGCTCGGGTATGACCTCAAAAACGGCATCGAGCGGTTGGAATCGCAACGACTCGATCATGCTCAATTCCCCACGCTGCACTGGGTAGAGCCACGCGTGGTCATCGAATGGGGAGGCGGCGACCCCGACGCCCGTATCGTCTACGGTGCTCTCGAAGAAGACGCCCAAGCGCTCTTGAAAGAAGTGCAAACCCCACTATCTTCCATCCCCGAAGCGCCTGAAATTTCGATGAAACCGCGCTGGGATGAAGCCACTTACCTCCAGCGCGCGAGGCGGGTGAAAAAACACATCCAACGCGGCGATGTTTATGAACTGAACCTCTGCCAAGAATGGATGAGCAATGACAAACTGGACTCGGTTTGGGATGCCTTTGTCCGTTTGCAACATTTCACCCAATCGCCTTATTCTGCGCTTATCAAAGCGGGAGAATTTCACTTGATTTCAGGTTCACCTGAATTGTTTTTGGACAAAAAAGGCTCAACCCTTACCTCAAGCCCCATCAAGGGAACCATCGCTCGCGGCGCCAACGAAGCGGAGGACCGTGCGCTTGCTCAAGCCCTGCTTGCCGATCCAAAGGAGCGCGGCGAAAACGTGATGATTTGTGATTTGGTGCGAAACGATTTGAGCCGGATTGCCCAACCGGGAACGGTCCATGTGCCCGAGCTTTTCGGAATTCATCGCTTTCGAAGCGTGCACCAAATGATTTCTACCGTGCAATGCGAAGTCCGTCCGGAATGCGATCCTGTCGACATCTTGCGCGCGACATTTCCCATGGGCTCCATGACAGGGGCCCCCAAAGTGCGTGCCATGGAATTGATTGACGAACTAGAAGGCTGCAAGCGCGGGGTGTATTCGGGCAGCGTAGGATACTTTCAGCCCAATGGTGACTTTTCGCTGAATGTGGTGATTCGCAGTTTGTTGTACAACGCGGCAAGCGAGCGAATTTCCATGCACGTGGGTGGGGCGATTACTTCCCTTAGTGTGCCCGAAAAAGAATACCAAGAGTGCTTGCTGAAAGCGGAGGCAATGCTCAAAACCTTGCAAAAAGATGCCTAAGGACCGCGCCGGCCTCACGCAACGGATGACCTCTTGGCTGCAACAGCACGGCATTTCAGAAGAGCATAAAATCCTCGTTGGTGTCAGCGGCGGCAACGACTCGCTCGTTTTGGCTGAATGCCTCTACCGCTGCGGGCACCCCATTGAAGTCGCCCACGTCAATTACCAATTGCGCGGCAGCGAATCCGATGGAGATGCAGACCTCGTTCGCGCATGGTGCACGGCTCGGGATGTGCCACACCATGAACTGCGAGCCGAAATGACTGGAGATCGCGAAGGCGTTCAATCAGAAGCACGGCGAATCCGTTACCATTGGTTTGGGACGTTACAAGCGGCGATTCAGACATCCCTTGAGTCTCCCGTTTTCGTTGCGACCGCTCACCATTCCGATGACCAAGCCGAAACCGTGCTGCTCCATTTGTTGCGGTCGGCCGATCCGATGGCCCTTGCCGGTATGCGCTCGCTTGACCCTGTCAGCCGTCTGATACGACCATTTCTGGAAGAAAGCCGTGAAGCATTGGAAGAGCAGGCCGCGGATTGGGGATTGGACCCTCGAGAAGATTCAAGCAACCAAAAACCAGATTATCTGCGCAATCGATTGCGGCATGAAGTGCTCCCACTTTTGGAGTCTTTGCGTCCGGGAGCGGGGCGCCACCTCACCCGGATTGCATCGCGATTGCAGCCCTTGGCAACGGAATCTCGTCGTGCCGTAGACGCGGCCGTGTTGCGATGTGGCAAGGATCACGGCTCCTCTTTTGAACTTGACCTGCACGCTTGGTCCAATGAGCCACTTCAGATGGAAGTGCTGCACCAGCTCTGCCGTCAATTCAAGATTAGCTCGAAAGCCACCCCTGAAATTGTCAGTTTGACCCGTTCGGGCGTTCATTCCGGCGCCCGATTTGAATCCATTGCCTGCACTGTAACGCGGGAAAAGGCCCATTTGACCTGGAATCCTCAGCCCCTATCCTCATGAGTGAACATGCCCAAGCACCCGATTTAAAGGCGGCGAAGAAGGAACTTTCCCTGCGCATTTTCCTCATCCTTGCTGCACTATTTATTGCTAGTTTGGTCGCTTGCAATCTCATCTTTCGAAAGTTTTTTCATTGGGCGCCAATAGATGGATTGACGTTTGAACAGAGTGTTGGACTGCTGCCCTACCCTGTCACTTTCTTGGTGACCGATTTAATCTCCGAGTGCTTTGGCAAGAAAAAAGCCAATTGGGTCGTGCTTTCGGGCCTCTTCGCTAGCGCCTTCACCTTGGTCATCATCACGGTGAGTCAATCCATTCCGGCTGCCGATTGGTCGCCCGTGAACGATGCAGAATTCAACCATGTGTTTGGATCCACCATTGTTGCGGTGAGTGCGTCGATGACAGCGTACCTATTGGCCCAATTCCTAGATGTTCGGCTGTTTCATTTTTGGAAAAAGCGCACCCAAGGGAAAAAACTCTGGTTGCGCAACAACCTCAGCACAATCCCTTCTCAATTCATTGAC
>DLQB01000181.1:0-1679 GCA_002477505.1 Flavobacteriales bacterium UBA7443
GTGGTTGCAAGTGCGTTGTAGTTGCATGCTGCTTCATCGTCGCAACCGGGTCCAAGATCCACCACCTGCATGCTCACTGCCAAGCGAGGAGCCGTGTAATCCTGAATGATATCGATCCACGCCAATGCCTCTTCTGGCCCCATGGTCGGGTTCAATGTCAGCTGTGTCGCCGCGATGCTGGTTCCGTTGGCTTCGTCCACCATTTGGGTCGTTGCTACATCCCACCATTGCCAAGGAGAACCATCATAAGGCTCCGATGGCATGCCGTCCACGTAATTGTTCATCACGGGGTACAAACCGTCCCAACCATTGTTGCCCAGCGCTGCTGCTGGATCGACCAAGCCGATTTCAGCAAATGAAGCATTGTTATTGGTAGCATAACCGTTGATTTCACTGTGCACATCAAATGCACCAGAAACCTCAACAACCGGCTCATTGGTGGTAGGAACAATCAAAACTCCCGTGGTGTAGGGGGCAAATTGGTCGTGGGGAGCGTGGAAGCTCACCATTGGCATATCGCCCTCGTCCAACCAGTTCAAGTCACCTAAAGCACCTCCCAAGTTCATTTGGAAGTTGAAATCTGAGGAATATCCAACGTGGTTGGCCATGCACAATTGGAACCCACCGGCAGATGCTGGCGCATAGGTGTCCGTGGTTGCATTGGGATCCCCATGGATGCTTTCAATCACAACAGGGATATAAGATCCGTCTCCTGGATCGTACCAAAACTTGGTGATCGGATTGCCTGCGTCGTCCACGATGATGTCATTGTAATCCGAAATCGTAGATGAAGCAAGGGTGATGTAACCACCGGTTCCCTCGCCAAACATTGCAATCTTGTCTCCGCTCACTCCGTAGGGATTGCCGTCTTCAGCGATCGACTTGCGGAAATAACGAACCGCGGTGCGGCTGTCTTGAACGCCCCTGTACGCGGCTTGGATCAGCTGAGTCGTACGCTCCGTTTGAGTTCCAGCAAGTGGATTCCAACCCAATCGGTAATCGACCGACGCTACTACATATCCCATTCGAGCAAAGCGGCTGCAGATTTCAACCGCACTGCTGTCTGTTCGTGTTCCAACGGCACTTCCATTGACATATTGTGGCAAGAAGTTACCCGTGTGGAAGTAGAGGATCACCGGACGATCTGTCTCCGAATCACCTGCGGGTTGGTAGACATCCATCAACAAGTTCTCAGCCATTGGCGGCATGCCCTGCAAAGCTGGAATAACCGTAATATTTTCTCCATAAACTACGCCAGCCTCAACGGTGACGTCCTCAAAAATCTCATCGATGTATCGGACTCCACCTGCAATCGTTGACTCGGTAACTACACCCATCGCCAAGCCCATGCGCGGCGTGTTGTAGTCAATCATCTGTTCAATCCAACCCATGGCTTCCTCTTCGCCCATTGTTGGGTTCAACGTCAATTGGGTAGCAAGGATATTGGTTCCATTGGCTTCGTCGTAGGCGGCTACAGGAGCTTGATCCCACCACTGCCAAGGAGAGCTATCATATGGCTCCGTTGGGATTCCATCGACATAGCTATTCAATACAGGAAACAATCCGTCGTAGCCCAAGTTGGCCGGCGAACCCGCATCATCCAATCCAGCATCGGCGAAGATTGCATTGTTATTCGCCGCATAACCATTGATCTCTTCATGAATGTCCATGGCTCCAGA
>DLQB01000181.1:1781-16960 GCA_002477505.1 Flavobacteriales bacterium UBA7443
TCGCCCAATGCACCTCCTGCATTCATTTGGAAACTGAAGTCTGAGCTGTATCCTACGTGGTTTGCAGCGCAGAGTTGGAAGCCCCCAACAGATTCGGGAGCGTATGTGTCAGTTGTTGCGTTGACATCGCCATGGATTCCTTCGATTACCATTGGGATGTAAGAACCATCGCCTGGGTTGTACCAGAATTTCGAGATGGGATTGCCCAAATCGTCCACGATGATGTCGTTGTAATCTGAGATGGTGGAAGAAGCAAGGGTGATGTATCCACCCGTACCATCGCCGATCATGCCAATCTTGTCGGCATCAATGCCGTATGGATTGCCCGACTCAGCGTCCGTCATCCGGAAAAAGCGAACTGCCGTGCGGCTGTCTTGGACCCCACGGTACGCCGCTTGTATCAACTGAATGGTTCGTTCCTCTTGCGTTCCTGCAAGTGGATTCCAACCCAATCGGTAATCAACGGATGCCACGACATATCCCATTTTGGCATAACGCGTGCACATCTCAACGATGTAATTGTCTGTTTTGGTTCCCAAGGCACCTCCATTAACATAGGGAGGCAAGAAATTACCCGTGTGGAAAGCAAGCAACAAAGGTCGATTCGTTTCAGAATCGCCTGCCGGCTCGTAAATGTCGAGTTTCAAATCCTCCATCATAGGTGGGAGGCCTTGAAGGGCCGTAATGACCGTAATGTTTTGTCCATAGACAACGTCCGAAGTAACCGTGACGTCATCAAAAACCTCATCGAGGTAACGGGTCTGTGCTTGCGTTTGCAACACAGCTAGGCACGCCACAAGCGCGCTGAATAGAAATTTTTTCATCAGATTTGGTTCTCTGTTATGGTCTTAAGTTTCGGATGTAAGGTAGTAAAAAAATACTGAGTCCGTCCACAGGACACGAAATTCATGCGTAAAATAAAGTGCTTCGACGCCAATAATAAGTATTTCGATAGACTCTCAGTCCAATCAGTTCTTTTTGTGATTGAACTCATACAGCAAGCTTGCATAGAGCATTCGCCCAACAAAAGGCCCGCCATAGGCCTCGATATGAATGTTTTGCAACAGATTCGAGCCTCCCAGCTTCAACGTAGTATTCAGCTCTTTGAAGTTTGCATTGACTTGGGCATCCAGCAAATCGTATGTCGGAACAAAGCCCGTGAATTGAGGAGAACCTTCAAAAATAAAGCCCTGAACCCATTTGTAATTGACACCAAAGCCCCACGTTGATTTGCCTTTCAATTTCAAATCACGCGCGGTCAAGCTCAGATTGTACTTGTGCTTCGGTGTATTGAACGCGGGGATGATGGGATCGTCCTCGTCGGTTTTGACCAGTTCGTTCCAGCTGTAATTTCCCGCGACCATGAAGTTGTTGTCCAGGTAATAATTCAAGCCAATCGAGGCTCCCTGGGTTTGCACCTCATTTATAGAATTGGCCGCATAGCGATAAACATCCACCGCTCGGGGCGCTTGTTCATTCCCGATAAAAAGGGCATCGAGCCCGATGTTGTAGCCGATGAAGTCTTCGTAAACACTGAAATAATAGCCTGCATCCACATAAACCTTTTCGCCCAAGGTCGTGCGATAGCCTACCTCGAAGGTCTTCACTCGCTCAGGCCGAATGGGGTCGATGTCAAAATAGACAAGGGTATCTCGATTCAGGCCATATTGACCCGCCGCGGCGTTTGCACTGTTTCGGAAATCGATGAAACTGCTAATGGTGATCAAGCTGTCGGCTCCTTCTAAGTTTCCAACCAACGTTGCAGGACCGACATCCAACCATAAGTATTGATCAGCCAATGTTGGGTTGCGCAACGCAGAACTGAAACTCATACGGAGGTAATCCTGCTCACGCGGCGAAAAAACAAAGGAGGCTGCTGGCGAATAGACCCAATCGAAATTTTGATTTTTGTCCGCACGAATTGTCGCAGTTCCAATCAAGCGGTCTTCCAAGAAACGCCGCTTGATTCCTGTGTAAAATCCAACCTCTTGGTTTACGATGCGCTCGCTCGTGGTGTCACTGAAAATGGTTCCATCGCTCCATGGGGTGTAGCGCCTGAAATTCCCACCCACTCGAATTTCTTCAAGGCCCTGTGGGTTGAAGATGTACTCCCCGTGGACATGGGACAAGCTGGACTGATCAAAGAATCGAGTCCCGCCCTCTCCTTCATTGTTTTTGGCAGAGATCAAAGCATTAAACTTCGATTCAAATTCTGGCGTACCGGGCTGCAAATATCCATTCGGGTTCTGGGCAACATCGTTGAGTCCGGCATAGCCCGAATTGGTCCATTCCTCGACTTGCTCATGCCAGTCAAATAGGTTCTGACCATTGACCTCGTACCAGTAATCGATGCTGTCCTGGTCGATGGTATAGGTGGGGACGCCATCCACCCACTCCAAAACCCCACTCGGCCACGTTTCCGAAATGCCCGGCGCGATGCTATCCACCCAATAGCGGTAGTAGACCTTGGAATACTGATAATCGTCACGGGTTTCCTGCTGCAACTTCAATGCGGTCGCGTATGGGTCGTATGAATTTCCGGCATCCTCACTCGTCCGGTACGCCCGTACGAACCACTTGCCAGGCTTGCGCAACTCCAATTTGTGTTGGTAAAACTGGATATCACGCAGGCTGAATCGGTTATCACCTTGGTAGACAGTGGTTCCAAATCCCGAATTGAATCCATAAATAAGTTCCGGACTCTCGTAGGTTTCTTCCGGCCGCAGTCGCCAATGAAGGGCAGTACTAAATTTCAAATTCTCCGTGTTGTAATCGACGAGATCAATTTCTTTGTATCCGGTGCGGAAAAAAGTTCCCAGACCACGGGCATTGCTGCTGCCATCTCCCGCATAATCGAAGACCGGCTTGTATTCATCGCCATAGATGTTCACGGCATCGTATCGGCCCGCGTTGTCCCTTCCAACAATTGCTCCGTCAACAGGATCATAATTGTTCGCCTCCCAATCGTATGCCGACATGCGGTATGCATTAATCTTCAAACCCAAAACAGGATTCCCTTCGTCATCCGTTGTATAATCCGCATAGCGAAAGGCCAGTTCATTCAATTCTCGCTCCCCGACGCGCAGTGAAGCGGTCACTCCCGGGAACTGAAACGGGGACTTCGTCTCCATGGATACAACGCCATTGAACGCACCCGGACCATAAAATGCAGAACTCGCTCCAGCGACAATGTCCACATTCCTCACATCCAATTCCGATGCCCCGAGGAAGTTCCCCAGCGAGAAGTTGAGCCCTGGGCTTTGATTATCGATTCCATCGATGAGCTGCAAGGACCGAACAGGAGATGTGGAGTTGAATCCGCGTGTATTGATGATTTTAAAACCCAAACTCGCCGAGGTCACATCCACCCCTTTGAGGTTGCCCAAACCTTCGTAAAAGGAACCGCTTGGCGCCTCTTTGATGGCAATCACATCCATGGATTCTACGGTGAGTGGCGCCTGTTTTTGCTTTTGGCTGATTCGATCCCCCACGACTTCAGCCGCATCGATCAGAACCTGATCGGGAAGCAATTTGACCGTTATGCGCTCTGAAGCGTCTTGAACGGTGATTTTCTTCAGGCTATACCCAATGAAACTCACTTGCAAATTCACCGGGAATTGGCTCACTGGCAATAAAAATTGCCCATCGAAATCGGTCGTCACGCCCTGCGTGGTTCCTTCAACAATCACATTGGCGGAGAAAATAGGATCACCCAGTTCTCCGTCAATCACACGGCCTCGGAGCATTTCTTGCGCTGAAAAAGCATTTGAAACCAGAACAAAAAGGACAAAAGGAATGAATCTCATCATGGTCGTGCAATTTGAATCAAGTTCCAAGAAACGTAAAAATTCCTGATAGGAGCCCTAGAAACGTGTCAGAATTACAAACATTCTGACCCAGCGCAGCCATTACTCCTTGGCTATGAGTGAAATGGAAACTTCTGCATTGATATTCACCTCATCTCCCGACCGAAGTTTTCGGCGCTTTCGCTGTTCTGCCTCACCATTGACAGCAATCAATCCATCCGCCACCATCATCTTGGCTTCTCCTCCTGTCGCTGCGTAGCCCGTGGCCTTCAGCAGCTGGAGCAAGTCGATGAACTCTGTTTTCAGTTCAAATTCTTCTTGGATCATCGGAATCGGTTCGGCTCTGCTTCTACCATCATGCCCAGCACCGCCTCATAAATGTCCTCTGCATTCGGCTTGGCGTAATAGTCACCGTCGGTTCCGTATGGAGGCAGGTGGGGTTGAGCGGCAATGGTTTTCGGAGCTACATCGAGGCACTTCCACCCCCCTTGGCGATTCAGAATGTCTTCCATGATATAGGCACTAGCGCCACCTGGGACATCTTCATCTACGACCAAAAGTCGGTTGGTTTTGCCGACCGAGGCGGCGCATACGTTTTGGGTATCAAATGGCAGCAAAGTGCGTGCGTCAATCAATTCAACGTGGATTCCACTCTGTTGCAATCGCTCCACCGCCGCAGCGGCGATGTTCAATGTGGAGCCGTACGAAACTACCGTGATGTCCTGGCCCGTTTTGATCACTTCTGGAATCCCCAGAGGCACGGTAAATTCCCCCAGGTTCGTAGGCACTTGCTCCTTGGTGCGATACCCGTTCAAGCATTCCACCACAAGCGCCGGTTCCTCAGCTTGCAAAAGGGTGTTATACATGCCCGCAGCCTCGGTCATATTGCGCGGGACACAGACATGCATGCCCCTGAGCGAATGAATGATCGCGCCCATTGGCGAACCGCTGTGCCAAATGCCTTCCAATCGATGACCTCTTGTTCGAATGATGACCGGTGCTTTTTGGCCACCCGCAGTGCGATAGCGCACCGTCGCTGCATCATCGCGCAGAATTTGCAGCGCATAATACAGGTAATCCAAATATTGAATCTCTGCGATGGGTCGGAATCCCCGCAACGCGAGTCCGATTCCCTGCCCAGCAATGGTGCACTCCCGAATCCCTGTGTCAGATACCCGCAACTCACCAAACTTCTCCTGCATGCCCTCCATGGACTGATTCACCCCTCCAATTCCACCTGTATCTTCTCCAAACGTGACCAATTCCGGGTATTTCTCGAAAAGAGCCTCAAAATTTTGCTGCAAAATTTGCCGGCCATCCGCGTGGTCTCCGCTATCCGAATATTCCGGACGAACAACCGGCACATCCAAAGCCGAATCCCCATCTTCGCTGTACAAATGCCGGCCATAGCGATCTTGGTTTTCACGGCCATAAGCTTCCGACCAGCGGATCAGTGCCTCAAGGGCGGGGGTTCGTTTTCGTCCCGCGCTTTGTATCGTTCGCCGAGCAGCTGCATGAAATTCGGCCCTACCGGGAAAAATGCCATTTTCCAAGGATGCTATTTCGGCGGAATCTGAGCCGCTCACCGCGGCAATAAGGGCTATTACCTCTTGCTGCTCATTGTCAAATGACGACCGAAGGTCTGCCCAAGCGGCCTTTTGTTCTTGGCGCACTTCTTTTTTCACTGCCTTTCGGATGCCGTCCAGTTCTTCTTGCTGGGCCGCGCCTTCTAGGAGCAGGAATTTTTCAAATTGCCCAATGCAATCATACTCCTTGGCCCACGCCATCCGTTCCTCGGATTTGTAGCGCTCGTGGGAGCCCGAAGTGCTATGGCCTTGTGGCTGCGTAACCTCCTCGACATGGACCAATACAGGTACATGGTGTTCCCGGCAGCGCTTCGCCGCCTCTTCATAGGTCTTGACCAATGCCGGATAGTCCCATCCTTTGACGCGGTATATCACAATGCCATTGGTTCCCTCTTGCATTTGCATTCCGCTCAGCGCGGTGGAAATGGACGCTTTGGTGGTTTGGTACTTTTTGGGAACGCTGATGCCGTACCCATCGTCCCAAACACTCATGAGCATGGGCACTTGAAGCACTCCTGCCGCATTCATGGTTTCCCAAAAAGGACCTTCAGACGTGCTCGAATCTCCAATCGTACCAATCGCAATTTCGTTCCCGGCCTTCGTAAACCTTGGCTTCAGCGCAGCCACGTCGGGCAATGCCCGATACAATTTTGAAGCTTGGGCCAAACCCAAAAGCCGTGGCATTTGACCGCCTGTGGGACTGATATCGGCGGAACTGTTGAAGCCTTGGGTAGCATCCAGCCAATCGCCTTGGCCATCTAGAATGCGCGTTGCGAAGTGGCCACCCATTTGCCTTCCAGCCGAACTTGGCTCACGCTCAACATCCGTGTCCGCATAAAGCGCCGCAAAAAACTGCCGCACCGATAACAAGCCTTGGGCCATCATCAACGTCTGATCCCGGTAGTAACCTGATCGCCAATCCCCAGGCCGAATGATTTTGGACAATGCAAGTTGAGCCAATTCTTTTCCATCCCCGAAAATTCCAAATTTCGCCTTTCCACCCAGCACCTCCTTTCTGCCCAGTAATGAAGCCTCCCGGCTCATGCACATCAGGCGATAATCATCCAACAAGGCTTGCCGAAAATCTTGAACGGAAGCAGAGTCGTTGGCTGCATCTTTCTTGACATCTGTTGGATTCATGACGCGAAAATAGTGCAACTCAGACCAAGCAAAGAATTCAAGAGATTTACAACGGGCTTTTGCGTCAACAACTGTGGGCAAACTTCATTCGAAAATGTGGGGTTACCTGGACGCGTAAGCCACAGCTACAGCGGTGCCAACAGCCACGTTGTGTTCGACCAAAGCCCGGTTGGCCGCAAGGCTCTTTCCTTCAGTGGCTTCATTGACGTAACGCAATAAAAATGGGGTCAGATCCTTGCCCGAGACCCCTTTTGAAGCCGCTTCCTTCAACCCCAGATCAATCGCATGCTGCACTTGCCCAGGGTCTGCTGAAAATTCAACGGGAATGGGGTTGGCAATGAGGAAACCTCCTTCCAAACCCAAGGACCATTTTGCGTGCATGGCCGCCGCCATTTCTCGTGCCGAATCAACTCGATGTGGAGCAGCAATCCCACTCGTCGGAGTGAAAAAAGCGGGGAAATCATCGGTGGCATAACCCACTACGGTCACGCCAGCCGTTTCCAATGCTTCCAATGTTTTTGGCAAGTCCAAAATCGATTTTGCCCCTGCGCTCACCACTGCCACGGAAGACTTTGCGAGTTCAGGTATGTCTGCTGAGATGTCCCAGGTGCGCTCCACTCCGCGATGAACACCTCCAATCCCGCCCGTCGCAAACACTCGGACACCTGCAAGCTCACAACCAATCAAGGTACCGCTGACGGTGGTGGCACCCAGCGTTTTGCGGGCCAAAGCCAGCGGCAAATCTCGCCGCGACACTTTCAGCACATCCGGCGATGTCGCCAAAGCGATCAGGTCTTCAATCGTACATCCCACTTGCAGTTTTCCATTGACTACCGCCACAGTGGCAGGGACAGCGCCGCCCGCGCGCACAATTGACTCCAATCGCTGAGCCGTTTCTAGGTTTTGCGGATACGGCATGCCGTGCGCAACAATGGTGGATTCCAAGGCGACGACCGCTTGACCACTCTTTAGCGCTTCTTGAACTTCCGGGAGGATGTGCAGGAAATCACTCATTCTTACCAGACTGTTGCCTCGTCCATGGACTTCCACAGGGCATCCTTCAATTCCACCAATCCCATCTGTGCGATGCTGGAAAAAAACAGCGGATTCAAATCCCTGATTTCATCGTGGATCGCTTGCTTCAGCTCCTCATCCAACATGTCGCTTTTGGAAATGGCCAGCAAACGATTCTTCTTGAGCAAGTCGGGATTGAACTTTTCCAATTCTCCCAAAAGGGTTTGATACTCTGCCGCAATGTCATTGCTGTCAGCAGGCACAATAAAAAGTAAAACCGGGTTACGCTCGATATGCCTCAAGAATCGCAATCCAAGGCCTTTGCCTTCTGCGGCTCCTTCAATAATTCCAGGAATGTCCGCCATCACAAATGAACGGTCATCGCGGTATGCGACAATGCCCAAATTCGGCTTCAGTGTCGTAAACGGATAATTGGCTATTTCCGGTTTGGCCGCACTTACCACAGACAATAAAGTGGACTTTCCTGCATTCGGAAATCCCACGAGTCCGACATCAGCGAGAAGTTTGAGCTCGAGAATCTTCCACTCTTCTAATCCCGGCTCGCCCGGCTGTGAGTATGTCGGTGATTGTCGGACGGAAGATTTGAAATGGTCGTTTCCCCTTCCACCTTTGCCTCCCCTCGTCAGAATTACCTCTTGCCCTTCTTCGAGGATTTCCATTATAACCTCTTCTGAATCTGCATCCCTCACCACTGTCCCCAGTGGAACGTCAACATAAACATCGTCGCCATCGGCTCCATGTTTGTGCTGGCCACGCCCCGTATCTCCGTGCCCTGCAATTACGTGCCGAGCGTATTTCAAGTGCAGCAATGTCCAATGCTGGGTGTTGCCGCGAATGATGACGTGCCCTCCACGACCGCCGTCGCCTCCATCCGGCCCACCTTTGGCCGTCATTCGGTTGCGCATGAAATGGGAGGAGCCTGGGCCTCCTCGGCCGGAACGGCAGCAAATCTTTACGTAATCGACAAAATTTTCACCTGACATGGCGCAAGGTCACTGGGCAATGGCCGCTTTCAGTCGTTCCAAAATCTCCTCCACCGTGCCGATGCCATCCACACCTGTAAACTTGCCTTGCAATGCATAATGTCCCGCCACCGGAGCGGTCTCGGCGTTGTATACATCGATGCGTTTTTGGATGACCGCTGGGTTCGCATCATCCGGTCTTCCGCTCGTTTCGGCTCTAGCTAGCAATCGTTTTTTTAACTCTTTCTCTTCTACTTCCAATGCCAACATGCTCGTCACCGGTGCATTGCGTTGGTTCAGAAAAGCATCCAATGCTTCTGCTTGTGCTGTTGTTCTTGGGAAGCCGTCAAAAATGAATCCTTTGGCATTCGGATGTTTGTTCACTTCGGATTCCAGCATGCGAATCGTCACGTCGTCAGGAACCAATTGGCCCTTGTCCATGTATGACTGTGCCATTTGTCCGAGCTCGGTGTTTCCCTTGATATTGGACCTGAAAATGTCGCCTGTGCTCAAGTGAACCAGCCCGAAGGACTCAACGAGATGAACACTTTGCGTTCCTTTTCCTGCGCCCGGAGGGCCAAATAAAACAATGTTTAGCATAATCTTTTTCTTCGCGAACGAGGGCTTTCGACCGCAACGATCAGCCCGCAGTTCAGGTGGGTAAAGGTACTGCATGAAAACAGAACCTCACACCTTGAACCCTATGCATCCATGAACCGATTGGATGCGTTAACTTCGCGGCGAAAATCAACACGCACTTCCTTCTCAGCAAGGAGCATTGAAGCAAATACATGAAGTACGACGTAATTGTTCTTGGAAGCGGCCCTGGGGGCTATGTCACGGCCATTCGCGCCAGTCAACTTGGTTTAAAAACTGCGGTCATTGAGCGGGAAGCTCTGGGAGGAATTTGCCTCAATTGGGGATGCATTCCGACCAAAGCATTGCTCAAAAGTGCCAATGTGTTCGAATACATCGAGCATGCGGAGGATTACGGAATATCAGTGGCCAGTCCAAAGGCAGATTTCAAAGGAATGGTAGCCCGAAGCCGCGGCGTAGCCGATGGAATGTCAAAGGGGGTTCAATTCCTGATGAAAAAGAATAAAATTGACGTGATCATGGGCAACGGAAAGTTGCTCCCGGGCAAACAAGTGGCGGTAACCGCCGAAGACGGTTCGGTGCAAACGGTCTCCGCAGGTCACATCATCATCGCCACGGGTGCGCGCAGCCGTCAATTGCCAAGCATTCCGCAAGACGGAAAAAACATCATCGGCTATCGGGAGGCCATGACGCTTGCGAAGCAACCCAAGCGACTTGTGGTTGTTGGATCAGGTGCCATCGGAGTTGAATTTGCCTACTTCTACAATGCCATCGGCACGGAAGTCACCGTTGTCGAATACCAAAACCGCATTGTCCCTGTCGAAGATGCTGACGTGAGCAAGCAGCTTGAAAAAAGCTTCAAAAAAGCGGGCATCAAGGTGATGACCTCGTCTGAAGTTTTGGATGTCAAATCCAAGGGAGGCGAACAAACGGTGACGGTCAAAACCAAGAAAGGCGAGGAGAAACTAAAATGCGACGTGGTATTGAGCGCCGCAGGGGTGATTTCGAACATCGAAAACATCGGTCTCGAAGATGTGGGCATCGCCGTAGACGGCGGTAAGATCATGGTAGACGACTTCTATGCCAGCAACATTCCTGGCTACTACGCCATCGGGGATTGCGTTCCAGGCCCAGCCCTGGCGCACGTCGCGTCAGCAGAAGGGATAACGTGTGTGGAAAAGATTGCAGGCCATTCACCTGAACCCATTGACTACGGCAACATCCCGGGTTGCACCTATTGCTTCCCTGAAGTTGCCAGTGTGGGCATGACAGAGGCGCAAGCAAAAGATGCCGGACACGACATCAAAGTAGGCAAATTCCCCTTCTCGGCATCTGGAAAAGCGAGTGCTTCGGGACACAAAGATGGATTTGTCAAGCTCATCTTCGATGCCAAATACGGCGAGCTACTTGGCGGACACATGATTGGAGCCAACGTGACAGAGATGGTTGCCGAATTGGTCGCCCTGCGCAAGCTTGAGACCACAGGTCACGAGCTCATCAAAACCATTCACCCGCATCCGACGCTCAGCGAAGCCGTCATGGAAGCGGCCGCTGCAGCCTATGACGAGGTGATCCACCTCTAATTGTCGTCGCCATCGAATGCAAAAAGGCGCTCCGTTGTGGGGCGCCTTTTTCAATGCTTTTAAAATCCAGTCATTGCTGGACCGAGGCGGTCATCGACGCAACGTAATGTGCATGCAGCTCTTCTCAGGAATCACCAGAATACGCCCCTTTTTTTGAAAGCTGCGCAAGACATTTTGAATCGCGCGTGTGGGCGCTGAGCAATCGGAATCATTGCTTGGACGGTCGGTATATGCGATGTCGAATGAGGCGCCATAGCTGTGCGTGGACGTCCCATTGAATGCATTGTAATTGCGTCGCCCCAATCGCGCTTGTTGTCGCTCGGTACGGGTCAAGCTTGTCACGCGAAACCGGGTGCCTTCGCTGCCCGTACCTTCGAGTTCATCTGCGAACGCGTTCCCCATTTCAGCGAGCAAGGCTTGCACTTCAGGCAACAAAACCGCATAGCTGTGCGAAAGAGCTGTGATGTGATACCCACGGCCGTCGTGCACGGGTACCAGATCTCCTCTCCTTTTCCCAGCTTCCATTTCGCCCTTGTCTTTGACAAAAAAGCTATTGGGAAGATTACGCGCGGCCACTTGGTGATCAGTGTATGGATTTTTGGGCAACTTCAGCACATGACGATTGCAACTGCAAGGCTTCACTTCTTCATCCTCGGAAGTCGATTTAGCCGCAGGATCCGGCCGAAGCGCTGAATCTGATGACGAAGCCTGAGAAGAAGAGGCTTGCGCCTGTTCCTCTTCCACGGAAATTACAGCGCGCGGATGCTGCAACGCCAACCCCTCATCCGCAGAAGCCGAATCCGGTGCGATCCAAGCCGCGAGGGAAATAATCAAGAGCATGAATGTTCCTCCCACCAGGGTGATTCGATCCCAACGGTATTTCCTGCGCCTGAGTTGCATGATGCAATATCCGAGTAATTCACGGGGTTTGGGCGCACCGTGGTTTCAATAATCCCCACAATGGGCTATGGAAAAATGAACAATGCGATGCGGTGCGCCAGGCTGAAACCTTACGCGCACACATGTCGTTATAGAATGCAAAACAATTGACATGTTAGGAATAGGCGCTAAAGTGATACACCCCACCCACGCTGAAGGGGTAATATTTGGAACCGACGGCGATTTCTGGCGAATCTACTTTCGGGAAGTTGGCGAGAAATCCATCTCGAAAGAATTTGAAGGACTCGAAGTAATCGAGGAGGCAGAAGACATGGGACAACCGGATGTGAGCGACATCATGACGGCCATGGAACATGTACTGGGTGACTTCACCGACCGTATTCGCGGCGAAGAACGTCCCGAGAATGTTGAAATCAGTGACCGCTGGGACGGGGGAAACCTCATCATCCAGCCGGCAGATGACGGATTGAAGGCCAAGGAAATTCCAGTCGACACATTCTTCCACAAAATTGTCATGACACGCGATCGGCTGCGTGTTTTGGAGGCCAAAATCAACGCACACGAAAAATTAGTCGACTCGGACAAGATCGATTTGCAGCAATACATCACAAAGATTTACGGCTCACTCACCACCTTCAACGTGCTTTTCAAGTACAAGGAAGATTGGTTTGTTGGCGAGAAGAAATAATCAATCGGATTGCTTCCTTGACGGGATTGCGGAGCCGCCCTTGATTTTCTTACCTTGAACCGCAAACCTCAAGGCCAAGGGCATGAATCGAATTGTTTTCGCCATTTTAAGTCAGTTGAATCGGCTGTTATTGCCCCGTTTCTCGAAGAGACAAGACTTGACCCAACTCAAGAAGTGGGAACAAGCCCTCGTGGGGTGGAAGATGTGGGTGACCTATCGTCACCTCGATGCACAACAAGCAGAAGAGGACGCATGAAGACCGAAAAAGGGAATTGGATGCAGGTCATTGGACCGGGCATCCTTTTTGCGTCTACGGCCATCGGGGTCAGTCATCTGGTGCAATCCACCCGGGCCGGCGCACTCGTCGGGTTTGGCCTGGTCTGGGCCGTCGTTGCCGCCAACGTGGCCAAATATCCTTTTTTCGAATTTGGAAGTCGCTATGCGAACGCCACCGGCGAATCGCTCATTGAAGGCTACCGATCCATGGGGAAATGGGCCTCGTGGCTCTACCTCGCCATTACGGTGAGCACCTGCTTTTTTGTCATGGGAGCTATTGGGATTGTAACGGCCTCGTTCTTGGACAACCTCTTCAATATTTCAAATATCACAGGCCAAAATGCGACCCCTTATGTGGCCGTGGTGGTCTTTCTCATTTCAACCGTCGTATTGTTTCTCGGCAAATACGGCGCGCTCGATTCATTGATCAAGGTAATCGCGGGCGTGCTGCTCATTAGCACGGCAGGCGCGTTCATTGCAGCTTTGGCCCACACTCCCCTTTCCGCTGTCCCTGCTGCACCGGCTGATTTCACCCCGTGGTCCGGCGCCGGCTTGGCATTTCTGATTGCATTAATGGGCTGGATGCCAACGGCAGTAGACTTGAGTACCTGGAACAGCATCTGGACCTTGGAACGCATCAAGCAAACGGGGTATCACCCCCCGCTCAAAGACACGATTCGCGAGTTTAACATTGGCTTCATCTTTTCCGCTGTGCTTGCGCTGATGTTCTTGGGGTTGGGAGCGTTATTGTTTTATGCCAATCGCGTTGAATTTCCAGAGGGAACGGCTGCGTTTGCTTCTGGCGTGGTACAATTGTACACGGAAGCCATTGGCTCATGGAGTTGGTGGATCATCGCCACGGCCGCATTCTCAGCAATGCTCGGCACCTGCATCGCTTGCTTGGACGGTTATGCACGATCACTCGCCCGCTCCCTCGCGACAATCCAGTCCACTGCGGCACCGGACAACCTTCGGTACGAGCGGTGGAGCTTGGTTTTGGTCGCCATTGGAGCGCTCAGCTTGATTCTCTTGTTCCCGAGCGACATCCGTGTTTTGGTGGATATTGCGACGACGCTGAGTTTTCTTGTGGCTCCACTTGTCGCTGCAGCCAACCTCTACCTGGTCACACGCAAAGAATTTCCAGCGGATGCAAAGCCTCCGACATGGATGATTGCTTTGTCGTGGTTGGGCTTGGCGTTTTTGACCGGATTCAGTGGGTTGTATTTCCTCGCTTGAAGCCGCTTAACGCAACAAATTGATGTGCCCATTCAACTCATGGCGCACCGCAGTGCTCAGACTTCTTGCGACAATGGTGTAGAAATACACTCCGTTGGCCGCATAATGTCTGCCTCCCTGATGATTCCCCAACCAGACATCGTCCATGTTATTGGATGTGAACACCTCCTCTCCCCAGCGATCATGAATCACCAGGGTGTAATCCGCAGGGTCTACATCGCGTCCAATCACCTGCCAAGCGTCATTGACTCCGTCGTTGTCAGGCGTGAAAACATTGGGAACGTACATCACAAAATCATCAATGATCCACAAAGGATGAGAGATGCTATCCGAACATCCCCATTCATTCGTCGCGACCAGGGTAATGTTATACACGCCGCCCGCATCATCCGGGAAATAATACTCCGGACCGTATTCGTAGGAAGTATCCAAGAAGTCAAAGTGCCACTCGTAGGTCAACGCACCTAAGCTATAATTCAAAAATTCTACCCTCCGGTCCGGAAGGGTCTGCTCCCAAGGTGAAGCGGCAAATTCAGCCACGGGCCAGGGGCTCACGCGAATCAAATCCTCCATTAGCATTGAAAACGTGCAACCATAGATGGTGGTGATGGTATGCTCCACACTGTACAAACCGACATCGATGTACGCGTGGCTTGTCGATTGAATATCAGCGGAACCCAAGCCGTCTCCAAAAAGCCATTCTTCCGATGCAATTTGGCCAGGATTCTGTGCCGTTCCTGTGAACTCCACGACGAGTGGAAAGCAACCACTAATGACATCTGATTCAAAGTCTGCCGTCTCATCATTGGGCACATAAATCTCCACGCATTCGGTGAATACAGGCGTTTCACATGCATCAGACATGGTCAGACAAAATTGAGTTGGCACCGAAGGGGCAACCCATTGCATAAGGGTGTCATCGAGTAATTCCTCCGCCGGCGAATTGGAATCCCAATCCAACGCATACGGCTCGAGCCCTCCTGTCAATCCTGATGCGAGCAAGAGCAAACTATCTCCGATGCACAAATTCGCATCGGCAGGCAATGTGAATGCGAGGGAATCTCGGACGGAAACAGTAACCTCCCACGTATCCGTGTTGCATCCTGGAAACAAAGATGCATAGACACTGTACGACGTTGTTTCTGTCGGACTGACCGACTGCGTTGTCCCTGGGAAACCATTGCTCCAAACCCACTGCAAAGAAGGTTCATTGTAAGATGGTGTCGCTTCCAATATCGCTGCACCGCCCAAACAGATGGTCGTATCGACTTCCAAGGCGATGGTCACTTCCGGTTGCGCCAACAACGTGATGGTTTCTTCAAAAGTGCAATTCGCATCTGAGACACTGATCTCATACGTGTCAGCGTACA
>DLQB01000159.1 GCA_002477505.1 Flavobacteriales bacterium UBA7443
AGTAATGCAATTTTGCCAAAGCTTTATGACCGAACTGGCCCGGCACATCGGTCCAAATACCGATGTTCCTGCAGGCGACATCGGCGTGGGAGGGCGCGAAATTGGCTACATGTTTGGTCAATACAAGCGCCTGCGAAATGAGTTCACGGGTGTCTTGACTGGGAAAGGCCGGAATTGGGGAGGATCCCTGATTCGTCCGGAAGCCACTGGATATGGTGCGGTATACTTCGCCGCCGAAATGCTCAGTTCCAAAGGTTTGGACCTCGCTGGCAAAAAGGTCGTCATTTCCGGATCAGGCAATGTGGCACAATATGCTGCTGAAAAAGTGATTCAGATGGGAGGGAAAGTGCTGACGATGTCAGATTCCGGAGGATTCGTTCACGACCCCAACGGAATTGACGAAGCGAAATTGACGTGGATCAAAGACTTGAAAAATGACCGCCGCGGGCGCATTTCGGAATACACCGACGCGCATGCTGGGTCTAGTTTCCACGCCGGAGATCGACCATGGGGGATCCCATGTGATGCGGCATTTCCTTGTGCCACCCAAAATGAGCTGGAAGCGGCAGATGCGTTGAAGCTCATTGCCAATGGTTGCGTAGTCGTTGCGGAAGGGGCTAATATGCCCAGCACTCCGGAAGCCATTGAGGCGTTTCAAGAAGCAAAAGTCCTCTTCGCCCCGGGTAAGGCCTCGAATGCTGGCGGTGTAGCCACCAGTGGACTGGAAATGTCACAGAACAGCTTGCGATTGAGCTGGTCAAGCGAAGAGGTTGACCAACGGCTGCTCACCATCATGAAGGACATTCACAAACAATGCGTCGAGTACGGCACAGATGCGAGTGGCTATGTCGATTATGTGAAGGGAGCAAACATTGCTGGTTTTGTGAAAGTCGCGGATGCGATGATCGATCAAGGCATCGTCTAAACAACATCGGATAAGGCGTTATCTTTGACGCATGATAACCGGATTCCAACACCTGCACAGCGCCATGCGTTGGGTTGTGCTCGCACTCTTAGTCGTCACCATCTTTAAAGCATGGTCAGCCAAACGTAACGCAAGCGGTTTCTCTGCGGGCCAGGCTAAGCTCGGTTTATTTTCGATGATTAGCCTGCATATTCAATTGCTCCTTGGTCTGGCACTTTATTTTATGAAGGGATGGGCCAGCATGTTGGGCACACCCGGTGTTATGTCGTCCACTGTCATGCGGTTTTTCGCAGTGGAACACCTCGTTGGGATGTTAATTGCCATTGTGTTCGGCACCTTGGGACATAGTTTGGTCAAACGCGCCAGTACCGATGAATTGAAAAATCGGCGCCAATTTCGCTATTTCCTCATCGCGCTCGTGATCATCATTGCGAGCATTCCTTGGCCCATCCGACCGGGTTTTGAGGCTTACGGCTGGTTTTAAGTTTCTTGAATTTAGGACATTGAATCGCACAGCAATGATTTTGGGCATTTTGTCCCTGTTTCTGCTTGTACAGTGCGGGGAACAAGCGTCACCTGCCGCTGAACCTGCCGTTGGGTCACAGCCCTCTTTCGCCGCAATCCAGCGTGCGTATACCATGAAATGTTCTTTGTGCCATGGCCGCGATGGAAAGCTCATGGCATCCAAAGCCCCCGACTTGTCCTTGTCCACGATGACCTTAGAAGAACGCGTCGCCATCATCACATATGGAAAGGGCACGATGCCCCCGCAGAAAGGCATTCTCGATGCGAATACCATTCGAGGGGTTGCAGCTTACATTGAAGAATTCAGGGATTGACGAAGCCATGCTGGACAAAAAAAAATCCCATTCAACAGCGCCGGAACCTGAGACGTGCATTTTAATCGGACTGGTGACGGGTCGTGAATCACGCGACACGGTGGATGAGCACCTGGAAGAATTGGCCTTTTTGGCATCAACTGCTGAAGCGACTTCGCTCCGAACCTTTATTCAAGGGCTGGACCGTCCGGATACACGAACATTCGTCGGCAGCGGCAAACTTCAAGAAATCAAAGAATTCGTCGAAGAGAAAGATGTGGACATGCTCATTTTCGATGACGAATTGAGCCCCACCCAACTGCGCAACATTGAGCGGGAAATCCCCGACCGAAAAATCCTGGATCGCCCCAATTTAATTTTGGACATTTTTGCGCAACGGGCACGAACGGCCCACGCCAAGACCCAAGTGGAATTGGCTCAATACCAGTACCTTCTGCCTCGCCTCACCAACATGTGGACCCACCTGCAAAAGCAGAAAGGAGGCATCGGCATGAAGGGCCCAGGTGAAAAAGAAATTGAGACGGACCGTCGGATCATTCGCGATCGCATTTCGCACCTCAAAAAAGAATTGAAATCCATCGACAAGCAAATGTCCACCCAGCGCGGAAACCGCGGTGCTTTGGTGCGCGTTGCACTCGTGGGATACACCAATGCCGGAAAGAGCACCCTGATGACCTTGATGTCCAAGAGCAAGGTTTTTGCCGAAGACAAGTTGTTCGCCACCCTGGACACTACCGTCCGAAAAGTCGTCCTGCACAACCTGCCCTTTTTGCTGAGTGACACCGTAGGGTTCATCCGAAAACTTCCGCATCAGCTCATCGAAAGTTTCAAATCAACCCTGGACGAGACGCGGGAAAGCGATTTACTGCTGCATGTCATCGACGTTTGTCATCCTCAATTTGAGGAGCACCTCACCATTGTCGAAAGCACCCTGGCCGAGATTGGTAGCGATCACAAACCTGCCATGCTCGTATTCAACAAAATCGACCGCATGGAGGAGGAACCCTTCGGTCCCACCCGTGAGGATCAAATCGCGGGCTTGCGGGAACGATTCGAACGCGTTGACCGCCAAGTGGTGTTCATTTCTGCCGCCCAAAAAATCGGAATGGAAGAACTGCGAAGCGTTGTCTTCGAAGCCGTGAAGGAAATCCACGTCAAACGTTACCCCTATCACAACTTTCTTTATTGAAAGCGGCCCATCTGTAGTGGAGTTGCTCTGAGTTTGCGACCTTTGCTCCATGGCAGCCATCCGACAAGAAAAAGTAGCCGAACTCATTCGGCGAGATTTGAGCGTTTTGTTTCAGCAAAATAGCGGCTCCTGGTTTGCTGGGATGTTCATTTCCGTCACACAAGTGAGGATGTCGCCCGATTTGGGCCTGGCCAAGGTTTACTTGAGTTTCATGGCAGTGCCCGATAAAAAAATAGCTTTGGAGGCGGTAAAACAGGAAGCGTGGCGCGTACGGAAGGCATTGAGCGATAAAATTGGCAAGCAAGTGCGGGTGATTCCTGAGTTGAATTTTTATCTCGACGACAGCCTTGACTACTACGAGTCAATCAACAATGCGCTGAAAAAATAAAGCCCCGACGTGAAACTCCCTATTCGTCTTGCATGGCGCTATGCCTGGGTTCGCCGATCCAAAAGCCTTACCCACCTAATTTCGGGGATTTCTATGTTTGTTATCGCCGCTGTGACCACAGCGATGATTGCTATTCTTAGCGCGTTCAATGGCATTGAAGCCGTGGTCACGGAGCTCTTCGGAACGTTGGACGCTCCCCTTGCCGTGGTGCCTGCATCAGGTTCTGAGCTACCCGCAGCTGCTGGCGAATGGATTGAAGCGACATTTGGCATTGATTCGGATCAGCCCATCGTCAGCGCAGTCGCCCCCGTGATTGAGGAAGAAGCCGTCGTGTCCTGGGCGGGGAATCAACCGCAGGTGTGCGCCATTTTGGCCTTTGATTCCACCTTACTGAGCGCCACGCCAATTGCCTCTTCCGTGCGATCAGGAAAGTGGAACTCCACATGGTCGCAATCCCCTGCTTGCTTGGTATTGGGTCTTGGGGTCAAAAACATCCTGGGGTTGAATTCCGTCAACAATGAAGACGAGAAGCCATCGCTTCTTCTTCGCGCCCCGATTCCCGGCAAAAAACTTACCCGTTACAAGGAAAAAGCGTTTCAATCCCAACGCGCCTTTGCCTGTGATGTCTTTTCGGTCAATGCCGAAATTGATCGCAAGTACATCCTGGCTCCGATTTCGTTTGCACGCGAGTTGTTTTCAAAGGACTCAACCGTCTCACGCTACGAATTGGGTTTGGCTCCGGGCACCTCCGAAACAGTTGCCGCCGAGGCCATTCGAAGGAAGTTGCTTGCAGATGATTTGGACTGGGCCGTGCGCACCCGATCAGAAAAGAACAAACTGATCACCCAAACCAATCGCGCCGAAAAGTGGGCCACGTTTGTCATCTTGAGTTTCATTTTGGTGGTTGCTGCATTCAACGTGATGGCATCACTTACCATGATGTTGTTGGACAAACGACAGGACATGGAAGTGCTCAACGCCATGGGGCTTTCCGGCTGGAGACTGGAACAAGTTTTCGCCTTGCAAGGGGTCATGATCAACACCATCGGAGGGGGCATCGGCACCATCACGGGCATTCTTTTGGTCCTCGGCCAGCAGCATTATGGCTGGGTGAAGCTCCACGGCTCAGTGATTCCCTCCTATCCTGTAGCCCTCGAAACAATGGATGTCTTGGGCACATTGACCATCGTGGTGATCATTGGCGGCATCGGTTCGGGCTGGATGGTGCGGAACCTCGTCCACCGATTCGTGTAATTGCGCTCCGATCGGATAGAATCAAGGGGCTTTCTCGAAAGGCATCGTTGCTAACGCGTCCAATTTGTCTCGAATTGCATCCACTTCGTCCAGGGTCACCAGGTCCAATCGATGCGATTTAAAATCCCGCAATCCTTTGAAATAATTAGCGTAATGTCGGCGCATCTCAACGATTCCCAGTCGTTCTCCTTTCCATTCGACGCCTTTGTCAAAGTGTTCCCGGGCGACAGCCACCCGTTCGCTCATGTCCGGCGATTCAAGGATTTCGCCTGTGGCCATGAAATGTTTGATTTCGCGGAACACCCACGGTGCCCCGATGCTCGCCCGGCCAATCATGATCCCATCAATTCCGTAACGCTCTTTGTACTCCACCGCTTTTTGAGGTGAATTGATGTC
>DLQB01000061.1 GCA_002477505.1 Flavobacteriales bacterium UBA7443
GCGAAATTCAGGCAGTTGTCAACGGAACTTTCCCCGGTCGACTGGCCAACAATTGCCGGGTGTATTCATTCTGAGGATTGGCCAAGATGTCCTCGGTTTCGCCGCGTTCCACGATTTGCCCGTGGTGCATGATCAGCAACCGATTGCAGAAGGAGGCCATCACGGAGAGGTCATGGCTGATAAAGAGGTAGGTTAGCTTGCGTTCATCCCCGATTTTGGCCAACAAGTCCAGAATGTCCCGTTGGATTTGAACGTCTAAGGCGGCAACGCTTTCGTCGAGGACCATCAATTTTGGTTCAACCGCGAGGGCTCGTGCAATGACCAATCGCTGGCGCTGTCCTCCGCTGAAATTGCCAGGATACCGTTGAAAGTCTTCTGCCGCGAGACCGACTTCTTCGAGAAGCTTTACCGTATGGTCGATGGCGTTTTTCGCTTCCATTCCCAGGTGTGTGAAGACTTCAGCAATGGCCTTTCCTACGGGTATTTTGGGATTCAGTGCGCTGTAGGGATCTTGGAAGACAAGTTGGGCGATGCGCCGCACATGACCCATGGACTGGGCGTGGCCATGCTTGACAGAAACCCCATCCAATTGGACGGTGCCCGAAGTCATCGCTGTAAGTCCCAATAAGGTTCGGCCCAAGGTCGATTTTCCGCTACCACTTTCGCCAATGAGTCCCACGCGTTCTCCCTCGCACAAGGTGAGGCTTACGTCGTTGACCGCATGCAGGTGTTCCACGGTTTTGCCCAAGAAATTTTGCCTCAGGGGGAAGGATTTGGTGACGTGCGATGCTTTGAGCAGCACAGGCCCCAGTTGTGAACCAATGGTCCGCTTGGGGATGTCCCGAGCAGCGATGAGCGCCTTTGTATAGGGGTGTACGGGGCGATTCATCACGGATTCGACGTTTCCTTGTTCGACCAATTTCCCTTGTTGCATCACCATCACATCGTCTGCGATGTCTCGAACCACGTCCAAATCATGCGTGATAAAAAGGATGGCCAAATGGCGTTTTTGCTGAAGCCGAATCAATAGTTGCAACACGGTTTTCTGCACGGTAACGTCCAACGCGGTGGTGGGTTCATCGGCAATCAAAAGCTCGGGGTTAGCGGCTAGGGCCAGCGCAATCATTACCCGCTGTTTTTGTCCCCCGCTCAATTCGTGGGGATAGCGCTCAAAGAGTGTGGAGGGGTCGGGCAATTCTACTTCTTCCAGCAGTTGGATGGCTTGGGTTTTGGCTTCAGCGTTGTCCATTCCTTGATGAACGAGCAGCGATTCAGCCACCTGCCATCCGACGCGCATCGAGGGGTTGAGAGAAGACATGGGGTCTTGAAACACCATGCTTAATCCCCGACCCAAGGGGGAAGTAGGTTGTTTGTTGGGGGCGACCCAGATGTTCTTGCTCGGCACGTGTTGGACGCGGCCTGAAGCCACCCGGGCTTTGGGGGGCAATAGCCCCATGATTGCCGAGGCGGTGATGCTCTTTCCCGATCCACTCTCGCCCACAAGTGCAACCGTTTTCCCGCGGTCGATTGCAAACGAAACGCCATGCACAACGGGTTGATTGCCGAATGCGATGGTGAGGTCGTCAATGCGAAGGAGCGGTTCTTTCATGAAGATTTTCAGAGGGTACCACGCGACTCTTGCTCTCGTTCAATGGCTTCGAACAAGGCCTTGAAATTTCCTTTTCCGAACGATTTGGCCCCTTTGCGCTGAATGATTTCAAAGAACATCGTCGGCCGATCCACCACGGGTTTGGTAAAGATTTGCAAGAGGTAGCCTTCGTCATCGCGATCGATCAGGATGCCCAGTTCTTTGAGTGGAGCGAGGTCTTCATCAATCTCCCCGACACGATCCAATACGGTGTCATAGTATGCGCTGGGCACACGCAAGAATTCAATTCCTCGGTCCCGCAATTGGGTCACCGTTTCAATGATGTTCGATGTCGCCACGGCGATATGTTGCACGCCAGAACCGTTGTAGAAATCTATGTACTCTTCAATCTGGGACTTTTTCTTTCCTTCCGCCGGTTCATTGATGGGAAACTTGATGCGCCCATTTCCGTTGGACATCACTTTGGACATGAGGGCGGTGTACTCGGTGGAAATGTCTTTGTCATCGAATGAAATCAGTTGTGCGAATCCCATCACTCGGGCATAGAAATCGACCCAGGTATTCATTTCCCCCCACCCGACATTGCCCACCATGTGGTCCACATATTTGAGGCCAACGGACTTGACCTCTGTTTCGAGGGACCAAGGCTGGTAGCCGGGCAAAAAGAGGCCGGTGTAATTTTTTCGCTCCACAAAGACATGAATCGTATCGCCATAGGTCTCAATGGCACTGAGCACAACTTCACCATTCGCGTCTTTCTGTGTTTCCGGTTCGAAGACGCTGACTGCTCCGCGGTCGGTCGTTTCTTTCCAGCTTTTTTCGGCGTCATCTACCCACAAAGCCACTGCTTTTACGCCATCACCGTGCTGATTGATGTGCTGATTGATGGGGCCATCAGCACTCAACGGAGAAGTCAGAACAAGGGTGATTTTATCTTGACGAAGCACATAGGAAACCGCATCGTTGCGACCGGTTTCAAGTCCTGAATAGGCCACGGGCTCAAACCCCCAGGCCATCATATAGTAATAAGCGCTTTGCTTGGCATTGCCGCAATACAATTCGATGTGGTCCGTCCCGAGCAGAGGCAGAAAGTCTTCAGCTTCAGGAACAACCTTTTCGAGAGGAGTGGAGGGGGAGTGTTGCATGGGGAGGGGGAATGGGATCAATCTTTCATATCACTGTCCAACCAGGATTGATGGTAATCATCGTGTTCAATGGCAAGCGCTTCAGCGGTCACTTGCAAGGGACGGAACGTGTCGACCATTACGGCGAGTTCTTCCGTTTTCGTTTTGCCGATGCTTCCCTCGTAAGTCCCGGGGTGCGGTCCATGCGGAATGCCTGCAGGATGCAGCGAAATGTAGCCACGATCAATGCCGGTTCGGCTCATGAAATCACCTTCTACGTAGTACAATACCTCATCCGAATCGATGTTGGAATGGTTGTACGGCGCAGGGATAGACTTGGGATGATAATCGTACATCCGCGGCACAAAACTGCAGATTACAAAGGCATCGGTCTCGAATGTCTGATGGACCGGTGGGGGTTGGTGCACGCGCCCTGTGATGGGCTCGAAATCGTTGATGGACATGGCGTACGGAAAGTGGTAACCATCCCAACCCACCACGTCAAACGGGTGCGAAGCGTAGACGTAGTCGTGCAATTGGCCTTGTTTTTTGATTCGAATGGTGAATTCGCCGACTTGATCGAATGTTTCCAAGTCCGTCGGCGGACGCATGTCCCGCTCGCAGTATGGGCTATGCTCGAGCAATTGTCCAAAATGATTGCGGTAGCGTTTTGGAGTGTAAACAGGGTGTGCAGATTCCGTGATAAACAGTCGATTGGCACTCGATGCAAATACAAAACGGTGAATGATGCCTCTTGGGATCACCAAATAATCACCTGCGCCAAATGGAATTTTCCCGAGCATCGTATGCAACACGCCGCTGCCTTCGTGCACAAACACCACTTCGTCGCCGTCTGAATTTTTATAAAACGCGTCATCGACCATGCTCGAGGTGGGCGCCGCGAGCAAAATGGTAACATCCGAATTGAACAGCACGGGTGTTCGGCTTTCCAGGTACCCTGGTTTGGGCGTCACCTTGAAACCCTCGAGCTTTCGACTCAATAAGTTGTTTTCAACCGCCGGCTTCGGTGCCACGTTGACGGATTTGCCCACGCGTTTTACCATCGTCGGTCGGCGAAGGTGATAGAGCAATGAGCTCATTCCAACAAATCCAATTGTTCCAAACAATTGCTCGTGATGGAGGGAACCATCCGGTTTTTCGAACTGGGTATGGCGCTTGTGCGGGATCTTCCCTAGGCGTTGATAGAATGGCATGCCGGCTGTTTTTAGGATGCTTCAGCTTATCGGGGACAAGCAATCAGCATCGCTAAGTTAGTTCGACTGGGATGGGACAGAAAACGCCGGAGGAAAAAAGTCGGATTCTTAGCCGCTTAGCCCCTGGATTGTGCGAACCCAACCGGGTAGTTTTCCTTCGGGAGTGATTCGCCATTTGAGCGAAAGCTGGCCCGACGGGGGGTGGGGATTCGCTTCCGACAACCGATTTTTTCGCACCAAAGCCTTGACGGATACACCGCTGCGCTGCGAAGCTTGCCAAATGCTTTCTCCTTCATGAAGCGTAAGCCAATTGACTCGGCCCTGTGATCGCTTCGGTTGCAAGTAAACGATCTCTCCTGCCGCGGGCCGATAGGGCGCGGACTTTGCCTTGCGTTCTACTTCGTTGTAGCGGTAGAGTTGCCAGACCATCATGTCCAATTCCTCTGCCAGCGATTCATAGGAATCTTCGGCGTTGGCTAAGGTGTATCGAATGGCATTTTCACTCATCTGCATGGAACGAATGCCGCTGAGAACTTCGCCAGTTTTGTTCGGATTCATTCCGCTGCCGTTCGCCTCTCGTGCGGTGTTCTTTTGCAGTTCAACGGTCGCATCTTTGGCTTCTCCAAATGCCTCGCGGGATGCGGCCAGGGCCAATCCTTCCTCATCGAAGGATTCCAATTCGTAACGGTTGATCAACGCGATTAGTTTGCTGGCATACTTGGGGTTGGTGGCGTAGCCGCATTTTTTCAATCCTTTGGCCCAGCCTTTATAATCGGTAGGTTCCAATTCGAACAATCGCTCGTAGCGTGTTTTCTTCAGAAATTGACTGTGGTCGTGAAAGCTCTCAGCGGCATTTTGGTAAGCACGAAAGCACTCGTCCTCAGCGTCATCATCATGGTAAACCCGATCGCCCTGCCATTTTCCATGGCATTTGATGCCAAAGTGATTGTTGGATTTGAGGGCAAGTTGACTTTGTCCGTTTCCACTCTCGAGGATGCCTTGGGCAAGGGTAATGCTGGCTGGAATGCCATGCACGGCCATCTGGTAAACCGCCTCGTCGCTCCATTGCTCGATGTATTGTTCCGAGGGGCTCAAATCAGACGGCTGCGCCGATGCAGTGATGGAAAGCCCAATAGCTAACCAAAAGGTCATCCACATCGCAATTGCGGTGATGACGTTGAATCGGGAAAAAGTTTCTGAAGAATTCATAGCAAATGACGCACAACAAAAATACCGCCGATTCAGCATCGATGTTCAGACCACTGCCCCGATGTTTTCAGCGGCGCAATGTGAATTCAAGGTTGAATGGAATCGCCCGGTTGTTCGCGGATTAGTTCCCCGGATTCGCTGAAAAACTGCCAGACCCCCGTCGGCTTTCCTGTCGGGCCATATTGACCAACGATAAAGGGTTGTGCATTGGGGTACCAAGTCCGGTAATCACCCACTTGTATCCCACGTTCGTAGGTGTGTTCGGACCAAGGCGTTCCGCTCGGATAAAACGCGCGGGAAGCACCGTGCCTTTGTGAATTTTCCCATTCCCCGTATTTGGTCAATTGCCCGCGGGCATCATAAATGGAAATGGAAACGGTATCCCCATTCATCACTTTTACGGTTCGTCTTGGTTTGCCATCGGGCCATTCATCGGTAGTGACTGTAGCCGTCGCGGCATCATCGGTTGAGTGGCTCGCACCGTTGCAAGCAGTCATCGAAACAAGGCCTGCGAGGAAGAGGGTGGCCGAAAGGATGTTGGATTTCATCTTTTGCGTTCTTTTCATCGTTTGCGTTCTATGGTGAAGTCAACCAATCCAACGAGTGCTTCCTTCGCATCTGAATCCGGTTCAGTGTCGAGCAGTGCCATAGCCTCGTCCCGGAGTTCCGTCATTTTTTTCCGTGCGTATTCCATTCCAGGACCTCCGATGATCGCGTCCATTACTTCTTGCACGGCCTCATCTTTGTGATTGTGATGCTTCACCAAGCGAATGAGCCTGCGACGTTCGCTCGCCGTTGCTTTGTTCAAGGTATGAATGAGTGGAAGGGTCATTTTTCGCTCCCGAATATCACCTCCCGTGGGCTTTCCGATGCGTTCTCCGTCACCGAGATCCAACAAATCGTCTTTGATTTGAAAAGCCAACCCCACCAACTCTCCAAACCGCTTCATGTTGGCCGTGGTTTCGGGATTGCTGCTGACGGAAGCGGCGCCACACGCGCAGCAAGCGGCAATGAGGGAAGCCGTTTTTCGTTGGATGATGTCAAAGTAGACTTCCTCGGTAATGTCCAATCGCCGTGCTTTTTCAATTTGCAGCAATTCTCCTTCGCTCATTTGCCGGACTGCTTCTGACGTGATTTTTAACAGATCATACGCTTCGGCATCGACCGCCATCAGCAATCCGCGCGACAGCAGATAATCCCCAACCAAGACAGCGACTTTTTTCTTCCAAAGGGCTTGGATGGAAAAGAACCCTCTGCGCAAGGGACTTTCGTCCACCACGTCATCGTGCACCAAGGTCGCGGTGTGCAGCAATTCAATTAAGGAGGCCGCCACATGGCTCCGCTCAGGCAAAATAGTTGAATCCTTTCCAAGGACCACGCGGGCCGTCAAGAAGACGAAAAGGGGCCGCATCTGTTTCCCTTTTCTGCGAATGATATAGCGCGTCACGCGATCGAGCAAAGGGACTTCTGTCCGCATCGCACTTTTGAAGTGCCCTTGGAACTTTACCATATCAGCAGCCACTGGGGCTTGGATTTGATCCATTTTGCTCATGGTGCAAAGGTACATCCCACTTCACCTTGTCACGGGGACTTATCTTTGTCGAAAATCCCTCCCATGATTCACTCTATGACCGGATATGGCAAGTCGACGGCAACCATTGGAATGCGGCGCTATACCGCAGAAATTCGATCCTTGAATGGAAAGCAACTCGATTTGAGTGTTCGGATGCCATCGGCATTCAGAGAAAAAGAAATGGAGCTGCGGAAGGCGCTTTCGAAAGCCATTGGCCGAGGCAAATGCGATTTATCCTTGCATTACGAGGCGGATGGTGTTGAGCGGAAAGAACTCAATACCGGACTCATCGCGGCTTATCTTGAAGATTTGGAGGGCATTGCCAAAGGGAGGGGCTATGAACAGGATCCGGGTGCATTGATGCAAGTGGCCATGCGGTTGCCCGATGTTTTGCAACAAGGCAAAGAGGAGTTGAATGAAAATGAATGGGGCCAAATTCAAGCACTCATCGATGATGCCGTGTCCAATTTCCTGTCGTTTCGTGTACACGAAGGAGCAGCATTGGAGGCTGACTTTCGGAAGCACGTTGCCAACATTTCGGATATGGAGGAGAAGATTGGTCCTATTCTGGATGAGCGAATCAAGCGCATTCGGTCTCGCATTCAGGCCAATTTCAATGAAATTCAAGACCGCGGCCGATTGGACGAAAACAGGTTCGAACAAGAGGTTTTATTTTACCTGGAAAAGTTGGATGTTTCGGAAGAGCGCGTGCGACTCAAGGCGCATTGCACGTATTTCATTGAGGTGTTGGAGCAACCGGCGGGCCAGGCCAAAAAACTTGGTTTCATCGCGCAGGAAATGGGCCGTGAAATCAATACCCTGGGCAGCAAGGCAAACGATGCGGATATGCAGCGCTATGTCGTTCAGATGAAGGACGAGCTGGAGAAAATCAAAGAACAGGTCCTCAATGCCCTCTAAATCGGAAGGAAAAGCCATTATTTTTTCGGCCCCATCAGGAGCGGGAAAAACGACGATTGTGCGTCATCTGCTTAAGAATAGCGGTTTGTCGCTGGGCTTTTCGGTGAGCGCAACGACGCGCGAGCCGAGAGGCAATGAAAGAGACGGAGTCGATTATCATTTCAAATCGATTGCGGCGTTTCAGGCGAGCATCGCAAACGAAGAATTGGTCGAATGGGAAGAGGTTTATCCGGATAAATATTACGGAACACTCAAATCAGAGCTTGAACGGTTGTGGAATGCGGGGAAAGCGGTGCTCTTTGACGTCGATGTGGTAGGGGGAATGGAGCTGCGCGCCGCATTGGGCCCGCAAGCATTGTCTGTTTTTGTGCAACCGCCGAGCATGGAGATTTTGAGAGAAAGACTGGAACGACGGGGTACGGAGAGCGAGGAGCGACTGAGGGAGCGCATGGATAAGGCCGGTTGGGAATGGAAACAAAGCGTTCATTTCGATAAGGTTTTGATCAACGATGACTTGGAGGAGGCATGCAAGGAAGCGGTGGAAATGGTTGTCGGGCATATGAAAGGGACGCTGAAAACGAGTTGAGAAACAATGGCTGCCGAGGAACATTCTCACAAAAAAATCGGGCTATACTTCGGCTCTTTTAACCCCATTCACATGGGGCATCTGGTGATTGCCAATCACATGGCGACTTATACGGATTTGGATGAGGTTTGGCTCGTTGTTACCCCCCAAAACCCTCAGAAAGAGGCGCACGAAATGATCCACCAAGCACACCGGCTGCAGATGGTTATTTTGGCTGTTTCAGAAAATGAATTGCTCAAAGGTTCCGACATTGAATTCGAATTGCCTCAACCGAATTACACCGCCGCAACCATGCGGCACATGCGCGCGACCAACCCAGATATCGCATTCAGTTTGATCATAGGGGAGGACAATTTTGAGCGCCTACACACGTGGCGTGACCACTGGGAATTGGTTGAAAAGCACCGGATTTTGGTGTATCCAAGACGATTTTCGGATCAAGACAACGTCGCGATACCCGCAGCGAAACCAGAGGAGGTGATTCCCCGAGATCACAGCAACATACAGTGGTGCGATGCCCCTATGATCAGCATTTCATCAACGTACCTGCGAAATGCAATTACGGACCAAAAAGACATCCGTTATTTGCTGCATGACAAGGTGTCAAACTACATCAGCAACAACCACCTGTACGAGTAGTCAGGTGTTATTGAAGAAGTTCATCGTGCGTTCCAAGCCGATGCTTGCATAGGATTCAACCAGGGCGGTGCAACGTTCCAAGCGTTCAGGGAGGGTTTGCTTTTCCTCTTCGCTCCATTTGCCAAGGACATAATCAACTTGCCGGCCTTTCGAGAATTCCGCGCCGATTCCGAAACGCAATCGGCTGTATTTGGAGTGTCCAAGTACCTTCTCAATGTCGCCGAGACCATTGTGTCCTCCACCGCTTCCTTTGCCTCTGAGGCGCAAAGTCCCGAAAGGAAGCGCCAAATCGTCGGTAATAATGAGCACCCGGTCCAGTGGGATTTTCTCTTTATCCATCCAATACCGAACCGCCTTTCCACTGAGGTTCATGAATGTTGAAGGCTTCAATAAAATCAGACTTCGCCCCTTGAAACGGACGGTGGACACCTCGCCCAGTCGAGACACTTCAAAAGAAGTACCGCTTTGCTGTGCGATGGTGTCCACCACCTTAAACCCAATATTATGTCGGGTTTCCTCATATTCAGCGCCGGGATTACCCAGTCCTACGATGAGGCATTTCATTGTTAAAAGCCTTATTCAGCAGCCGCTTCGCCTCCTTCGCCTCCTTCAGCTCCTTCAGCTCCTTCGCCTTCCAATTCTTCTTCTGATTCAGCTGACATCGCTGCACGTGTTCGCTTACAAGCCACGAGCAAAGCTGATTCACTGAGCAATACATCGCAGTTGGGAACTTCAATGTCCCGAACCCGCGCGCTGTCTCCGATGACCAAATCGCTGATGTCCACGCTGATTTCTTCTGGCAAATCTTGAATCAAGCCACGGACAGGCAGGCGGCGAAACAACATTTGAATTCGTCCACCATCGATGACGCCCTGGGCGGTGCCGGTGGTGCGCAAGGGCAATTCAACACGAACGGGCTTTCCATCAACGATCTGCAAGAGGTCGATGTGAACGATTCGTTCTGTTACCGGGTGGAATTGAACATCTTGGACGATGCACTTGTACGCAGTGCCATCTAAGTCCAAATCAATTTGAAATACGTCTGGGTTGACGACGATTTTGGAAATATCCAATTCGCCTACCGAGAGGTGTTTCTGATCCCCGCCTCCGTAGAGAACAGCCGGCACGCGGTTGTTCAATCGCAGTTGCGAGGCATCTTTTTTTCCTACGCTCTCACGAGAAGAGCCGCTCAATGATGCAGTTTTCATAATTACTGAATTAATAAAGTATCGCTGATGGAACGATTTTCCACCAGACAGGTTAAAGTCTTAGCAAACAAATCATGGACCGGAAGGACCTTGATTTTGTCGGTATTTTTATTCGAATCCAAGGGAATGCTGTCGGTCACGACCAATTCCGTTAGTGCGCTATCTGCGATGCGTTCATACGCGGGCCCACTGAGCACGGCATGAGTGCACAAGGCTCTCACGGACAGGGCGCCATGGCCCATCATCAAGGAGGCCGCTTTGGTTAAAGTACCTGCCGTATCGCACATATCATCCACTAACACGACATCCTTTCCAGAGACATCGCCGATCACTGTCATGTTTTCAATCTGATTTGCCACTTTGCGTTGCTTGTAACAAATGGCCATATCTACACCCAAAGCCTTTGCATAGGAATTGGCACGTTTTGTCCCTCCCGTATCAGGTGTGGCAATGCATAAGTTTTCGGTTTTCAGGTCTTGCAGGTAAGGCACAAACAATGCACTTGCATATAGGTGGTCAACCGGCACTTCGAAAAACCCTTGGATTTGGTCGGCATGCAAATCCATTGTCATCAGTCGATCAATGCCAGCAGCGGTGAGTAAATTGGCTACTAATTTTGCTCCGATGGCCACCCGCGGCTTGTCTTTTCGATCTTGACGAGCAAATCCAAAGTAGGGAATGATGGCGATGATTCGTTTTGCACTGGCGCGTTTGGCGGCGTCAATCAAAAGCAGCAATTCCATGAGATTGTCCGTCGGGGGAAACGTAGACTGGACGATCGCCACCTCCTTGCCCCGTATGGTTTCCTCAATGCTCACGGTAAATTCTCCATCACTGAACTTGGTCGTTTTTACAGGAACCAAGTCGGCGCCAAAAGCGGCCGCAACTCGCTCTCCAAAAGCAGTGGAACTAGAACCGGCGAGAATTTTGAGCATATGAGACACGTTCGCAAGGATTTAGGGGCGTGCAAATCTACGGCTTTGTCCGCGGAAAGCCAACGAGTTTTGCAATTGTCAATGGGAATTCAACGGATGGTGAATCGCACGGGAATCGTATAGGTCACTCGCACAGGTCGTCCTTGTTGTGTCCCGGGAATCATTTTAGGAATACAATCCAAAGCGGACAAGGCGGATTGGTCGAGGCTTGGGTGAGCGCCTTTCAGCACTTTTTGCCTTGAAACCTCGCCGTATTCATCAATGTTAAACTGGAGGTATACGACTCCGCTGATTGCGCGCGATCGAAGGTTTTTAGGGAATTGCGCACATCGTTGGATCAGGGCAATCATTTCCGCTTCCGTGCAAGCGCGTTCCAGGCTTCGATCGAGCACATTCGTGCAGCCGTCGAAGTGCGGCATATGTTCGGCAATCAGCAAGGTTTCGATTTCTTCCTCACCGCCCTCATCCACAAATCCAAGCTCGAACAACTGGCCTTCGAGTGGATCGAAATTGGGGTCGGGACTGGGATTCGGTGCGGGCTTGGGCAGTGGTTCGGGATCGATTGCTGGCGCGATTCCAACGGCACGAACAGGCGGTTTGGGTTTGGCTGGAAGGTGCACAGGGACCATTTCAGCTTCTAGTAAATTGCTGTTTGAATAGGCCCATCCCGCGGGTTCATCCCATTCGGCTTCCGTCCATTCGAAGGCGACAAGAACGAGTGAAAATGACACGATTAGGCCCAGTTGAAACAGACCTTTGGGAGCTTTTGAAGGAGTCATGGCAATGGTGTTTACGGTTCAACAGAACCGTGTCCAATACCATGCCAAAATTGCCGCTTACTCCGGCACAATCATTTTGAAGCCTTTCCCGTGTACGTTGAGGATTTGGATGCCTTCATCGGGTTTGAGATGACGACGCAACTTTGCGATGTACACGTCCATGGACCGTCCGTTGAAATAGTTCGGGTCGCCCCAAATCGATTTCAAGGCATAGGTGCGCTCAAGTAAATTGTTGCGGTGCTTGCAAAGCAGGAAGAGCAGCTCATTTTCCTTGGTCGTCAGCCGTTGTTCCCCTCCGTCTTTTCGTCGGAGCATCTGCGTGTTGTAATCGAATTGGAAGGAGGCAATGGAAATCTCACCAACGTTCTCTTCTCCGTCAGGCAATGCAGCGCTGCGTCGAAGAATGGCCTGGATTCGCACCAACAGCTCCTCCATGCTAAAAGGCTTGGTCATGTAATCATCGGCACCCACCTTGAACCCTTCAAGCGTGTCTTCTTGGGTGGAACGGGCGGTAAGGAATAATATGGGCAGGTGCTTGTTTTCTCGACGGATTTCTTCTGCCACTTGGTAGCCATCTTTGCGAGGCATCATAACATCCAGGATGATGAAGTCAAAAGCATTGCGGTGAAATTCCTTTAGACCCTCCACGCCGTCTTTGGCCCATGTCGTTTCGAATCCTTTCGCTTTCAAATAGTCAGAGAGCAAGCGCCCCAAGTTGGGGTCGTCTTCGCAGAGCAAGATGCTGAGTTGGTTTGAATCGCTCATAATCGGTGTTTTCCTCGGGGATTAATCTTCCAGTTTTTCCTTTTGCAAGTTCAGGATGAACGTGCTGCCTTGGCCGGGTTCGCTCTCAACATGAATGGTTCCTTGGTGGCGATCGACGACGGTTTTCACATAGCTCAAACCGAGGCCAAACCCTTTCACATCATGAACGTTCCCAGTGGGGACACGGTAGAGTCTATCAAATACCTTGCCTAAATGTTCTTTGGCAATTCCAATGCCATTGTCTTGAAAACGCAATTCCACGCCATCTGTTGTCTGCTGCGAGGTGATTTTGAGCAATAAATTCCCATTGGCATATTTCAGGGCGTTGTCCACCAGGTTGAAAACCACGTTGCTGAGGTGTGTGCGATCTGCAAAGATCAATGCCGATTCTGCATCCAATTCCAAGGCCACTTTTCCACCGCGTTTTCGAACCTGTATGGCGACGTTCTTGAGCACTTCTTTGATCAGGTCATGCACATTGAGGGTCTGCATGTGGAGCTGCATTTTTCCGGATTCTGCCAAACTGGCCTGAAGTACATTTTCAACCAACAAGCCCAACCGCTTGTTTTCTTCGTGGATCAATCCAATGTAGTAATTGAAGCTTTCCGGGTCCTTTTGCATGTCGGGATCTTTCAATGCTTCTGAGGCCAGTCCAATGGTGCTGATTGGCGTCTTGAGCTCATGGGTGAGGTTGTTCATGAGGTCTCTCCGAATGCGGTCAATGCGTTTGTTTCGAGCGGCTCCTGTAACGGCGGAAAAGAATCCCCAAGCCAAAACCGCAATCATGAGGCCCGTCAATGCAAATTGCGCCAGCAATTCATGCAGCAGGTAGCGGTTCATTTTGGGAAAGTGAATGCGCAGGCTGAGCGCCTCAATCGTTGTCTGATAAGGGGTGATTTCGAGCGCTTCCCGATAGCCGTCATCTTCGTCGGCCAATTTCACGGGTTGGCCATAGCGATCAAAAACGGACACAACTACAGGTATTTCAATGCCATGTGCTGCGAGAATGACGGGGGTCAAGCTGTCAATTTTCAAGGCTCTGACACGGTTCAGCATGCGATTTTCGGCGTCGTCTAAGCTGGTGCCTAGACTCGCAGCGGATTGAATGAGGTTGTTTTCGTTGGATTCTGGAATCGCTTCCAAATCAATCTGGAGTATATCTGCGGAGGGCCGCGTCAGCATTTCAGAGAGTTGATTCAACGAGTGCTGGACATTATCATCAAAAATTTGTTGCCGCATCTTCACGGACGAACGCAACCAGACAATCTGAACCGTGCTCATCGTGACCAAGGCAAACACCATGGCTCCTGCGAACCAGGGGAAAACGAATGGTTTCCTTTTTTTCATCTTGTACGGGTAAAGTTACACGGACTCGTCTGTAAGAAGGCGATGAAGCAAAAATTCAACAACCCTTAACACTTCGATGCGAAGCCGTTCAAGCGTCGTTTCAATGCGATTGGTCGGTGAGCGTGTTAATTTCGGGGGCACAGCGCTCAATGTCCCAAGCGAAATCCCTACATTTGATGTCCGCTTAAGACCAAAACATGATCCCTGCTCAAACCGTCGATTTGGTAATGCAGACTGCCTTGATAGAAGAGGTGGTAGGGGATTATGTGGAACTTAAAAAATCCGGTAGCTCTTTCCGTGGATTGAGTCCGTTTACGAACGAGAAAACCCCCTCGTTTTATGTTCTTCCAGAGAAGGGTATTTTCAAGTGTTTTTCCAGTGGGAAGGCAGGAAGTGTGGTGACTTTTTTGATGGAATTGGAAAAACTGAGTTTTCCGGAAGCCATCAAGCAGTTGGCGCAGCGTTATGGCATTGAGATTGAGGAAGAGGAAGTAACACCGGAACAACACCAGGCAAGGACCGAGCGCGAGAGTCTGCTCGCTCTGAATTCGTGGGCTCAAAAGTGGCTAACGGACCAAATGCATGAGACGGACGAGGGCAAGGCGATTGCGCTTTCGTATTTTGAGTCGCGCGGATTTCGCAAACCCGTTTTGGATGCATTCAAAATTGGTTATTGCCCGGATTCATGGGATGCCATGAGCCAAGCGGCGCTGGACGCAGGCTATTCCAAGGAGCGACTCTTGGCCCTAGGCCTTGTCAAAGAAACCAATGGCAAGCCGTGGGATTTCTTCAAAGGTCGTGTCATGTTTCCGATCCGAGATGCAACGGGCAGAACCATTGCTTTTGGAGGACGCACGCTGCGCAGCGACAAAAATACCGCGAAGTATTTCAACAGCCCTGAAAGCCCGCTTTACAGCAAAGGGCAGGTGCTATTTGGCTTGCATTTGGCAAAGCCATCCATCACCAAGGAAGACCGGGTGCTCTTGGTTGAAGGATACACGGATGTCATGGCCATGCACCAAGCGGGCATTGAAAACGTGGTTTCGTCTAGTGGAACAGCCTTGACGGTTGAACAAATCAAGTTGATTCGTCGCTACACGAAGAATGTGACGGTGTTGTTCGATGGCGACGCGGCTGGCATTCGGGCGTCTTTGCGCGGAACCGACTTGTTGCTTGCGGAGGGACTCAATGTTCAAGTGGTTCTTTTCCCGGACGGAGATGATCCGGACAGTTTCAGTAAAAAGGTCCCCTCCGAAACGTTGGAGCGCCACATCCGAGAAGAGGCCAAGGATTTTGTGGCATTCAAATTGGAATTGTTAGCCCGTGAAGCAGGAGATGATCCTGTACTCCGGTCTGAGATGATCCACAGCATCATCGAATCCATCGCCGCCATCCCCGATGGCATTCAGCAGGGCGTTTACCTTAAGTTGGCAGCAAATGAGTTGTCGATGTCCGAGGATTTGCTTCAACTCGAGTTGAACAAAATCCAAAGGCAACGGCTATTGGACCAGCAAAAAGCCGAGAAACGTGAGGCTTTCCGCCAGCGCCAAGGATTGGCGTCAGGGGCTTCATCTGCACCACCCATAAACCTTCGAGTTCCTGCGGATTGGGACGAAAACCACCCAATCGGGTTCGAGCCGGGAAAGGCAATCGAACAAGACTCACTGCTAGCTCATCGCAATGTCCTCGAGGCGGATTTGATTCGATTGGTGCTGCTCTACAGTTCGGAGCCCATTCAAATCGAGTCTACCGTTGAAGAGGGGGATGCAGAAGATGAATCGAGCGATAGGGCTAGTGAGGACTTGACCTCTGTTTCTTTTGCCGAATTTGCTTCGCATCATTTTGAAGGGCTGGAAATGGAATTCAAACACGAGGTGTGTGCTTCGATTTGGGCCATTTATGAGGCAGCCTTGGATTCGGATACTTTGCCAAATTTGGATACTTTCTTAAAACACGAGGACCCGCAACTCCAATCTTTTGTGGCGGATGCAATGATTGAAAAGGACAAAGTGAGTGATCGCTGGGGCGAGGTTCACCAAATCTACCCAGCTCGGGAGATTGACCAGTTGAAGAAGGCACTGATGGATACGCTGCACCATTTGAAGCTGAATGATAACCGCTCCGAGAGTCGGGATTTACAAGTCAAAATGGAGGGCCTTGAGGAGGCGATTGCAAATGGAGAGGAAGCCGCGCTGGTCGGTTTGAAGGAATTGCTGGAAAGGCGGAAATCACTCGACCTTCAAAAAACAAAAATTGCCAGTTATTTCGGCGTCGCTATTCTACCCTAATGCTGCACCCATGAAGGAGATTTTAAGTTCTGGATTCCATTTGGGGGATCATCATTTTACATTGGGGTCTATGCTCCAAATTGTGGCCATCCTCGCAGTGGCGCAAGTCGTGTTTTGGGCGATTCGTGCAGCGCTCAGACGCATTTTCAAGGCATCAAGCATGGAGGAAGGCACTCGCTTTATGATCATGCGACTGCTCCGAACGGTCATTTATACTTTGGGAGTGGTGATTGCTTTGGAAACGGCCGGTGTGGATTTGCAGGCATTGTGGTTTGGCTCTGCGGCGCTGTTGGTGGGTGTGGGTATAGGATTACAGAATTTTTTCAATGACGTTGTTTCCGGTTTCGTTTTGTTGTTTGAGGGTGGTGTTCGTGTCGGAGATGAGCTCGAAGTGGATGGGATGCTCGTTCGGGTGGAGCGGATTGATCTCCGTTCAACGCGGGTGGTGACGCGTTACGGCAATTTGATTGTGATGCCCAATGGCCTCATCTCGGGACAAACCGTTCGAAATTTTACTCAAGGCGAAGAATCTACCATGCTTCAGGTGGAAGTAAGTGTCGCATACGGCACTGACCTCGATGCAGTGAAAAGGATCTTGTTGGAAGCTGCAAAAAGCGAGAAGGGCGTGATCCGAAAGGAGGAAGTTGGCGTCTTGTTTACCGATTTCGCTGACTCAGGTTTGCAGTTCAGCGTCTTCTTCTGGGTGTCAGAGCCTTGGCAACGCAAACTCATTTCGAGTAACGTTCGTTTCAAAATCGACCAAGCCTTCCGCGCAAGTGGAATCACAATCCCATTTCCTCAGCGCGACTTGCACCTTCGCTCCGATTCACTCGGGCTCGTGACAAAGCTTCAGAACGATTAGTCCCTTGATTCGGGCAGGTCAGCGTCGGCCTTCCGAATTGCTTTCAGGTGAAGGTTCAACTCTGTTCGGTTCTGCCAGCCGCGAGGCTTCCACGTGTTTTTGACCAATGTGAATGCAATGTCTACGGGCATATTTTGTTTGATGTGCGGGGCCAAGTCGCCCATATTCCAGCCAATCGCGTCGATGGTCGGAAAGTCGCCTGTAGCATCCTCTACGGTGATTTTTAGGTGGCGACCTTGATTGCCAATAGTCCGTGGTGGCCGCACACAGACGACGTTTTTCAGGATAAAGACAGGCGTAGGGTTGCCGGGGCCAAAGGGCTCCAATTGTTGAAGCTCTTTCCAAGCTTCTAGAGACAGCTCGCTGATGTGTACTTCTCGATCGCAGCGCACAAGCGGCTTGGGCAGAACATTGTTTAACTGCAGCGCGATGGCATCATTGATTCGTTTTTTGAATTCCGCCAATTGTTCCACCTTAAGACTAAGCCCAGCGGCCATGGGGTGCCCGCCAAATTGTTGGAGCAGGTCTTCGCATGACTCCAAGGCTTGGTGAATATCCACGCCATGAACTGAACGCGCACTTCCAATCAGTGCTCCGTTCTCTTCCGATAAAACAATGGATGGCCGGTAGCGTTGCTCGATCATTCTGCTGGCGACGATGCCAACTACTCCTCGGTGCCAGTCTTTGCCGTGAACAAGGTTTACAAAGGAATCTGAAGCACTTGTTTCAAGCTGTTTCAAGGCGCTCGCCGTGGTCTCTTCGTCCACTTCCCGCCGTTGTTGATTCATCTCTTCGATTTCCCGTGCAACTTCTGCGGCGCGGGACTCCCGTTTTTCCATTAATAAATCCACGACACGCTGCGCGTGATCCATCCTTCCTGCGGCATTGATTCGCGGACCGAGGGTAAAGCTGATATCACGAATGGTTTGCGGTGCTTGGTGGATGTCTGCTGCCCGCAACAAGGCTAAGATTCCAGGTCGTTGCCGCTTGCGCAATTGTTTCAATCCTTGCGAGGCCATGATGCGGTTCTCACCTTGGAGCTCAACCAAATCCGCGCCAATACTGATGGCCACCAAGTCCAACTCTTCATAAATACCACTCTCAGGTAAATCCATCAGATGTGCCAATGATTGGAGCAATTTAAATGCCACACCGCAACCGGAAAGCTCTTTGAAAGGGTAAGGACAGTCCGATCGTTTTGGGTTGAGAACGGCAAAAGCTGCGGGCAATGTTGCTTCAGGCAAGTGATGATCACAAATGATGACATCAATGCCCCGGTCCGCGGCATCCGCCAGAGAATCAAAATCCTTGGTCCCACAGTCCAACGTAAGCATCAAGGAGAATCGGTTTTCTGAAGCATACCGCACGCCCTCCATGCTGACCCCATACCCTTCGTTGTAGCGATGTGGAATGTACGTTTCGACTTGGCCTCCAACCCCTTCAAGGTAACTCGCGACCATGGCAACAGATGTTGTGCCATCGACGTCATAATCGCCATAAATCAAAATGCGCTCCTCGTCTTCAATGGCTTGATGGAGGCGATGGACGGCCTCCCGCATGTCCTTCATCAGCATCGAGTGATGCATCGCGGACAACGCAGGATTCAGGAAGCCAAGCACTTCCTCAGGTTCTTTTAGTCCGCGCTGAATGAGAAGCGAAGCAACCAATGGAGTAAGTCCAGCGTTGTTCATCAGGTGCGCGACTGCCGTTTGATCAGGCTGGGGTTTTACAACCCAAGAGCTATCATTCAACTGTTGAGATACGGTCATGATGAAAGGACAGTGGTTGCGGTTTTGTGTAACTTCCCCGTCAAGCCTTTCATCGTTTTGATGAAAAAGGTAAAAGGGTAATTGCGTCTAACTTATCTTGCACTGCCTAATTTAGGACAATGAAATTGCAAATGCTCAGTCAAAATCGATTTACGAAAATGAAATCTTCAAAATTTGCTCTCGCTTCTGCGCTTATCTTAATGCTCGCTGTTGTCAGCGGTTGTTTGAACGATGACAATTTGATTCCTGAAAACTGTTACGATGGTATTCTCAACAATGGAGAAGAATTGATCGATTGTGGGGGCTCGATATGTCCGGCTTGCGA
>DLQB01000142.1:0-7283 GCA_002477505.1 Flavobacteriales bacterium UBA7443
TGGTTGCGCTGCACCTTTCAAAATCCATTCACTACCGAAGCTGTGTCCACTTCAATCTTGGATCGGTTGGAAGCGTTGGGCCGGGAACTGGATTAAACCCATTCCAGCAACGAATCAATACAACAGGTGCTGTTTGGACTTGTTGCGCCAGCCAGCCTGGTTCTTGTACGGCACAAAAAAGATTTTCAAATCACTTTGGTTTCCGTACTCCGCGAAGAAGATTTTATGATCCGCTTGGTTGGCGTAATCCACGAAATACCACAATCCCTCGTTTCCTTTCGCTTGGTTGGCATAGTCGACCTTGAACACTTTTAAGTCGCACTGATTTTCGTAGTCAACGACAAAAACAGCTACGTCGGCTTGATTCGCATATTGGGCGGAAAACACGTTTTGCGCTTGAGTCGATAGCGCGCCGAAAAAAAGGATGAAGGCAAAAGTGTAACGCATGACGGATAGGATGTTGATGGGCTTAGGGGGATTGGATTCGAATGATCTCATCAGTGCCTGAGGCGTTCAGCCTTGTTTTTTTGGAGGCGTATTGTCCCCGGAAGAGCCCCTAGGGCCATTCAAGAACATGATCTTAGAACCCTGATCAATGGATCTTTTTCGTTTTCAAATTCTCTTTTGCCTCATTCGACCGTAACGGATTTCGCTAGATTTCGTGGCTGATCCACATTGCATTCGCGCAGGACGGCAATATGGTAACTCAACAACTGGAGCGGAATGGTCGTCAATAAAGGCGCCAATGCCTGATCACACTTGGGGATTTCGATGACGAATTCAGCTAAGGATTTCAAGTCGCTGTTGCCGGAAGTGACCAATGCTACCAACCGGCCGCCTCGCGCTTTGACCTCTTGAACATTTGAAACCACTTTTTCATAAACGTCGTCCGCTGTAGCCACGAAGAATACGGGCATTTCTTCGTCGATCAAAGCAATGGGACCATGTTTCATTTCGGCAGACGGATATCCTTCTGCATGGATGTAACTAATTTCTTTCAGCTTCAGCGCACCTTCGAGTGCCACGGGGAAGTTCACACCTCGCCCCAAATAGAGTGCATTTTCGTTGTGCTGAAATTTGACCGCTATTTCTTTGATTTTTGCATCTTGTTTGAGCAGCTGTTCAACCTTTTCAGGAATGGAATTCAACTCAACGAGGAGGCGACTGAAGCGCTTGCTTGAAAGGTTGCCATTGCGCTGGCCTACGTGCATCGCAATCAAAGTAAGCACGGTCAACTGGGCCGTGAAGGCTTTGGTTGATGCAACGCCAATTTCGGGTCCGGCGTGGGTGTATGCCCCACTGTCTGTTTCCCGCGCAATGCTTGAGCCTACTACATTGCAAATGCCGAATACATGAGCTCCTTGTTCTTTCGCCAAGCGAATGGCAGCAAGCGTATCGGCTGTTTCGCCGGATTGGGATATGGCAATGACGACATCGTCGGAGCGGATGATGGGATTCCGGTACCGAAACTCTGAGGCGTATTCCACTTCAACCGGGATTCGGGCAAAATCTTCGAACAAGTATTCAGCCACCAAACCAGCATGCCAGCTCGTCCCGCAAGCAATGATCAGGATGCGTTGTGCGCCTTCCCATCGTTTCCAGTGTTGGTCGATGCCCGATAATTTGATTTCGTTTCGCTGGATGCTCATCCGGCCTCGGAATGAATCATGAATGGAATTGGGTTGCTCAAAGATTTCTTTGAGCATGAAATGGTCGAAGCCGCCCTTTTCGATGGCTTCGATTTGCAACTCCAACTCATGCACTTCGGGCGTAATCTTGACATTGTCCAAGTTGCGGATGATCAATCCCTCTTCCCGATGCATGACCGCCACTTCTTCGTCGTCCAAGTAGATGACGTTTTGAGTGTATTCTACAATCGGGGTAGCGTCAGAAGCAACGAAGTATTCATTTTCGGCGCCAACACCAATGACCAGCGGACTCGACTTTCGCGCCGCCACCAGCAAATTAGGCATACTGGCGTCCATTACGACAATGGCATAAGCTCCTTCGACTTCGCGCAATGCAATTTGAATCGCTTCACAAATCGTTGAATCGGTCCGGTTTTGAACCTCTTCGATCAAATGAATCAGGACTTCCGTGTCAGTGTCACTGACAAAGGCATGACCACTGGCTTCTAAACTTTTACGAAGCGCTTCGTAGTTCTCGATGATGCCATTGTGAATGATAGAGAGTCGTCCGAGCCGAGCCGTGTGGGGGTGTGCATTGACATCGTTGGGCGGTCCATGGGTAGCCCACCGTGTGTGCCCAATCCCACTGGATCCGGAAGTGTCAGCGTCGCCTACGAAATCAAGGAGGTCTTGGACCTTTCCCTTTTTTTTGTAAACAGTGAGTTCGTCGTTGTCCTGTTGCAAGGCGACTCCAGCGCTGTCATAGCCCCGGTATTCCAGGCGCTGCAACCCTTTGATGATGATAGGAAACGCGTCCTTTTCACCGATGTATCCTACAATTCCACACATGTCGCCTTGAGATTTATCCTAACAAAAATACGAAACGAATCATTCGCTCCATGTCACAACAATACGGGCGTCTCGACGAACACCCGTTGTATCCGTTAGGGGTGTTTCCGCATCTGGCCCATTCAAGCGCACTCCGGCCAGTGAAATTCCACCACGGGAAGCTACAACGTACAGGTCATCGCTGGCGAGTGTGCCATTCAGCATGCCTTGGAAAGTTTGGGAAATATTGAACCGGTACGCTTGTTCGACGGGATCGTAATTGCCATTGATGTTCAATCCAATGGAGTTTTGATCCGGGGTTGAAATCGCTTGTCCGTCTTCATTTTCGGTCAGGATGAAAAGATCGGTAGGAATGGGATAGCGGGCATCATTGTTTTCAGGAGCAACCGGTAAAAACAGTTCTGCTTTGTGCACAGCACGGTCCTCGTCCCGTTGTTCATTCCACTCCATGAGTTCCGGAAAACGAATGCGTGTTTTGAGGCCTGCTCCAGAAAACACTCCGGCGATTTCGTTGCCGGGAACAGAAGCGATCATCGGTTCATCCAATGCTTGAAAAGGCGGGTACCAGCTGTGGGAAAACAAGTTGTTCCGTACGCACAGCGTGCTGATATTAAATTCGAAAACCGTGGTATCAGTGGTGTTGTGAAAGTGCAGGGTCATTTTACTGATCCCGCTGCTGATATCGATGCCCACTGCACCAGAACCACCCATTGTGGGATCGGGCAACACCTTGATGCCTGGGAAATACTCATTCCAAGATTGATTCGAATCGTACACTTCGGCCCCGGCATCCAGAAGACGCTGTCCAAAATCATTGTTGAGGTAGATTCGGACTTGCGGCGCGAGCGTGTCATCACCTAGGTAGAGGCTTTGGCCAGGATTGAGAACCGTTGGCTGCTGTGTCGCATCTACAAGCGCTTCTTCTACGTGAGGAAAGGACTGGTTGGAATAATAACTGGTGTCTGCGCTCAACGTATCCGCCAATTCGTAAACTTGAACGGCCTGGGGGCTGAGTTCGCCGTAGGAGGCTCCGGTGTATCGCAAGGAGAGATAGACGCTGTCAATGGTCGGTGCTTCGCCAAAGTCAAAATCCGGTTCAATGAGCCGCAATTGAGTGACAAACCCAGCGGAGTGCATACCAAACTTTGGGTGCTCCATGTTTCCCAAAATGGCAGTGCTCAATCCTCTGGCAGGTCCGCCGCCTGTCTCTAGGCTATCCTCTCGCACCGTGACGAATTCCATTGCAATGGTATCCGTTTGGTAAAGCGTGAGCAAATCGTCCTGTGCGTATTCGAGCCCCACTTCCGTATCGGGTCGTTTACATCCTGCGAGGATGGCTATCCCTCCTATACTAGCCCAGACTGCCGCGTGCGTTCCGGCGATGAGTTTCAACATGCCGCGAAGTTCAACAATTACGAGACAGCCTCAGCCTTTCCCTCCAAAATCGAATCGTAAAAATTGTTTATATCGCCGACATAACCCTCTTCACCGTGATAGTTGAGCATGGGCAATCCGGTCGCTTTCATCGCGTCCATCGTAGCATCACTGATGTTTTCAGACCCTACGATCAATCCATCAGCATGCGCAATGGCCAAGTTGTTCAAGGCGTCAAAAGTAGGAGTGGCAATGGGCTCCAATGACTCTTCGCTCAAGCCATCAGCCTTCATTTTTTCTGCCATTCTTGCATCTAAACTTCCCTCAAACCCTTCGTCGTAGATGCTGCAAATCACTTTGCTCTCAGCGAAGTATGGATCTTTATTGAAGACCTGCTTCAAGTAGAGGGGTGCTAAGCTGGTCATCCATCCGTTGCAGTGAATAATATCCGGGGCCCATCCAAGTTTTTTCACGGTTTCCAGAACACCTCTAACGAAGAAGATGCTCCGCTCATCGTTGTCTTCGAACATCTTGTCCTTTGCATCGTGCAGAACGGCTTTGCGCTTGAAGTATTCTTCATTGTCGATGAAGTAAACCTGCATTCGAGCCGTAGGGATGGATGCGACTTTGATGACCAGCGGGTGATCGGTATCGTCGACATTTAGGTTCATGCCGGACAATCGGATTACCTCATGCAGCTGGTGCCGGCGTTCGTTGATTTTTCCAAATCGTGGAGTGAAAACACGGATCTCTCTACCTTTTTCATGCACTCCTTGAGGCAAATTTCTGCTGACTGAACTCATTTGGGTAGCTGGCAAAAATGGAACAATATGTTGCGATATGTAGAGGATTCTTGCTTTCTCCATGAGGCCAGTAAATTGGTTAGTTCAACAGACTCTCAAATATACGTATTTTCGGCGAATAATCCAAGTAAACAGGCGCTTTAGACTGATTCATATGGTTGTTATACACGGCAAAAGGGAGCTGGACGATTTTCTACAGCCTCATCGGCTGAAGGGCATAAATGTTGGTTTTGTTCCAACCATGGGAGCCTTGCATGCGGGCCATGCTTCGCTGCTGCGACAAGCGAGGACTGAATCAAAACTGGTGGTCTTGAGCATTTTTGTGAACCCTACGCAGTTCAATGATTCCTCAGATTATTCGAATTATCCGTCTACCATCGAACCGGATCTTGAGCTTGCGCGTTCTGAAGGAGTAGATGTGGTGTTTCTGCCTGAGGTGAAAAATATCTATGGCGATAGTGCGCACGCTGAAACCTCGGATTACGGCTCGCTTACGCGCGTTTTTGAAGGTGAAAAGCGAACAGGTCACTTCGATGGCGTAGTGACGGTGGTTCGGCGGCTTTTCAACATTGTGCAGCCGCAAATGGCATTCTTCGGCGAGAAGGACTTGCAACAATTGGCCGTCATTCGGCACCTGGCAAGGTTGGAGTTTCCTTCCATCCGAATTGTCGGATGCCCGTTGATTCGTGATGCGGATGGCCTAGCTTTGAGCAGTCGAAATGTGCGCATTCCCAAGGAGGGTCGAGTCCATGCTTTGAAGCTTCACGAAGCCCTGCTGAACGTGGCGCAGGCAGCGGACACCCAGAACTCTATTGGAAGCGCAGTGGAGGCAAACCGCAAGGCTTTGTCTGAGAATGAACACATCCAATTGGAGTATTTTGACGCGGTAAACGGAGAAAGTTTTGAGGTGTTGAAGGGCAATGAGGTGCCGAAAGGAGCTTTTGCGATCGTGGCGGCTGTTGTGTCAGGAGTGCGCCTCATCGACAATTGCCGTCTGTGATGTTGGTAACGTCCGCCTTGGACTGGGCTGAAATTGATATTTTCTTCTGAAATTCGCACAAAACATTGCATCATGGGAGCCGTAGGACCAGGTCAAATTATTGTCATCGCACTGATTGTGTTGCTTCTTTTTGGAGGGAGAAAGATTCCAGAACTCATGAAGGGACTGGGCAAAGGCGTAAAGGAATTCAAGGATGCAACGAATCCTGAATCCGATAGCGACAAAGAGGAGAAAGAATAGCCAGCGTGCGGAGAATGAAGATTGCGTTGCTTTCGCTTGGAATGGCATGGGCTGCGCATTGCACGGGCCAGGATTCGATTCCTGCTCCCATTGTTGATTCCGCTCCTGTGGGAGCTGTGGGATTGGATACAGCTCTGTTTGATCATGAGTTGGATTGGCTCGAATGGCTCAGTACTCATCACTGCGTTTCATCGGATACTCTTCTTCTGAACATTCGGGATTTTGCGGAGGATGAGGTTCCTCAATTGGATACCGCTGAACTGAAACGTCGAATGGCTGTCTTGAGCGCAGCCTCGCCTTTGGACTTGGACTGGAACCCCGTAGTTCACTCAAGGGTTCGGTTTTATGCGAGCAAAAGGCGAAAGCACCTCGGTACAATGTTGGGCAGAGCACCTGCGTACTTCCCAATATTTGAACAGGCTTTGGATCGGCATGATTTGCCAATGGAATTGAAGTATTTGCCGGTGGTGGAGAGCGGATTGAATCCCACCGCGCGCTCTCATGCTGGGGCGCGAGGTCTCTGGCAATTCATGTATGCTACGGCCAAATACCAGGGATTGCGGATTGATTCTTACATCGATGAACGACGAGATCCGTACCGCAGTTCAGAGGCCGCTTGCGTCTTTCTTTCCAAATTGTACAAGACCTATGGAGATTGGTATTTGGCATTAGCTGCTTACAATGCCGGACCGGGCAACGTGAACCGCGCCATTCGCCGGAGCGGGGGAAAGCGGAATTTCTGGGAAATCCGGTTTTATTTGCCACGGGAAACGCGCAACTATGTTCCGGCATTCATGGCTGTGGTTTATCTCATGGAATATCACGCAGAGCATAACATTTATCCCATCGATATTCGTCCTCCGCACGCGTTCGTTGATACTGTGATGGTCAATGAAGTATTGCGTTTCGATCAAATTGCTCAGGCGGTTGGAGTCAAGCAATCGGACGTGGCACACCTCAATCCGATGTACCGTTTGGATGTGATTCCGGCGACGGTGGAACACTGGCCATTGGTGCTCCCTTCGTCCAAAATTCCCGCCTTTTTAGCACTTCAGGACAGTGTGAGCAATTACAAACCTGAGTTGACGCCGGAAATTGTGTTTGTTCCTGAGCCGGTGACGTATCGGGTCAAAAGCGGTGATGTTTTGGGCAAGATCGCGGATCGATATGGCGTGAGCGTGCGGCAATTGCGCGAATGGAATGATTTATCAGGATCGATGATTAAGATTGGTCAAAAACTCCTCATCCATGCCAATCCCAAGAGCTATTAAAGCGACATGGCTTCTCGCTTTGCTGGTGATTGGCGGTTGCGGAAGCCAAGAAGGCGCGCGCTATGCGCTGCCTGGAAAGGTAGGCGCTTCAGGCGAAATCGTTGTCGTCTGCGAGAAC
>DLQB01000142.1:7389-9939 GCA_002477505.1 Flavobacteriales bacterium UBA7443
ATTGATTTGGAGTTGGCCGATCGGGTGGACACACAAGTTCCAAACGTTTCGATTTACCGTGAGAAATATGCGCGCAATCAGATATACATAGAAGGGGCCGCACGCACCTCAGCCGGCCTGGCTCTTGCGTTGGCGGAACGCGGAGCGGAGATGCGAAGCATTTTACATCGGACGGAAGTTGATCGTTTTGGGCGATTGATGGCGCTGGATGAAAATGAGGTGATCAAGGCCGAACTGGCGGAACGCATGCACCTGGAACTCACCTTGCCGAGGGATGCGCGTTGGGCTAAAAAAAACGATGAAATGGGTTGGATTGATCGGCAATTGACACGAATGAAAGGGGGGGATAATCATGACGTACAGCAAGGGTTCGTGGTTTATCGGGAGCCTTACACGTCGGATCAGCAATTTTCAATGCAAGCCCGTTTGGACAAACGAAACGCCATCATGCGTGCGCATCTTCCCGGCCCAACAAAAGGTTCGTACATGACCACTGAAATGCGGTACATCCCTTCCTACGAAGAAACCGTCTTCAACGGACAATTTGCCTCTGAATTGCGCGGTTTATGGAGGATTGAGAACAACTACATGGGCGGTCCGTTTTACAGCTTGACTGTTTTGGATGAACGTTCGGGGGAATTGGTCACGGTCGAGGGCTATACCTATGCACCTTATTTTGACAAGCGCGAGTACATGCGCGAGGCAGAAGCCGTCGTGCGTTCCTTGCAATGGGCGGAACCAAAGAAACAAGAGGAATGAGAATCACGTTGATCGGCATTGGATTGGCAACGGCTCTATTTTTCAGCTGCACCCCCGCAGACCCTCCCAAACCATTGGTTTGGGAGTTTGAAAGCAGCATTCGTGCTCTTGAGGTCACGGCTGAACAGGGCATTTGGTGGGCGGGTGCAAACGGTTTGGTGGGCCATTCCATGGACGATGGCGCGTCTTGGCAGGTGGACACCTTGCGGTTGAGTGACGGCACCTTGCCGGCTTTTCGATCCATAGCAGTGACCAATGAGGCGGCATTTGCATTGACCATCGCTTCGCCTGCCGTGTTGTTTCGCCGCGATTTGGATGGGGCCATTTGGGATTCCGTTTACGTGAATAAGGATCCGGCCATCTTTTTCGACAGCATGGCGTTTTGGGATGATCAAGAAGGCTTGGCCATGGGAGATGCGACAGCGGAATGCCTCAGCGTGCTCATTACCCGGGACGGAGGACGGCAATGGAACCTTTTGGACTGTTCCGAATTGCCGCAAGTGGCCACGGCAGCATCGGGCCAAAAGGAAGCGGCTTTTGCGGCCTCCAATGGCAATTTGGTCATCCAGGATGATGAGGTTTGGATGGCTTCGGGAGGGGTTTCGTCCCGCCTATACTATTCTTCGGATCGTGGGAAGAATTGGTCAGTCTCCAACACGCCAATCATGCAAGGGGGCGCCATGACCGGAATGTTCAGTGTCGCTCGATGCCCTGATGAAGGAAATGTAGGGATGGCGTGGGGAGGAAACTGGGAGGAAATGGAGGACAATTCAGCCAATAAGATTGTCTCAAACGATGGCGGCTTGCAGTGGGAATTATTAACGCCCAATGACGGTCCCGGTTACCGTTCAAGCGTGCAATTTGTCCCCAATTCCAGTTGCCAAGGCATATGGGCAGTTGGCATTCCGGGCGTGAGTCAATCATGGGATGCAGGAGAAACCTGGACCACCGAGGCGGACTCATCCTTCTACACTGTGCGGTTTGATCCCAAGGGTGAAACCGCTTGGCTTGCAGGCCGCGGTCGTGTCAAGCGCATGCCGGTCACTCGACCATAAAGCGTTGCGAATCGCCTCGAACGTTCTCGAATACGTACCATCCTTTCGCCCACGCACTGACGTCAATTGTCAAGGCATTGGATGCACTGGTATTGGATACATTGGCAACTTGCTGGCCCTTTGCGTTGAAAATTTGGAAAGCGGAAATGCCCGCGGTCGAGGAGATATTGAGCGTTTCAGATGTGGGATTTGGCCACAGGGTTAATCCTGTGATTTCGACTTCTGCAACATTTGCAGAGACGTCGCCTTTGGCAAAGGCATATTGCCCTTTCTTTAAGTCTGACACTCGAAACAGTCCGGCACCGTTGGTGAGTGATCCGGGCTGCCATTCATACGCCGGGCACTCTTGCCAAGGCGAACTTGCGTCGGGTCTCCAAGCCAGAAATCCATTGGCTTCGGTGTCGCCGTACAAATCGTAATCCAGCCCGTCGGGGGTATTTCCATAATATTGGATGCGTGCGTCGAGCAGCGTTCCTTCCGGCCAGATGCCGTCAACCACCCAAAAGTGGGTGTTGCTGAGTTGGTCCACATACGGTTCGACAGGCCCTTGATCTGGTGCAGCCCAATGGTGTTCGATGCGCACCAAGGCCGAGTCACCTTCCGGCATTGCATCGCATCCCACGCGCATTTCGACCCAAGGCAAATTTTGAATGCCTTCGGGTTCCGTGATGGTATACATGAAATCAAGCCTTCCTTGGTTCAATTTTCCATTCGCATTGAGGGCGATATACGCTGG
>DLQB01000157.1 GCA_002477505.1 Flavobacteriales bacterium UBA7443
TATTGCGTTGAAACGCAAAACCAATCCTACTGTACGAGCGCCCTCTGATAATGAATAATTACAAGTAGTTGATTATCAGTTGTTTAAATGAGTGGGTCTTCGTGCCAAGGACATTACCTTTGCACCACGAAAAAAAACCAACCATGGACATTCAAAGCATCCTTAGCACCCTCAACATCCAAGATCACAATCACGGCGTCATGATTGGAACCGAATCGTTTGGATCGGGCCCAACCATTGATTCCATCTCTCCGGTTGATGGAAAAAAAATCGCCTCCTTGTCGAGCGCTACCGCGGACGAATATGAGCGCGCTATCACCGCAGCCCAAAAAGCATTCCACGAGTGGAAGACTGTGCCCGCACCCAAACGCGGAGAAGTTGTACGGCAATTTGGTGACGCCCTGCGTGTGAAGAAAGACGCCTTGGGTGCATTGGTCAGCTATGAAATGGGAAAGTCCCTGCAAGAAGGGTTGGGTGAAGTGCAGGAGATGATTGACATCTGTGATTTCGCTGTTGGCTTGAGTCGTCAGCTGTACGGAATGACCACGCATTCTGAGCGACCCGAACACCGCATGTTCGAGCAGTACCACCCGCTTGGTGTGGTCGGTATTATTTCCGCTTTCAACTTCCCTGTTGCTGTTTGGGCGTGGAACACTGCTTTGGCTTGGATCAGCGGAGACGCTTGCGTCTGGAAGCCGTCTGAAAAAAGTGCACTTTGCTCAATTGCGTGTCAACACATCTGGAACGATGTTGCAGCGGCCAATGATGTCCCTCAGGGACTGTCTTGTGTTGTGAATGGAATGGCAGATATTGGACAGATGATGAGTGCTGATAAGCGCATTCCACTTGTGAGCGCCACCGGCAGCACACGCATGGGGAAGTCGGTTGGCGAAACGGTTGGTGCTCGACTCGGGCGCGCTTTGCTTGAGCTTGGTGGAAACAACGCAATCATCATTGCTCCAGATGCCGATCTCGAAATGGTAGTTCCCGCTGCAGTATTCGGTGCTGTCGGCACGTGTGGTCAGCGCTGTACATCCACCCGAAGGTTAATTATTCATCGATCCGTATACGACCAAGTCAAGAATGTCTTGAGTAGTGCTTATGGTCAATTGAAAATTGGAAACCCTTTGGATGAGTCCAACCACGTCGGCCCGCTGACCGACCGCGACGCTGTTGACACCTACCTCAATGCCCTGCAAGCCGTAAAAGATCAAGGTGGTTCGTTTGTCGTGGAGGGAGGGTTACTCGAAGGGCCTGGGTATGAAAGCGGTTGCTATGTGACGCCTTCCATTGCTGAAGCCACAAACGACATGCAAATCGTACAGCACGAGACGTTCGCACCGTTGCTTTATATGATGCCTTACGACACCCTGGAAGAGGCTATTGCGCTGCAAAATGGCGTTGCGCAAGGTCTATCGTCTGCAATCATGACCAACAGCGTTCGGGAAGCCGAATTGTTCCTGTCCGCTGCAGGGTCAGATTGTGGCATTGCCAATGTCAACATTGGTACTTCTGGTGCCGAAATTGGCGGGGCGTTTGGCGGTGAAAAAGAAACCGGAGGGGGGCGTGAATCTGGATCTGACGCCTGGAAAGCCTACATGCGTCGCCAAACCAACACGGTCAATTACGGCGCTTCGCTTCCGCTCGCGCAAGGAATTAAGTTTGACTTAGGTTGATGCGTTACATGCATACGGGGGTTGCTTTTCTCGTGTTTTTTAGCCTTGCTGTGGCAGGGTGTGGGGATGCGTCTCGCTCCTCTCAACTTCCTGTTTCGCATGGCACCTCTGTTGAGTTCGTCCTGAACGATAGCGTCACCGCTTCGTTTCTTGGGTCGCGCGAAGGTGCGGTGTGGTCTTTGTACAATGGGGATGAAGTTGTCACGCTCACTCCGCTGAATGATTCGACCTGGAAGGTTCCTGTTTTCAACGGGAGCTGGGTGCTGCACAAGGATCAAAAGAATGATTCTTATCGCGGTCATTGGGTGGACTCTTTGCGCAACCCGCCCGGCTCTTACCGTGTTCCTATACAGGTTTTGCCCACATCCGCCAGCGCTCAAGCGACAATCGAGCCGCTAGCAATTCCCACCGGTACGTGGGATGTGTGGTTTGGTGAAGACTCGAGCGATTCTCCGGGCTCCCAATTGGACCTCACCGCCGAAGGTGGAGCGGTGCGGGCCACGATACGCACCCCAACGGGAGACTACCGCTACCTCGCGGGAACCGTGGTGGGCAATGCGTTGCAGCTTCAAACGTTTGATGGAGCGCACTTATTCGTTTTTACCGCTTCGCTACAGGACGGGAATTGGGTGGGTGGACATTTCTATAGCGGGAATCATTATCACACCACCTGGCGCGCTGCATCCGCAGCACCCGCTCCGGACCAAAGCCCCATGCAATCCCTGGTGGTGCCTGATGAAGACTTGCGTGTATCCGTCGTTGATCGGGCGGGCAACCGCAGTTCAATCTCACTGCGTTCTGATTCACTTATTGTGCTGGATATTCTGGGTACCTGGTGTCCCAATTGCATGGATGAAGTTCGGTTGCTGCATGAGCTTTACAACCCTCAATCGCGCTTTCTTTCTGTCGCCTTCGAACGGGACACGAACCCCGTTTCATCTTATGAAAGGCTCGACGCTTTTTCAGCTGAACTCAACCTTGATTGGGAGCTGTTTCTTGGCGGAAAGGCGAGCAAAAAAAGCGCAGCAGACGCTTTTCCTTTTTTGGACCGGGTCATCAGTTTTCCGACCACTTTATTCATTCGAGGCAACGACGTAATGGTTCACTCTGGGTTTAATGGGCCTGCAACCGGTGAGCGTTATACCATGGAAAAAAAGCGTTTCCAAGACCAACTGAACGGTTTTACTTCGTTGGAAAATCGTTGACCCTGTCCACTTCAATCCTTTTGTCTTGATTGGCAAGTTTCCATGACGTGTGAAAAATCAGCCGTCCGATTTCTGCTGTCTTGCCGTACATAACCTTCTCAGGATCGTCGCCAGGACGATGGTAATCTTCATGAACGCCGCTGAAATAGAAAATCACCGGTATGTTGTTTTTGGCGAAGTTGTAGTGATCCGATCGGTAGTAAAAACGATTGGGATCATCAGGGGCGTTAAACGTGTAATCCAACGCCAATTTGGTGTGCTTTGTGTTGGCTTCTTCGCTGATGGCATGCAGCTCTGAAGAGAGTTTGTCTGAGCCAATTAAGTACACATAACGGTTGTCATCATCGTGTGCTTCGTCCACCCGACCGATCATGTCCACATTCAAATTGGCTACCGTATTCTCCAACGGCCAAATCGGGTGGTCTGCATACCACTCGCTGCCAAGCAATCCTTTTTCCTCTCCAACCACGGTCATGAGCAAAACACTTCTTCGTGGTCCATTTCCTTCTCTTACAGCCTTCATATATGCCTCAGCCAGCTCCAAGACCGTCACGGTTCCTGAACCATCGTCGTCCGCTCCGTTGTGGATTTCCCCATCTATGATGCCCACGTGATCATAGTGTGATGTAATCACCACAAGTTCCTCTGCTAAAACAGAATCTCTACCGGGAATGTAGCCCAAGACATTCTGAGAGACAATGTGCTCTTCTTCCCGCAACAGCTCGAAGCTCCAAGTGGCTTCAGGCAACACACAAGAAGCTAGGGTCTTTCCCTTTCTCTGCGCCTTCGTCCATTTTTTCCAAGACTTAAGCGCGGATCCCTTCCACCAATTGGATGTTGAAGCTGCGGAAACCAAAAAGGTAGGAATACGCGTACCATCGCCTTCCAATGATTTCGAGCGATCCAGCGTCATGGATTTTCGCATCAACCACGGCTTCATGCGGCTGCGCAGTGTCGACAGGTCGTCGCCTACCACGATCACGGCACGTGCGCCTTTCTCGCTTGCTTTGATGCGTGCATCGTTCAACCCTCTTTGCCAGTTGGTTTCACCTTCCTTTGATTCCGCCTGAATGACCACCGCCATGCCGGTTACATCCGGCCATTCCGCAGTGTCGGCAATAGCAACCATGGGAAGGTTTGCCATCGAGCCATCCCTGATTCCTGGATAAAACAAGAACTCTTCTAAAAAAACCAATGACTTCCCAGCGACAACCGCTGTTCCTCCTTGTATTTGAGATCGAACCAAGGGCACATCTTGATAATATGTTTTGCCGTCGAACGGTGCAATACCTACAGATTCGAAATGACTCGCGATGTAAGCTGCTGCTTTTTCCGCACCGGGTTCACCTGTCTCTCGCCCTTCAAAAGCATCGCTCGCTATCACCATTAAATGGCTCTTCAAATCCTCTGCTAATATCGAACTTGCATACACCTCCGGTGCAGCCAATTCTGATGTTTGGGCATTCAACAGTCCCAACGTAGACGCCAATAAAAACACCAAAGAACACGCTATTTTACCTACACGACGCGCATGGCGACCCCCTTCAAATTGCTCGTCCAAAAAAGCATTCAGGATTTCAATTGCCTGAGGATGAGAAACAAATCGTGCAGGAATGCATAGGACATTTGCGTTGTTGTGTTGCTTCACCAAACGAGCCACTTCAGTATTCCAAGCCAAGCCAGCGCGAACTTTTTGGTGTTTGTTTGCGGTCATTGCTACTCCATTCGCCGATCCACAAATCAAAATTCCACAATCCACCTCACCCTCCGAAACATCTGTAGCAACGGCATGCGCAAAATCCGGATAATCGACACTATCACTTGTGTCTGTTCCTCTGTTTATCGTTTCAATATTCTTGTTTCCCAAGTGTTCTATGAGTACCTTTTTGAGGCTGGGGTCCGCGTGGTCTCCTCCAATTGAAATGCGCATGTCGTTGATTTTGGGAGCAAGTTAATTAACAAGCAACCTGTTCATACCGATTGAAACCGGTTCACAACTTTAAAACAACTGAATTAGGTTAATTGCACTAAAGGTGGTAAGCAGACCAAGCGCAAGAAAAGCAAGCAATTTGACCTCATTTTTCACGTTCATTTTTCATCATGAAATACCACATTATAGACAAAGCGATTCACCAAAAGATATTCAACATTGATGTTTTCAATCATTGTGTATAACCACGCTATTCTCCTGTTTTCAGGAGTATTTTTATCCCAATAGCTGTGCAGAACACATTGCAAAATGTGAAAAACACAATTCGCAGAAGAAAATCAAACGGTTTACTCACAGTATGAACAGCCCTACTACGATAGTTCTATTTTCTAAGAAAAGAAGAATACTATTGTTATCCTTGTTGATGACAACCTTCTCGTTGGGACAAGAAAATCCCGCGAATTGTGAGTGGACGGTTTATACCTTTCCAAACGGAAACAAAGCAAGTGAAGGATGCATCATCAACGGAAAACCAGAAGGACAATGGCTGAATTATCATCCCAATGGAATCTTAAAAAGCCAAGGAAGTCGGGTTGGTCACGAATTGAATGGTGAATGGCTGTTCTTCGATTCCCTGGGAAATAAGATTCAATCCATCGAATATGAACGAGGCAAGAAACAGGGATTTGAACGGATTTATGGGGCGACAGCAGAAAACAATGTGTTGGTGGAAACGAAATTTGTGGACAATCTGAAATCAGGTTGGAGCAATGAATTTGATGCTGCTGGAAATCGGATAAAATCGGTTCCGTTCAAAGAAAATTTAGAAGATGGGCTCGGAAAAGAATATGCATTGGATGGCAGGGTAATTTCCATCCTGGAATACAAGAAAGGGTATCTGCGATCGGTTCAAAAAGTGAATCGAAAGGATGAGCAAGGAAAGAAAAATGGGATTTGGAAAATATGGAATGCCAGAGACATTGTCACCGAGGAAGGTGTGTGGAGCAATGGCATGCGCAATGGAATATTTAAATATTACAAAGGATCAGGTGAACTGGACTACTTGGAAAAGTATGAGTGGGGTGAACGGGTGGTAGATGCAGAGGAAACGATACCAATGGACCTCCGTAAATCCTATCATGACAATGGAAAGGTAGCAACGTCCAGTACCTATTCCAATGGAAAACGGATCGGAGTTTACCGGGAATACAACCGAGAAGGTGAGGTTATTTCAGGGGCAATTTATTCCAATGACACGCTCGTCGCTGAAGGAATAACAACGGCTGAGGGAAACAAGGAAGGAATTTGGAAGCATTATTATCCCGGCGGTGCTCTTCATTTTGAAGGAAGCTATGAGAACGGGTTAAAGGAGGGGAGATGGACGTACTATGCGGTGACGGGAGAAGTCATTCAAAAAGGCGCCTACAGTGAAGGTAAATTCAATGGAACATGGCAATGGTTTTACCTCAATGGCAACCTGCATCGGGAGGAAAACTATAGACGAGGCCGTGAAGATGGATCTTTCGAGGAATGGGATTTGTCGGGAAAATCAATCTTGCGAGGAACGTATGAATTGGGACGAAAACAAGGGGAATGGATTCAAGACGTAAACGATCACAAAGAGATAGGATCTTATGTCCTTGGAGAAAAAGAAGGGGAATGGGTTCATACCTATCCCAATGGAGTAGAACAATTCAAAGGGAAATACACATTTGATTTACCCGATGGTAAGCATATATATCGCCGCATTTCCGGAAGCATCCAGCGGATTGAAAGGTATACGAACGGCGAAAAAAACGGAAAATGGATCGTGTATGGACCGAATCAAACCGTGCAACAAACCTTGGAATACAAGGAAGATCGATTGCATCGGATTGACGGACAGAAATTAAAATCGAAGGGGATGAAATCACCAGAAGCCAACGATCTTCCTTAACTTCTTCTGATGCCGATGAAACAATCTTACTCGAGTTTGGTGGATGTATGGTCGAACCCTGCGTTGGTGGTGGATCGTGGAACGAGAACAGTGTTGGAAAGCAACTCGGCGTGTAAAGACATTTTTGGAACCCCTCAAGATTGGTGCGAAATAGGCGACGAGAGCTGGTCGGCATGGTGGAAAAAACCGACAAACAACAAGGGTTTTGAACTAAAAACAACCGACGGAAAGTCACGCATATTTGAGGTTCGTTTTGGGGAATTTGAGGAGGTGGATTTTATTGTCTTCGAGGATCAATTGGGTTGGCAAGAGCTGCGCAGCGCTTTTGAGTTGAACAAGAATAGGTATCATGGACTGGCTTCAGGAACCATGGAGGGCTTAGCGTTTTTACAAAACAATCAAGTCATTGATTTGAATGCGCAAATGATGAATATTCTGGGGATCTCGAAGCTCGAAGAACTCGAAGAATTAAACATTCAAACGCTATTTGGTGCGCGCAATTGGAAAAAACTGACCTCCCGCTCCGGCTCCATTCAAGAGTTCCACTTCACTAATTCGAACGGACTCGATTTAATGGTAGAAGGAAAACTCGAGGTGTTCAATGATTCAGAAAAAGGAATAGAACACACACTCGCTCTCATGAACATCACTGAGCGGAAGCGTGTAGAACACGACTTATTGAAAACCAAGGAGCGATTTCGTTTGCTGGTTGAGAGCAGCCCGTTTGGTTTGTTTTTGGTTCGGGATTCAAAAGTGGGGTATGCCAATGCCGTGGCAATTAAGTTGCTTGGCTATTCAGATGAAGAGATGATGTATGGGGTGAATTTCACATCATTGATTTCCAAATCTGATTATGAGCGGGTGACCGAAGACATGGATCAAGTGCTTCAAGGAAAAAAAATTCCGTATTCCGAAGTGACGATGGTTGGAGTCGATAAGAAAGAACGAGCGGTTGGACTGCAAATGACATTGTCCTTTTTTGATAAGCAGCCCGCAGTTCAAATCACGGTAAGTGACTTATCGACACGAATGGAGTTGGTTCGGCAGCAAATGAGGGCCTCTTCTGCCGAAGAAGCCAACGAGCTGTTGAAAATTGAAATCGATCAACACAAACGCACACAAAACCAACTGCGGGAGTCTGAGCGGTTTAACAGCTCCATCATCGAAAGCTCGATTGATATGATCATTGCGTTTGATAATGACGGGAAAATCATTCAATTCAACCACGCAGCCTCTGTAGAGTTTGGCCTCACCATTGAGGACGCAAAAGAACTCCACGCCTCACAGTTTTTACACAATCCCAAGAATTTTAAGGCGATTTCAGAATCCCTAAATGAGGCAGGGTATTATGCCGGCGAGGTGACTGGTGTTCGCTCCACAGGAGAGGCGTTTCAAATGCTCATTTCCATCGCGGTATTGCACGGCTCAGAGGAAGAACAAAAGGGCTTTGTTTTGGTAGGCCGGGACGTTACAGACATTCACGTAGCTGAGATGGAGTTGCGGAGAAGCGAGGAGCGTTACCGAGACATTCTCGAGAGCGCGAGTGATTTGGTTTTTTCAATCAACGAAAAAGGACATTTTACATATGCCAATCCTTCATTCTATAAAACCCTAGGCTACACGGGAGAAAACTTGGAAACGGTGCACATCAATGATATTCTTGGCCAGGACGAAACAAACGATGACTGGGCGGACACCATTACGGGGTCGAGTCAAGAAATTCAATTTCGTTCCAAACTTGGCCAGAAATTATTGGTCATTGGTGGCGGGGCCAAACAAGTGAACGCAAACAACGAGCTCACAGGAGTGCGGTGCATTTACTTGGATGTTTCGGAGGTGCGTGCCCACCAGAAGGACGCCCGCCAGAAATCGGCGAAACTGGAATCCATCTTCAACTCTTCGCGGTACATTCTAATGTTTACAATCAACCGACAATTGGAGGTAACATCCATGAATAACAATGTTCAAGGGATGTTGAACCAACAGTTTGGTTTCGAAACATCCCTCGGAAGCCCCATCATTGCCCTGCTCAAGAACCAGA
>DLQB01000009.1 GCA_002477505.1 Flavobacteriales bacterium UBA7443
AAGGGCTCCATCGGCTTGTTGAATGAGCCAGCCAAAGCCGTCATCCACGGCTTCCATGGGAGCCGAAGACCAAGCGTATACGGCCTGGAAAATCCCGAAAAATACCAAGGCGACGATGGCATTTCCCCAAATGGGATGGATCAAAATTCGGTCCAATGACGTGGTCCTGCGGCTTTCCTCTTGCCAGGGATACTGCGGACCGTCCTTTTTCGGAAACAGCTTCGGGGTCCACTTGCGAATGGACTCCATTCGCCATCCGGCTTCTTCCAATTGCAGCGCTGCTGGGGACGCATCCACTTCATCACGGGCAAGCGATACTGCCGCTTTTTCGCGGGCATTTAGCCAATCGGGAACCGAACGTGAACGCAAGTACCACGCTGCACGTGTCGAGGGCAGATCGGGAAATACGCCCTCTAGAATCTCAAATGCCGTTTTCCAATCCGTTGGTGCAAGCCGGGGTTCGGAATGCGTTCCAATGGAGGGCTGCATGTCCAAAATCGCTGACTCAAGTGCTTCCGTGCGGTCGCGTTCAAAATTCAACTGAACTACTGGTACCCCGAGCATTTGCCTCAATTGGTCTTCATTGACCTCTGTTCCATCGGTCCGATTGATCAAAATGGCAGCGGGAAACTCCATTTCCAATACCTGCATGACCAAGAAGAGACTGCTGCGAATGTGAGCGGATTCAACGATCAACCAAACGGCATCGGGAGTTGCTGTTTCCAGTGGACTCAACAATGCCTTTTGCGTGATGCGCTCGTCTCCCGCTTGGGCGAACAGGCTATACGTGCCGGGCAGGTCGGTGAGTGTAATGTCCTTCCGCGATTTCAAAGGGGCATCCGACCGCTCCACGGTCACGCCAGGCATGTTGGTCACCTTGGATCGGCTGCCAGTCAAGCGGTTAAACAGGGTGGTTTTTCCACAGTTGGGATTTCCGACGAGCGCAATGTTCACGATGCGAAAATCGGGGGCAGGAGATGCCGATTCAATCCCCTAAATGTGTGAATTAAAGCTTGACCAACCATGCCGATGGATTCTGAGGTGTTTGCGAGGTTCCCGCGACTTTCCACACTTCAAAGTGCAGGACGTTTTGACTATTGTTGGGGCGAACGGTTCCAATCTTTTCGCGGGCTTCGATGCGCTCGCCTTTCTTGAGGCGGACGCCTTCCAGATTGCTGTATACCGTTCGAAAAGCACCGTGGGAAAGGATGACGGTTTCTCCGGCTCCAGGGATTGGAAACACACTCGACACATTCCCAGCGAATACTGCGAGCACAGAACTCGCAGCTTCGGTGCTAATGTCCACGCCGTTGTTTTCAAACGTAATTCCCGGCAGGGTGGGGTGGGACTGTTTCCCAAATTTACCGGTGATGATGCCTCGCAGCACGGGCCACGGCAAGGATGCTCGATTGCTCTCAAAGGCCGCAGACACTATTTTCCCTTCAGGAGTAAGGGCAAATTCACCGGCGGAACTTGCGCGCTCAGCTGCCAATTCCGCTTCAATGATTTTCCGAATGGATTCGTTTAGGCGCTTCTGTTCTGCTTTGGAAGTCTTGACTTCTGCGCGCAAACGGGATTCCTTTCCTTTGAGATCGCGCACAATTCCCGCCCGTGTCTCGCGGTCTTTGGCCAAGGCATTCCGTTCGTTCCGCACGTCTTTCAACGCGGTTTCCATTTCGGATTTTTCGGTGACGAGATTGGCACGGTTGTCCGAAAGGTCGATTTGTGCGGATTCGATTTGTGCGACGTGATCCTTGCGCAAGGTGCTGTAAGACTGAAGCATGCGAAATCGGATGGAAGCTTGATTGAAATCTGCGGCAGAGAAGAGATAGAGCCAAGGGTTGTATGCCAACGATTGTTTGTGAGCCGCCTGAATCATTCGGGCGTATTCATCTTTTAATGCCGACACATGTCCTTCAAGGGTGCGGATTTCACTGTCCGTGCTGGTCATGGATCGTTCGATTGATCGGATCTCGGCACGGTGGTGGTTGATGAGTTGCTCCCGCAGCAGCATGCGTTCATCGATCAGGCGGAGCGAAACGAGTGCGTCATTTTTGTTGGAGGCGGCTTCACTGAGCAACCGCTCGGTGGTGGCCAGCTTCTTTTCAAGGGCATCACGTTGCGCTTGAAGTGCGGCCTTGTTTTGCCCGAAAGATGCGGATGTCCCGAGCAGCAGAGCCAGCAAGAATGCCAGCCATGAGAACGGATGTAAACCGACTCCAACCGCGCCTTTGAATTCAGAACCCTGTGCGTTGCTCATAATTCTCAGGAATGGTGAACGGGAAATCATAAGCGCGTCCAAAACGAATGCGCGAAATGTCCCAATCCAAGGTCAAATCGCCGTCTATGGTTTGGATCAACACATCGAAAGCACGCGGAAAACGCCCGTTTTCAGTTGCCTCGAATTCGGAACGGTTCAAGGTCAACGACCGCTGGTAGTACAAGTCATTGAATTGATCTTGCACGGGATCGAATGTTAAGCCATCAAACCAATGACGTTGAATTAAGAGGTCTTGGTCTTCTGATCGATTTCGCAGTCGTTCATAACGCCTCAAAGGCATTTGAATGTTGAGCGAATCCTCAGGTGACAGCGCATTGTCATTGATGCCGATGACGCGTTTGACCGGTCGCTTGTATTTGCCCGTCAAGGCATACCGTTGCGCATCGGTGCGAGCGATGTATTTCCCGTTTTCCTTGTCCAACCCCATGGGTTTTCCTCCCAAAATGGATTGAATATCTCGAAAGTCGAGCGGGGTATCCGCCCAATCACTCAGTGCTTCGTAATTGCCCGTGTAGAAGAACTTATTTCCGGGAATCTTGCTGAAAAACTGCACCGAATCGGGCGAGAGCAGTATGCGGGCAACCTCTACGCCAAGTGCAGGGGAAATGCTCATCCAAATGGCACTATCCTTCGCCATGCGCACCGTTGCTTTGAAGGATTGACTTCCTTCAGGCGCATCCACTTCTACATTGATTTTCATCCCAATCCAGTCCCATTGGAACTCAACCGCGTCGTAGTTGGTGAGCACCTGATTGGCGTTCAGGTTTCGGAGCGGTTTTCCCTTGGCCAAGCGCTTTTCATTGGAGCAGCTGGTCAAGCTCGCCGCGATGAATATCCCGAGGAGGCACTGGGAAAGAATATGTGGCCAACGAACCTTCATCACTTCTGCTGGATTTTGGGAGTGAGTGATTTGGCATCGCCGCCCATTTCCAGGGCTCGTTTCCACGAATTGATGGCGCCTTCTTGGTCTCCCATGGCAGCGCGGATATCACCGTCGTGCTCGAAGAAGGCTGGTCCCGATTCCGCGCTGGAGATCAACGCTTGCGTGATGTAATCCTGGGCTTCTGCGAATCGACCCAATTTGTACAAGACCCAAGCG
>DLQB01000133.1 GCA_002477505.1 Flavobacteriales bacterium UBA7443
GCACGTCCTTCCTCATAAGCCCCGAGCGCTGCTCGCTTCAGGCCCAAGCGGTCTGCGAGTTCTTGTTGGGTCAATCCCTTCGCCTTCCGGAGGGCTTTGAGGCGTTGTGCAAAATGGGGCAGTGGGGTATTCGGCATGGAACAGTCCTTTGCTAACAAAAGTAGCAATGCAATCGGGAATTCGAAAAATTCAGTGGAATGAAGTATCTTGAAGGTTGCTAATTGTGCTCCCATGCCTTCAAAACCAGCCCAAATTGTTCGATGCCTTGGATTGCTCGCGGGAATATTCCTTGGAGCCTTCTCTGTCAACGCACAACAGTTCTTTGGTCTTCAAAAATGGCAGCATCCTGACGCGTGTGAAAAGCTTCTTGGTTGCAACCGAGGCTTGGAAGGAATTCCCGTAGATGCATTTACCCACGTCCCACCCCCTTCTTTTTACTCCCCATCGGCCATCCGCGATGCCAATATTATTGTGAACTACAATGGCTTTCCCGAAGAAGTAATCCTGGCTTTCAATTACGCCGTTGATATTTGGTCTGTCTTGATCACGTCGAATGTGACCATTCGCATCGATGCTACGTGGGAAGACTTCGAAAGCGGGGCCCTCGCTCAAGCAGGGCCGAATAATTTGCACGAGAATTTTGCAAATGCCCCCTTTCCCGATACGTTCTACCCATCCGCATTGGCCAATGCCTTGGTCGATACAGACCTGAGTGAACAATCGGACATTTCTTGTTCCTTCAACAGCACAGCCAACTGGTACCTCGGAACCGATGGGGCAACTCCTGCGGGTCAATACGATTTTGTAACGGCCGCGCTGCATGAGATTGGGCATGGGCTTGGATTCATTGGGAGCGCGTATTTCACGAACGGATTCGGTTTCATCGGCACCGCAAATACGCCTTACGCGTACGATCAATTCACAGAAACAGCAGATTCTACTGCCTTGTTGGACCTCCCCAATGGCTCACAAACATTGGGCAGTGCATTGACTTCCAACGCCATTTATTGGAACGGCTCCAACGGAACAGAGGGTACGGGTGACACGCGACCGCGCCTTCATGCACCCGCAAATTACCAACCAGGTTCGAGCTATTCTCACCTGAATGAATCCACGTATTCAGCAGGTTCTATCAATAGCCTCATGACCCCTGCGATCAATACCGCGGAGTCCAATCATAACCCCGGGCCTGCCATGTTAGGCATGTTTGAAGACATTGGGTGGGTCATCGGAGGCTGTTTGATCACTGAGGTCGTTGTGGGGGAACAAACCGCATGCAGCAGTGAAAACGACACCTATTCGCAGGAAATCATTGTCACCGCTCAAGCCGCACCAAGCACAGGGTTGATCAGCATAAATGGAGCGTTGTATTCCCTATCAGAAAGCCCCTACACCATCGTAATGAACGGATTGACCGCGAATAACCTGTCGGTTGATTTGGAAATATTCTTCACCGCTGAACCCGATTGCCAAGTGCTGATCCCCGATGCGTTTTTCGCACCACCCGCCTGCTATTGTGTGACCGATTTGAATGGCAGTGGTCTAACAGAGGTGCAAGACATCTTGCTCTTGTTGGCGGACTTCGGATGCACTTCAAATTGTGATGCTGATGTGACAGGAGATGGAGCAAGCAGCGTGCAAGATGTACTGGCAGTCTTAGCGGCTTTTGGCGAAGTCTGTCCTTCCTGATGTTGCCCGCATTTCGACTACTTAAAAGCCCCCATTAAAATAATTTTTGCCCCATTGCGTTTTATTTTGGCTTTGCTCATTATTTTAGCAAAACCAAATGAAGGCAACAACACCCTCCCATTCCCGATCCATTTTACACATGGACCTCGATACTTTCTTTGTGTCGGTCGAGCGGCTCATGGATCGCCGGCTGCATGGCGTCCCCATCCTCATTGGCGGAACAGGCGATCGTGGGGTGGTTGCGGCATGCAGTTATGAAACCCGAACCTTTGGCGTGCACTCGGGGATGCCCATGCGCCAAGCGCGGCTCATGTGCCCAGAAGCTTTGGTCATTCGCGGAAATTCCATCAATTACATGAAGCAATCGGAAGCGGTGACTGCAATCATCAAGGAAGCTGTTCCCGTATGTGAAAAGTCTTCCATCGATGAATTCTATGCGGATCTGAGCGGAATGGACCGGTTTTTCGGATGCTGGCAATTTGCCCGCGAACTTCGAGATCGCGTAATCCATGAAACCGGACTCCCCATTTCATTCGGAATGAGCACCAGTAAAACGGTGAGCAAAGTAGCCACGGGTCAAGCCAAACCCTCCGGTACGTTGCAAGTCCAATATGGATCGGAGCAGCCTTTTCTCGCGCCACTTTCGGTACGAAAGATTCCCCAGGTGGGCACCCACACTTACAACATCCTTCGCAACCTTGGTGTAAAACGCATTCACACGGTTCAAGAAATGCCCATCGAATTGATGGAACAAGTGCTGGGCCAAAACGGCAGTTCCATCTGGCGAAAGGCACATGGGATCGACCCCAGTCCTGTCATCGCTTTCAACGAACGCAAATCCATTTCCACCGAGCGCACCTTTGCGAAAGACACCACGGATGTCGAAAAACTGCGCGGCATCCTCGTGGCCATGACCGAAAACCTCGCCTACCAACTGCGTCGAGGCCGCAAACTCACTGCTTGTGTGACCGTGAAGGTTCGATATGCCGACTTTGATACCCGGTCCGTTCAAGCTCGAATTCCTTACACTTCTTCTGACCACGTACTCATTCCCAAAGTGAAAGCTTTATTTGAACAACTCTACAACCGACGCGTTCAAGTCCG
>DLQB01000024.1 GCA_002477505.1 Flavobacteriales bacterium UBA7443
CAGCTCGCCCGAGCAAGGAACAGGCGCGCTGGACTTGTTCCGCTGTGACGTCACGGTGGGTGACAAACCGAACCTTTTGCCCGCCAAACGGAAAGCAGGCGATGCCCTGAGTCGCCGCCCATGCCACAAATTGATCGGCCGAAACATGTGCTTTTAAGCTGAAAATGACAATGTTGGTTTCGACGGGTTCGATGGATGCGACACACGCCAGTTCGGCCAATGTCGCGGCCAGCGCCTGCGCGTGAACATGGTCGTTGTGCATCCGTGGCAATTCATGGTCCAATGCATGCAGGCAAGCTCCGGCGAGCCCCCCAATTTGTCTCATTCCTCCGCCCAAAACCTTCCGAGTGCGGTGGGCTTCTTCAATGAATCCCTTGCTTCCAATCAAAACGGAACCAACAGGTGCTCCCAGTCCTTTTGAGAAGCAAACCGATATGGAGTGGAACATTCGGCCATAGTTCATCCAGACTTCGTCGGGAGGCACCGTGTCATTGTTTCGAGCAATCAATGCATTCCATACCCGGGCTCCATCCAAATGCAAAGGCAAGTTTGCTGCGTGACATCCGGATTGAATGGCCAATAAATCCGCAATTTTCCAAACCGACCCGCCGCCGCGATTGCAAGTGTCTTCAACCGAAACCAACGCCGTGCGTGCATAATGGCTATCGCTCGGGTTGATTTCCCCAATCACATCCGACCACTGAAATCGACCATTGTCTCCTTCAAGGAGCCGCACGGATGCCCCGGAATTTCGTGCAATTCCTCCACCTTCGTAATTGTAGATGTGGGACTTGCGATCGCAAACCACTTCATCTCCGGGCCGCACATGCACATTGATCGCGATTTGATTTGTCATGGTGCCAGAGGGACAGTACAACGCGGCTTCATGGCCGAACATGGCAGCGCATCGCTCTTGCAATTCCACGGCTGCCGGATCTTCGGCGAAAACGTCATCCCCCGTTTTGGCCTCATGCATGGCTTTGAGCATCGCTGCCGTTGGCCGAGTAATGGTGTCCGAGCGCAAATCGATGGTGGGTTCGTTCATGGTGCGTGGTGTAGGTGAGGATTCGACGTTGTAAAACTAACGATGACCAGCTTTGGACGCTCCATTTGAAGCGAACTATATTCGGCATCCCATTAACACGATATAGATACATTCACGCATGAAAATCTTTCAAACGACTATTCTTATTCGCAGCATGAGGTTCTCACTCATCATTTTGGCCTTGGTTACGGCAGATGACACACAGGCCAAGGAGGGCATGTGGATTCCGACACTGCTCAATGCTGTCGAAGGCGATATGCAGGCCATGGGCATGCACTTGAGCGCAGAGGATATCTACAGCATCAATGATGGTTCTTTGAAGGATGCTGTGGTTCATTTCAATGGTGGATGCACCGCAGAAATGATCAGTGCGGAAGGTCTTCTGCTGACCAATCACCACTGTGGATTTGGTCAGATTGCGTTTCATAGTACGGTTGAGAATGATTATTTAAAGGACGGGTTTTGGGCCATGACCCGAGCGGAAGAGTTGGTGAATTCCGATCTCTTTGCCCGGTTTATCCATCGCATCGAAGACGTCACAGAAAACATTGCGACTGCCGAAGATCCGGAACAGATGAAAAAGGATTTGGTGGAAGCGGCCACAGCGGGCAACGGATTGGAAGGAAAAGTGGTCGCGTTTGACTTTGGCAATAGCCATTACTTAATCACCACAATCACGTACAATGACGTTCGCTTGGTCGGTGCACCGCCTTCTGCGGTTGGTAAGTTTGGAGGCGATACCGACAATTGGGTTTGGCCGAGGCATACAGGCGACTTCAGCATGTTTCGCATTTATGCCAATGCGGACAATCAACCCGCAGACTATTCCGCTGATAATGTGCCTTTTCGCCCTCGGCATCATTTCCCTGTCAATGTTGGCGGCACCAAAGAGGGAGATTTCACCATGGTATTTGGCTTCCCCGGACGCACAGAGCAGTATTTGACAAGCGATGCTGTGGCTCGGGTGATTGATGAATTAAACCCAGCGCGCATAGATATGCGAGAGGCTTCACTCGAGGTGATCAATGCAGCGAGAACGGAATCGGCGGCATTGCGCATCGCGTACGCAGACAAGCAAAGTTCCATCGCCAACGCATGGAAGAAATGGATTGGCCAGAACAAAGGGCTGATCGAGTTGGATGCAATCGGCCAGAAGCGGGCACTCGAGATGCAATTCATGGCTCGGGCCTCAGCAGCTGAAAATGTGGGTTGGATGCGACTGATTTCGAGCATGCAAGCTGAAAACGAAGCACTCTTTCCGTTCCAGATGGCGCGTAGCATGTTTATCGAATGGGTCTATTATGGACCTGATATTTTGAGCTACGCGCAGTCTTTTGCTCCATTGATTCAAAACTGGGAATCATTGGAGGAAAAGGGCGAGTTGGATGGCGCCATTTCGGATTTGAAAGGGAAAACATCAAATCATTTTCGCCAATACGAAGCGCGTGTTGATGAAGGCGTAATGGCTGCGTTGTTGGACCCTTATCGGGAACATTTGGACGTTCAATTCGTTCCAGAATCAATGCAAAACGCGACGAACGCGGAAGATTGGGCCTCTTCAATTTTTGAAAAAAGTGTATTTGCAGATTCAGAAAAGATTAAGGCAATGCTGGATAAACCAAACCGTAAGGCATTTAGCAAGTTGGCCAAAGATCCCGCCTTTCAGTTGGTTCAGGCGATGCGCAATGTTTATTTCAATCGCGTTGCGGGTGAATACCGCGCGCATGCCAGCGCGTTGGATTCACTCACCGGCGAGTACACTTCGGCATTGCGGGCTTTGTTTCCCGAAAAAGCATTCTTCCCCGATGCCAATAGCACCATGCGTCTTACTTATGGCAAGGTGGAAGGATCATCGCCTTATGACGGAATGGAATACCGGCCTTTTACTACGGCAAAAGGAATCCTTCAGAAATTCATTCCAGGTGATGCTGATTTTGATTTGCCGTTGGATTTGGTTGAAGCCCTTCGGGCAGGTGAATGGGGGGAATATGCTGATGATTCTGGGAACTTGCCCGTATGCTTTACCGGATCGAATCATACCACCGGTGGGAATTCCGGTTCCCCAGCGATTGACGGAGATGGTTACCTGGTGGGCATCAACTTTGACCGTTCGTGGGAATCAACCATGAGTGACATCCTATTCGATGAATCGAGGTGCCGCAACATCATGGTTGACATTCGCTACGTCCTCTGGATTACGGATGTTTATGCTGGGGCAGGTCATTTGGTGGACGAAATGACGTGCGTCAGAACTGTCGAGCCCTAATGCTCTGCACCGGGCGGAATGTCGCGCACGGCAGCATAAGCGTGCTTGACTTTTGCGCATTCGATGTGGACCAAAGTAAAAGCCACCGCACGCTCAGTTCGGAAAGGACCCTCAGGTTTATGCCAGAAAAGCGATAACCGTCACGAGCAAGCCAAAAAGGATGACAGCGAAGGTCACGGGCCCTCCAATCTCATTTTGTTCCGGTTCGCTATCGTGCCCGTGGTCGTGCGTTGAATCATGTGCCATGCCGCAAAAATACGGCAGGATTTCGCGTCATTCAAGTGCTCAGGCAACCCTTTTTGGTGCGGTCCGGTTCACTAAATAAGGATGAGTTATCTTCGACATCTGCAACTTAAATCGAAACCAATGCTATTCTCATTGAAATCGGGCTTTTCGGGCGCTTTGTTGAAGAACGTGGCATGGATCGTTTGCTGTGTCTTTCTTGGTGTTTCCAGCCAGCTCGCCGCACAATGCGCAGACACCGAGTCTACGATCGAAGTGATTATCGTCGCTGACAATTGGCCCACTGAAATATCGTGGGACTTGTTTCACGGTACCGATGTGATTGCTTCTGGCGGTGCGGTTGGCGATACCATTTGTTTGGACGCTTCCATCGAAGACCCTTGCTTATCATTTACGATTTACGACTCCTATGGTGATGGAATCTATGCGCCAGGTGGATATTGGATTTACCAGGATGGAATTGAAATTGCAACGGGAAATGCATTTGGATACGGCGAAACCGTTTCCTTCGATTGTGCTCCGGGCACAACATGCAACGATGCTTTTTCGCTGACAGAAGCGGATTATGGCATCGTGAACCAAAGTACAGACAATGCGTGGTATCAGTTCGTTCCCCCTTCCAATGGCATGTATTTGTTCTCCACGTGTGACGTGCAATGCGATACCCGGCTTTGGATTTATGATTATTGTAACATGGGCAATTTTGATGACACCAATGAAGGGTCCATATACTATGATGATGAGCAAGGCGGTTGCGGGGATCAAGCCAACTTGACAGTGCTGCTCGAAGGCGGTGTTCCATATTGGGTGCGAATGGGATTGGGTGATTCCGACTATGATGGCCTCGTAGGTTTGGAGTCGAATTGGAATTATTTGGATACGGGAGAAGACTTGGGGACGGATTGGGTGGATAATGATTACGACGATTCCGCTTGGTCTTCAGGCGATGCAGAGCTGGGGTACGGAGATGGAGATGAATCGACGACTGTCAGTTATGGGGAAGACTCATTTAATAAGCACACAACGACCTATTTCCGAAAGTCTTTTGAATTTGAAGGAGAGGAAGCGAGTGGGGTGAGCGGGTTGATTCGCCTGCGCCGGGATGACGGAGCGGTTGTCTATTTGAATGGAGAGGAATTGCTTCGGAGCAACATGCCCGAAGGCCCAATTGACGCGAGCACATTTGCCGCTTCAGAAATAACCGGAAATGGCGAGAGTTCACTCAACGAATACTCGGTCCAGCTGGACCTGCTAGCAGGTACAAATGTCATTGCCGTAGAAGTGCACCAAATCAATTTGACCAGTTCAGATATCAGTTTCGATATGGAATTGCTCGTGGAATCCACCACGGGACCCTGTGCATCAGGATTTGACTGGGAATTTGATTTCGTTGGTTT
>DLQB01000097.1 GCA_002477505.1 Flavobacteriales bacterium UBA7443
TCGAGCAGGTCTGCCGCTTCCGCAATCAATTCTGCGATGTCTTTGACTTCAACTTCGGATTCTTGGTTGGCATTTTTCACGCCGTCCGTGATCATTGTGTTGCAAAATGGGCAGCCGGTGGCGATGACTTCGGGTTTGTTTTCGAGCGCTTCATTGGTGCGTTCGTGGTTGACTTCCGAATCGCCGTTTTCGGCTTCCTTGAACATTTGAGCGCCGCCAGCTCCGCAGCACATAGCATTTTGCTTGCACCTCCGCATTTCGAGCAATTCGGCATCGAGTTTTTGGATGATTTCCCGAGGTGCGAGGTACTCGCCGTTTCCACGCCCCAAATAACAAGGGTCGTGGAAGGTGATCCGCTTGCCGCGAAAAGGCGCGCCATCTGCCATGCGCAATTTTCCGGTTTCAATCAGTTCGCGGATGAATTGCGTGTGGTGCAGCACTTCGTAATTCCCCCCAAGTTCGGGGTATTCGTTTTTCAATACATTGAAGCAATGCGGACAACCCGTAATGATGCGCTTGATGGCATAACCATTGAGGGTCGCAATATTTTGAGCGGCTTGCATCTGGTACAAGAATTCATTGCCCGCGCGCTTGGCGGGATCGCCGGTGCAGGATTCTTCTTGTCCGAGAACCGCAAAGGAAGTTTCAGAGGCATGCAAGATGCGTGCAATCGCCTTCGTAATCCGTTTCGCTCGGTCGTCAAAACTGCCTGCACATCCGACCCAAAAGAGCACGTCTGGTGTTTGTCCTGAGGCGGTCAATTCCGCCATAGTTGGTATGTGTATTGAACTCATCTCGTTTTAAACTTCGTTGGTCCAGTTCCCTCTGTCCCCGGCGGGGAATGCCCAAGGTGCTCCATTGTTTTCGATGTTATTGAACATCGAAGTGATGGACTCGGGCGATTTGCTGTCTTCCATGATCAGGCTGCGCCGCATGTCCAAAATGATTCCCATGGGACTGATGTTGATGGGGCAGGCTTCTACGCATGCCTGGCAACTGGTGCACGCCCAGAGTTCTTCTTCGGTGATCCAGTCGCCAAGAAGCGACTTGCCGTCGGGTTTCCATTCGCCTCCGTTGGCCTCGCGAGCAGCGCCAATTTCTTCAATGCGATCACGCGTTGACATCATGATTTTCCGAGGACTGAGCAATTTGCCCGTCTGATTTGCAGGACATTCGGACGTACACCGCCCACATTCTGTGCAGGTGTAAGCTTCCATCAATTGCTTCCAGGTTAGATCTGGAGCGTCCTTCGCACCAAATTTTGGCGGAATGGCATCGGCGGGGGCGGCGGCAAATGGATCGGCGCTGGGATCCATCATGAGTTGCACTTCCTTCGTGACCGCGTCCATGTTGTCCATGGCGGCCGGAGCATTCAAGTTGGAAAAATAGGTATTGGGAAAGGCAAGAATGATGTGGAAATGCTTGGAGTATGGCACGTAAACCAAGAACGATAAGACACCAACAATGTGTGCCCACCACATTCCTCGTTCTACAACGATTACGCCAGCGTCTGTGAGGCCTGCGTATAGCGGAATCAGCATGCTGCTGATGGGAAATGAACCCGCCGCAGTGTAATGCGGCAGTCCGCGGCCTTGTGCAATGGCATCCGCAGCATTCATGCTGAGGAAGGCAAACATCAAGACAACCTCAGCCACCAAAATGATGTTGGCATCGAGGGAGGGCCAGCCTTGCAAGTCCTTGGAGGTCAATCGGGCCAGTGCCATGCCATTTCGTCGGATGAAGAACACTACGCATGCGACGATTACGCCTGCCGCTAACCATTCAAAGGAGGCAATGAGTACGTTGTAGAATCCACCGAGGAAGGCGAATATTCGGTGTGTACCGAAGAGTCCATCGATGACAATCTCGAGCATTTCAATGTTGATGATCACAAACCCTGCATAGACGATGATGTGCATGATTCCGGCTACCGGTCGTGTCGTCATTTTACTTTGGCCCAAGGCGACGCGGGCCATGGTCTTCCATCGCTCTGCTTTTCGATCGCTTCCATCCCAATCAATACCGGAAAGAATGTTTCGGCGAATGACCGCTATTCGCTTGGCGAAAAAGAAGCTGGCGGTGCCGAGGATGGCAAGAAAAAGCAATTGGCTCAACATCGTTTAGTTCTTTCGGTGGTGGTCTTCAGGGTTGTTGGTTTTCCTCGCGCTCATCCAATTGTTGTTCGATGATGGCTTTGAGCTTCTTCAACTCCTTCTTTGAAAGCGCCTTCTCTTGTTTCTTGCCGAAGACCGAAACCCGAACGTATCGCCAGGGATTGAGGTAGAGATCATTGATGAGGTATTGCAGCTCATTGTTGGTCGCAATCAAGCCATCGTGCAGGGAGTCGCTATTGACCAGTTGTCCCAAAGAGCCTTCTCCCATATTGATTTTGCGCGTGATTTCATCCACATGCGCGAGCGCTGAGTTCGCCCGCTTGACCGTTTCCGCGAAGTTCACGGCCGCCAATGAATCCGAGATTTCAGAAAAATTTTCCATCACATTGGCAAGTTCATCGTTGTGGTCTTTGATGTTGGCAGTAATGCCTTCCACATTGGTCATGATGCCATTGAGTGCCGAGCGATTTTCAGCGACCATGTTGTCCAATTGAATGGAAGTCTGCTCCAGGCTTTCGACCGTCCGTTGAATGCTTTCAAAAGCCGTGGGAAGTCCCAAGGTCGCGTCTGCCTCGAAAACGGCTTTCAGGTTTTCCAAAATATCATCAACTCCGTCGATGAGTTGGTCGGTTTTGTTTTTCAATGGCAGCAGCTCAATGCGCACAGCCTCGGCAATTCCCATTTCCAAATCGCTCATGAGGGTATCGCCGGGCTCAGCGAGCATCTCGTCCTCTCCTGCAATCAAGTCAATGGCTTTGGTTCCGAAAAAATCGCTGGAGACGATTTTGGCTCGGGTGTCACGGGGAATCCGAAGTGTGGATTGTTCGATTTTGAAGGCCACCATCAAGGAACCGTCTCCTTCATCAGAGAATGCGACCTCGGTGACTTGGCCAACTTTGAAACCATTGACCACAACCGGATTCGAAACGGCCAATCCATCAATGGCCGAATAGGCGGCGTAGTACGTGTTGGATGGCTGAAAAGGATTGAATCCCTTCAGGTAATTGACACCCAAGATCAAGAGTATGAGCCCGCCGATGACAAGCGCTCCAATCCTAAATTCTTTTGATACTGTGGCCACGTGGATCAGTTTTTGCGAATGGGTTTGACTCCTTGAGATTCAAATGAAGTTCCTTCAAATTTAACGACAAAGGCGTCTGAGAATCCTTGTTTTTGCAATTGCATTTTGAGCACCTTGGCTTCTGCCGCTGTTGCACAGTTTCCTACCGCGTATTTGAAGAGCCCATTGCGAAGGTACTCCACCACCGTCTGGAGACCTCGGAACCGCTTGTCATCTTCCTCGAGTGCGAGTCCTGAGGTCATGACTTGCACCCGGTAAGTGGGGGAGGGAAGAGCGGTTGCATTGGCAATGGGCGGTGTCTCTTCGAGGGATGAAGTCAAAGCACCTTGTTCAGGACTCGGCTCCGTTTCGGGTCCGGGGTGGTGCTTCTCCTTGTAGGCGCGAAAGGCACGAAGCAGGGCAGAGGCCATGAGCTCTTTTCCAGCGGTGGAATTCAGGAAATCTTCTTCGGTGGGATTCGTCAAAAATCCCAATTCGACCAATACCGAGGGCATTTGGGTGAAACAAGTCACGTAATAACCTGCTTGCCGAACGCCCCTGTCTTTTCTTCCTACGCGCTGTTTGAACTGCGATTGAATGAGGCTGCCGAGTTCCAAGCTTTGCTGAAGAAATACGGATTGGCGCAAACTAAGAGCGATGTAAGTGTCGGGATCATCGGGTTTGAAGCCCTCATAAAACGACTCGTAGTCCCGTTCGCGGGAGATGAATGCGTTCTCTTGCATGGAAACCCGCAAACTTTCTTCGCTTCGGTCCATCCCCATCACAAAGGTGCTGGATCCGACTGCATTGGGGCTGGTGAAGGCGTCGCAGTGGATGCTCATGAAGAGATCGGCTTTGATGCTGTTGGCGAGTTGAACGCGCTCTCGAATTTTCGGGTAGGAATCTCCATCCCGTGTCATGACAATTTCCACATCAGGAAAACGTTCGGTGATATAGTCGCGCAAGAGCAATGCCACATCCAACGTCACCGTCTTTTCGGTGGCTTTGTACCTGCCGGTTCCCAAATTCCCAGGATCCGTTCCGCCATGCCCTGCATCAATGACCAAAACCATGCTTGGAGCAACAGGAGCAAACGAAGCGGAAAGGATTATAAGCGCCCCCATGGCAAACAGGACCGCTCGTTTCATTAGTTTTGACTGCTGTTTCATGCGTTCCATCAAATCTAAAACGTCACGACCCCTCCGCGTCGTCTGCCCCCCACGGATTTTCCGTGCTCTGATGTGGATAAGCGCGTCCGTTGCGTTCTGCGCTCAATCGCCCGCACAGCTGGCAGATTCACTGCAAATTGAGCCCGAACCTGAGGAGCGTTTTGAGGTGAATTGGGGTGCTGATGATTCCACAAAGGTCAATGCCGTCACATCGGAGGTAGAGCTCTCTGGAAATGCCTTTGTCGCGATGGATGACATTCGGTTGGAAGCGTATCGCATCATTTACAGCCCACAAAAGAATCAAGCGTGTGCTTTTGGGATACGGGATTCCTTGGGCGATTGGATTGGCCGTCCCGTGATGACACAAGGAGGGCAGACGTTTGAACAAGACGAGCTGTGTTTTGATTTGGAATCACGAAGAGGATTAAGCCGCCAAGCCGTCACAGTTCAAGGCGAGGCTGTTTTTCACGCCGAAGTTGCCAAACGTCAATCCGATCAGCGTATCCATGTGGCCAATGCCAAATTCACCACGTGCAATGCCGATAATCCACACTTTCACTTTCACTTGAAGCGGGCAATCATGATTCCGGGCAAAAAGGTGGTTTCCGGACCGTTCTATTTGAAATTTCGAAAAATTCCAACGCCATTGGCTTTGCCGTTTGGATGGTTTCCGACGCCTCCGGAAAAACGCAGCCAAGGACTTCTGATGCCTGGTTATGGAAATGGTGGGGCACTGGGGTTCTTCCTCAAGGATTTGGGGTATTACATGCCGATTGGAGAATACGCCGACACGCGCTTGACCGGAGATATTTATACTGGTGGCTCATGGGCACTTCGGAGCAGTACAAATTATCGCATACGCTACCGCGCAAGCGGCAATTTGAACCTGAGTTACCAGCGCATTCGCAACGGCTTCACGGGCTTGCCGACCTTGTCCCTGTCCAACCAGTTTTTTGTGCGTTGGAGCCATAGCCAAGACAACCGAGCCCGTCCCAATAGCCGATTCAATACCAGTGTGAATTTTGGTTCAAACAATCATTTTCAATCGAACATCACCAGCAATCAACAAGACTACCTCACAAATACCTTTCAGTCGAGCATTCAGTATTCACGGTCCTTCCCCGGCAAGCCCATTTCACTCGCACTGAGCGCGCGGCATGCGCAAAACTCGCAGACCGGAAACGTCAATTTAACGGCGCCCTCCATGACGCTCAATTTGCAGCGTTCGAGTTTGTCAAAGTTGTTAGGATTGACCTCTTCTCGGAGCAAGTTGTTGGATGAGATTGCAGTGTCGGCTTCTTCGCGCTTTGAGCAGACCATGGAGGCGCCAGATAGCGTTTTTATGGCCGGTGATTGGTCCAATATTTCCTTTCGAAATGGCATCAAACACAATGCCTCAGCGTCAACGCAAATGCGCCTTGGTTTTGTCAGCATTACCCCCAGTTTTCAATACAATGAATTCTGGGCTTTCCAAGAGCTCAATGGCGCATTGGTCACGGATGAAACAGGAGCAGTGCAACAAGTAACGGACACCCTGTCCGGATTCCAAACCACTCGGGATTGGCGCCTCTCTGCCAAT
>DLQB01000091.1:0-24218 GCA_002477505.1 Flavobacteriales bacterium UBA7443
TTCTGTGAATTGCACCGCATGTGGTTTGATGCCTTGGGATGAAGTACGCAGCACTTCAATCTGGGTTTGTATTGCTTCGATTCCTTGAACATCCTGGATTCCGTGCAAGGACAACTCCCGCGCTTGACCGATGGGCCAATTCCCGGAGCAGATTCCGATCCGTTTGTTGCTCATATGGCTTTCTGCAATGAAAAAAAGGGAATCGCCATCGTTCCAAATTCCAAATCCAGTCGAGCTGGACAGGGGTTCGTTGAACTGCAATTCAAGGGCATGGTTGCCGAGCCAACGGTAGTCGATACAAACCGGTGGGATGGTGTCGGGCACATGGGGCGTTAGGGAGGCGACTTCAATGCGAAAGTCATCGACGTGGCTGGCAGTAAATTTTGCGGAAAAACCAATGCAATCGGTTACCATGCCTGCATTCCCTTCCATGGCATGTGTCCATTCCAACGGCTCTGAAGAAGCGCTCCATTGAATGAATGTCGAGTCTGACGCAGGGTGTTGGCTCCATATCATCCAATGCTCGATTTGTCCAGCTAAGATCGGTGAAGGAGCGGCTGCGATTTGTTCGTGGCTTTCGCCCACCTGGGTCAACATCCACCGCAAGGAATCCACGCTTCCGCTTTCGCCGAGGTGGAGAAAATTGCCCGGTTCAAGTGCCGAAATGGCGGAATCGGATTCCCAGCTGGAAACCGAGAATGGCGGCACATTGGCTGCGCTCCACTCAAGATTCGATCGAGGGATCAAGTGCACCCGGCTGAAATTCTGTGTGGAGCCTGCGAATTGTTGTGACCAGTGAAGCATGATTGTACGACCTGCAGAATCCGAAATACTGTCGTCTGGACAGAAGCAAATCCAGGACTCACCGGGTTCTGAAGCGTTGAGTTGCCAGCCGTTTTCGGAAGGAATCCAATCGTCCTCGTGCATGTGGATTTCCCAAAAATCCGGGGATTGACCCGTCGAATGCCCCACCGCACCAAACAGAAAGGGTACCAGTAGAACTTGCAGTTTTTTAATCCAATTCAATCGCCTCAATTCCTTCTTCATCAACAAGGCAAACTTCGAAAAAAAGTTGGATTTTTACGCCGTCGCTCGTGAATCATACGGCGGCATTTAGAAATTAGTTGAGCACATAAAAATGGATGAAGGTTTGAAAGTCTGTATCGTCGGAGCGACGGGATTGGTGGGGAGAACCATGCTTCAGGTTTTGGAAGAACACGCCTTCCCGGTGAGCGAATTGCTGCCGGTGGGAAGTGAGCGCAGCGTAGGCACAGATGTTTACTTCAAAGGAGAAGCGTTCGAGGTGCTTTCGATGGAATCCGCAATGGCGAAAATGCCGCATGTGGCTCTTTTCAGCGCAGGAGGCTCGGTCAGCGAACAATGGGCTCCTCGATTCGCCGAGGCTGGAACTACGGTCATCGATAACAGCAGTGCTTGGCGAATGAACGGGGATTGTCCGCTGGTTGTGCCGGAAGTCAATGGCCAAGCCATTCAATCGCATCACCGAATCATCGCCAATCCGAACTGCACCACCATGCAACTGGTGATGGCCATGAAGCCGCTTCACGACCTTTTCCAAATCAAGCGGGGCATTGTGAGCACCTACCAAAGCGTAACGGGCACGGGCAAGGCGGCCATCGTACAGCTGGAGGAAGAACGAAGTGGAGATGTACCAAGTTCGCCGGTGTATCCGCATTCCATTGACATGAATTGCCTTCCCCATTGTGATGTTTTTGTGGAAGACGGATATACACGGGAGGAGATGAAGGTTTGGCACGAAACCCAGAAAATTCTTGGAGATGATTCCGTTGCCATGACGTGCACTGCCGTGCGCGTGCCGGTTCAGGGAGGTCACAGCGAAAGCGTTTACCTTGAATTTGAGCGTGATTTTGATTTGGATCAAGTCCATGAAGCTTTATCCAACTTCCCGGGTGTTGTGGTCGTGGACGATCCGGAGTCCAATTTGTATCCGATGCCGCTGACGGCGCATGGTCATGATGAAGTTTTTGTCGGGCGCATCCGACGTGACTTGGCGCACCCGAGGGGGCTCCATTTATGGATAGTGGCCGACAACTTGAGAAAAGGAGCGGCCACCAATACGGTTCAGATTGCGCGGTACCTATTGGATCGCGGTCGCTGGTCCTAAGCCGTGATTTTGCACTTGCCGGTTTCGGTTTAAATTGCGCTCAAATCGCGTGAAAGCGCGACTTGATTCACACTTCAACCAAGTTCAAATGAATGCTCAAAACCTCCTCCTCATGCGTCTATTTCAGGTGACGCTCGGACTTCTTTTGTTTGCGATTGTAGGGCAAGCCCAAACCCAAGTTTACGGAACGGTGTTGGATGCCGAGACCGGAGAACCGCTCATTGGTGCTTCAGTTTACTTGGAAGAATACAGCATGGGTTCGGTCACCGATTTCGATGGCCGGTTCCGTTTTTCGACGCGCCAGACGGGTGAAGCCCACGTGGTTGCTAGTATGATTGGGTATACCAATAGCCGGAACTACATCCAGCTGCCCGCCCTCCAGGGAGGACGCAGTGTCGGCATGGCGGCCATGGATATGGGCGTGCTCCGATTGGCGGCTTCCACCATAGGATTGAATGAAGCCAACGTCATCGCATCGGTTGCGATTGATCGGGAGACACCCGTGGCCGTTTCGACGTTGGATGCGCGAACGATTCAGGAACAATTGGGCGATAAGGAATTGGTCGAAACGCTGAACATTACGCCAGGTGTTTATGCGACAAAGAGCGGCGGTGGATTTGGCGATAGCCGGATCAATATTCGGGGTTTCGATCAGCGCAATGTGGCGGTACTCATCAATGGAATTCCCGTCAATGACATGGAAAACGGTTGGGTTTATTGGTCGAATTGGGCGGGATTGGGCGACGCCGTGAATACGATGCAGGTGCAACGTGGACTTGGCGCCTCCAAGCTGGCCATCAATTCGGTAGGAGGAACCTTGAACATCATCACGAAAGCCACAGACATGAAAAAGGGTGGTAGCCTGCTGCAAAGCGTTACCGATTATGGGCGCTACAAATCCATGCTATCCTTGAGCTCAGGCGTGATGAAGAATGGTTGGGCGGTTAGTGCTGTTGGAAGCCGCACAATGGGCAATGCATACGTAGATGCCGCCTTCATCGATGCGTGGAGTTATTTCCTCACTGCCGCCAAAGACTTTGGAGCGCACCGTTTGGTTTTGACAGCCATTGGCGCTCCGCAAACCCACGGACAACGCCGAGGCCAGTTGAGTGTGGATCGTTTCAATGACCTCAACTCACTGGGTTACGAAGCACACCGTTGGAACGACGACTGGGGTTATTTGAACCGCGGCGGCGCCACGGAGGAAGTGCTGAATTCCCGTGTCAATGGCTACCACAAACCCCAGTTTGCCTTGAACCATTATTGGCAGTTGAGCGAACGATCACACTTGGCGTCCAGTTATTATGTCAGTGTAGGGCAAGGATACGGTTCCCGCTACGATGGAACGAGTTCGCCACGCCTCAGCGAAACGTACGAAGATGCCGATGGTATGACCCGGACGGTGAAGACGAATCTCAATTGGGATTACCTCTGGGACTCCAATGAAAACAACACCCAGCCGGTCACGTATGCGGCTGATCAAATCGGCTACGATGCGTTTGCCCAAGCTTGGTTGGACACCGTGCACATGTTTGGCGATCCCATTGTTGTTGAAGGCGACACGGTGGTGGGTGGCCGAAGCCGAAGCGTGATTGAGAATGCGCACAACGAACATTTTTGGACAGGCGTATTGTCCACCTTGCACCACGAAGTCAATGACCGCGTGAGCCTCATGGTCGGTGTCGATGCGCGTTATTATAGCGGTAAGCACTTCACACGAGTCAATAATTTGCTCGGTGGGGATTTCTATCTGCAATCCTTCAGTAGTTCGGACGGATATGGCATCAATCCCAACTATGAGCTCATGGCACAGCCGGGGGATAAAGTCGATTATGATGACATCGGATTGGTCCGTTACGCCGGGGGATTTGCACAAGCGGAATACAAGGATGATCGATTCAGCTTATTCGCTGCGGGAACGATGAGTTTCACCGGTTATCGCAGGATCGACCCCTATAAGTATTTCCGGTATGCAGAAACGGGCGTGCAGGAAGTCACAGAATTGAATGAAGCCACCGGTAACATAGAAACCACCGAGCAATTTGTTTACGGTGAAAAGTCGCTCAAGGCTAGTAGTATAGGTTATAATGCAAAAGCTGGAGGCAGTGTGCGGCTCGGAGAGACCAGCCACATTTACGTGAATGGAGGTGTTTACTCGCGCGCGCCATTCATTCGGTACGTTTTCACGAACTACTCCAATGTTTTGAGCAACGACCGTTTGACCAATGAAAAGGTCGCCGCGTTTGAAGCGGGGTATCGTTTTCGCTGGCGCGGCATTTCATTGGACGTCAATGCGTACCATACCCAGTGGCGGGACAAGAGCATTATGAGCAGTCCACTCTTGCGACCCGATGGCACGGAATACCGTGCCTTCATCACCGGATTGATCCAAACCCACGAGGGAATTGAATTGGAGTTGAAAACGCGGCCCTTTCCAAAGCTGGAAATTGGAGGGATGGCGTCCTTCGGTGATTGGCGCTGGGACAACGATGTCAACGCTGAAATCACCGCGGAAGAGGGCGGAGAGGTTTTGGAGACGCTCTACATTTATTCGGCTGGGCTGAAGGTCAGTGATGCACCGCAATCGCAGGTCGGCATTCTCATGAACTTCTCACCGACGAAAGGTCTGCGGGTCGGAGCCAATTATGTCCACAATTGGAACTTGTATGCGCGTTTTGAGGTCGATGCTGACCGCACCAATCCGGACCGAGCCGGATTGCAACCCGTCATGCTTCCTGAATTTGGCTACCTCGACTTACGAGCGAGCTATCGTTTCGAAACAGGTGGATTGGGATGGATGGCCAGTTTGAATGTTCAAAATGCGTTGGACAACATATACATCAGTGACGGTTTTGAGACGTTCGTAACGAACCCCCAGACAGGAGTGAAAGAGCAGGGAACCGTTGAAAATGGAAAGTTAGAGGGCTATTGGGCGTACGGCCGCACCTTATCAGCCACGCTCAAGATGATGTTCTGATTACCGGATGGTGTCCCCTGCAGCGGTGCCCTCCTCCGGGGTCACGAAGCGCAATGAACCGTCGGCTGATTCTGCCATTAACACCATTCCTTGGCTTTCTACGCCACGAATTTTGCGCGGTGCCAGGTTGGCCAATAACGTGACCCGGCGTCCAACAACTTCTTCCGGTTTGAAGTGCTCGGCGATGCCACTCAGGACAGTGCGTTCATCCAACCCTGTTTTGATGGTCAATTGGAGCAATTTGTCTGCTTTGGGGACCCGCTCGCACGCAATTACTTCGCCGACCCGGAGGTCCATTTTTTGGAAATCATCAAAAGTCATCATGGGCTTGAGGGGTTCGCAAGTCGAGGCAGGTGCTGCGCTTGCTTGTGCAGATTTTAATTTTTCAACTTGAGCGTCTACGGTGGATTCTTCCACTTTTTCGAATAGGATGGGCAAATCACCCAATCGCTCGCCCGGATGCATCATGGTGCCGCTGGCTTGCTCCCATTGGGCATTTGAAATCCCAAATGCAGCCTGCATTTTTTGTGCGGTTTGTGGAATGAAGGGCTCCAACAGAACCGAGCAATTTGCCGCAACTTGGATGCAGGTGTTTAGAATCACTGCCGTGCGTGCCTCGTCGGTCTTCTTGATCTTCCACGGTTCTTGCTCCGTCATGTACTTGTTGCCCAAGCGTGCTACGCCCATGGCGGCTTGCAAGGCATCGCGGAAACGGTTGCGCCGAATCAAATCAGCGACTTCTCCAGGAGCGGATTCCAGGGCTTGAACGATGGCGTCCTCGTCGGCAGTCCATTTCGTGCGGTCGATTTCAGGCACTGCGGACTCATAATATTTCCGGGTCAAGACGATCACCCGATTGATGAAGTTTCCGAGGACATCGGCCAGCTCATTATTGACCCGCTCACGGTAGTCAGACCAGGTGAATTCGCTGTCCTTTTGCTCGGGCATGATGCTCGCAAGAACATACCGCAATTCGTCGCTTTTGCCGGGAAATTCCTCGAGGTAATCTTTCACCCAAACCGCCCAGTTGCGCGACGTTGAAATTTTATCCCCTTCCAAATTCATGAACGCATTGGCGGGCACGTTGGTCGGAAGGTTGAATGCCCCGTGTTCTTTCAATAGAATGGGGAAGATCAAACAGTGAAAAACGATGTTGTCCTTTCCGATGAAGTGGATCAATTCGGCATCGTCAGATTGCCACCAATCTTTCCAATTTTGTCCCGTATTGGCCGCCCATTCCATTGTGGAAGTGATATAGCCAATGGGCGCGTCGAGCCAAACGTAAAGAACTTTTCCATCGGCACCTTCAACGGGCACTGGAACGCCCCAATCCAGGTCGCGGGTCATGGCCCTGCTTTGCAGGCCTCCATCGATCCAGCTTCGGCATTGGCCTGTGACGTGTGATTTCCAGCTGCGCGCATCGTGGTGCTCGGCCCCCTTGAATTGCCCATTGTCGATGTAATCCCGGAGCCAATCTTCGTGCCGTCCCATGGGCAGGTACCAGAGGGTGGTATCCTTCAAAACCGGTGTTGCGCCGCTCAAAGTTGAGGTAGGCTCAATCAAGTCTGTTGGTGACAAGGCGGATCCGCATTTTTCGCATTGGTCGCCATACGCTCCGGGCGATTCGCATTTGGGGCATGTGCCGGTGATGTAGCGATCTGCCAAGAATTGGGAGGCTTCGGGGTCGAAAAACTGTGCGTCGGTTTTTACTTCGAAGCTTCCCGACTCTAAAAGTTTCAGGAAAAATTCCTGAGCAACTTGATGGTGTTTTTCGCTCGAAGTGCGTGAATAATGGTCGAAAGCCATGCCGATGCCTGCAAATGCTTCTTGCATTTCTGAGTGGTACCGGTCGACTATTTCGCGCGGAGTGACGCCGTCTTTCTTGGCCCGCAAGGTGATGGCCGCCCCATGCTCGTCGCTTCCGCAAACCCACAAAACTTCAGAGCCGGCCATGCGTTCGAAGCGCGCTCGAATGTCACCGGGCAGGTATGCGCCAGCAATGTGCCCAATGTGGATGGGGCCATTGGCATAGGGCAGGGCCGATGTCATCATCAATCGGCGAGGGTGGCGAAATGGGCGAGTCGTTGGGGTCATCAAAGTGGCGAAAAGAAGTGCGAATTTCGGGCTTTTTCGCTATCCATTGCCATCTTGCCGCATCCCATTGCTCGCAAGCCATGAACACACCCGACTATTTGACTAAAATGCCTGAGCCTCTGCGGCCGGGAGATCATGTGATGCTCGCCGCTCCTGCGCGCTTTGTGACCAAGGCACAAGTGGACGCGGCAATCCAGGCCATCGAAGAGGCGGGATTCGCTGCCGTAATGTCGGAGGGGTTGCTTGCGCAGCAGGGTCAGTTTGGAGGGTCAGATGCGCACCGAGCGAGGGTGATGAATCAAGGATTTGAGTCGCAGGAAATCAAAGCGATATGGGTGATGCGCGGGGGCTACGGATGTGCACGAATTTTACCACTTTTGAATCAGCAGGCGTTTTCGGACGCGCCGACGTGGATCATGGGATTCAGTGATGCAACCGCCCTGCATGCGTGGGCAAATCGCCTCGCTGTGATGACGCTCCACGCGCCTGTTGCCAATACATTTTCATCATCTGCGGCTTCGGAGAAGCAGGCGTTTTGGAAGAGCCTGACGACTCCCCAATTAGGGGGCAAAGAGTCACTGGTTGTCGGAGGCAATTTGAGCGTATTGTACAGTTTAATGGGCACGCCTTATTTTCCCGATTTGAAGGGGAATTGGCTGTTGATTGAAGATTTGGATGAATACCTCTATCACCTGGACCGCATGATGCTGGCCTTTCGCCTGGCGGGCATTTTGGATGAGGTCAAAGGCATTTTGGTGGGATCCTTCACGGATCTTCATGACAACACCGTCGCATCCGGTCAATCCACCGATAACCCCTTTGGTCAAACGATGGAAGAAATCATCGTTTCACACGTCCCCTCGGACAAGCCCATTCATTGGAATTTGCCCATTGGCCACGGCACAAAAAACGTTCCTGTTGTACTGGGTGCAACTTGGGAAAGCCAAATGCACCGCTTCCCTCTGGAAATCCCCTAATTTCGCAAGGTAAAACCAACACCCTTGTCTCCATGTACGGATCTATCAAACAGCACCTTCGCGACGAATTGTCGCAAATTGAAGCGGCCGGTTTATTCAAGAAAGAGCGGGTCATTGCCGGAGCGCAAGACGTGGAAATCACCCTGGAGGACGGTTCCAAGGTTCTGAATTTCTGTGCGAACAATTACCTGGGCTTGAGCAACCACCCACAGGTGAATGAAGCAGCGAAAAGAGCGATTGATAGCCATGGTTTTGGGATGTCAAGCGTTCGATTCATTTGCGGGACACAGGACATTCATAAGCAGCTGGAACAGCGCATTGCTGCATTTCACGAGACTGAAGACACCATCCTTTATGCGGCCGCATTTGACGCCAACGGGGGTGTCTTTGAGCCGCTGTTGGGCCCGGAAGATGCGATCATTTCCGACGCATTGAATCATGCTTCCATCATCGATGGAGTGCGCCTGTGCAAAGCAGCGCGTTATCGGTATGCCAACAATAATATGGAAGATTTGGAGGCGCAATTGAAGAAGGCTGCTGAGGCCAATCACCGCTTCAAAATCATTGTGACAGATGGGGTCTTTTCGATGGATGGCTATGTAGCTCAGATTGGTAAAATCTGCGATCTCGCTGAGCGCTATGATGCCTTGGTGATGGTGGATGAATGCCACGCCACAGGATTCATTGGAAAGACAGGAAGAGGGAGTGTCGAATTAGGGAATGCGCTGGGCCGAGTGGACATCATCACCGGTACACTGGGCAAGGCCATGGGTGGAGCGATGGGCGGTTTCACAACGGGTCGGAAGGAAATCATTGAAATGCTGCGCCAAAAGTCCCGCCCTTACCTCTTTAGCAACAGCCTAGCACCGAGCATCGTCGGTGCTTCTTTGGAGGTCTTCAATATGCTCAGTGAATCCACTGAATTGCGGGACCGCTTGGAAGAAAACACCCGCTATTTCAAAGCGGGCATGCGCCGCGTTGGTTTGCCGATCAAGGACGGGGAATCGGCCATTGTTCCTGTGATGTTGGGCGATGCGAAGCTCTCGCAAGAAATGGCGAATCGTCTTTTGGAGGAAGGGATTTATGTCATCGGTTTTTTCTACCCCGTTGTGCCAAAGGAGCAAGCCCGTATTCGCGTTCAATTATCTGCAGCGCACACCCGAGATCAATTGGATCACGCCATTGCTTCGTTTGAGAAAGTGGGCCGCGACTTAGGTGTTCTCGAGGCGGCGGTTTGATGGCGCAGCGTTCTCCTAACAAAGTCCTGATTGTTGGTGACGGTTTGGCCGGCACCCTGATGGCTTGGGAGTGCGTGAAAAGAGGGCTGATTTTTGAGCAATGGTCCAATGGTTCACCAGCGGCTTCGGACGTTGCGGCCGGGATGTTCAACCCCGTTTCTTTTCGAAGGATTTTACCGCAGTGGGATCCTGCCAATCATATGGCGCGTGCGAGAATTGCTTTCCAAGGCATTGAAAAGTCGCTGGGAATCACGTTGTGGCATGAGGTGCCAATTATTCGGGTTTTCCCGGATGCCAAATATGCGGATCTCTGGGAAGAAAGAGCATCGGGTACCCACGAAGTGTCACCGTATATTGAAACGCTAAGTGCGGGTGACTTGCACCCCTCCATCCATGCGCCGCATGGGGCTGGTTTGGTCCGAGAATCGGGCTGGGTGGATGTGCAATTGTTGACCGAAAAAAGTCGGGAACATTGGCAGCAAAAAGGACAATGGAAAACACAAGCGTGGTGCATGGAGGACGGGTGTCCATCCGAATTTGATGCTGTGATGGATTGTCGGGGCGTCGGTGCCGTGGATGATTTGGCCCAATTCGGTCTGGAATTGCGGCCGAACCACGGAGAGGTGATCACGGTTCAAACTGAGTTGGAATGGGGGCAACAAACAGTGAACAATGTGACTTGGGCTTTGCCGCTCGGTTCGGGGGCTTACCGCATCGGTTCAACGTACCGATGGGACATGGACGAGCCCGCTGTCCTGGCTGCATCGTTGGACCACCTGATTGATCAAGCGAATTTGGTGCGAACGGGTCCTGCTTTGGTGGCGACTGAAACCACAAGCCATCGCGCGGGCCTGCGGCCATCATGTTTTGATCGTCGCCCCATTTTGGGTCAAGTCTCCGCCCGATCGCCGTGGTATTTCGCGTGCACAGGATGGGGCACCCGCGGAGTCTCCATTGGCCCTACCATGGTGGATTGGACATTGGACGCTGCGCTCGGCTTGATCACCGACGTGCCGGATGAGGTTCATCCCAAAAGATTTAGTACTTTCACAAAAAATTGAAAGTTAATTTCACTCGTGTTTTCCCAAGAGGTAACCATCGCTGAGCAATCCTTCGTGGAACATTGGCAAGAAATCGGCAAGCATTGGGGCGTTCCCAAGGCCATGTTGGCCGTGCATGCTTGGTTGATTTTAAAGTCTCAGCCGCAGTCCACGGACGATGTGATGCACCACCTGAACATGAGCCGAGGGAATGCACATAACATGTTGCTGGAGCTTGTGGAATGGGAGCTGGTTCATCCCCTCAAAACGCTTGGAAAACGTCAAGTGCTTTTCGTTGCTGAGAAAGAAGATTGGGCCATGATGACCGCGATACTTCGGATAAAAAAGAGACGTGAATTGGATCCTTTTTTGACGCTGGACGATTGGCGGGAGGTCCATTCGGAAGAACTGTCGTCTGGAGCAAATGACGGGTTGGATGCAAGGCTGAAGAGTTGGATGGTAACGGCTCAGAAGCTGGATCGATTGACTCATTTGGCGTCTCGGGAGGACGAATCGTGGTGGCGGAGGTGGATCTTTTCGGCACTGCGAACAAAATGAAAATCCATGGGAAGGCCGAATGAATCGCTTAACTTCGAAACAAATTCAATCCATGCACGCTGCGTCCGATGAGCTTTCTGCCCGCCAAGCATCCCCGTCTTTTTGGACGAGGGAGCGCACGGTTTTGGTGCGTAGGAAGGAACATTGCGGCCAAGCGACTTGGAAGTCGAGCGGCTTGGCTCGGTGTTTCATCGCCGCATTGATTTGCTGCATGTACGGAATTGACTTACCCTCCCTTCAAGCGCAAAGTCAGTTGACGCACACAAACACCCTCGATGAGTCGGACACTCGTTCCATCACCAAGGCCAATTTTCTCTTTCATTTTGCCGCATCCAATGAGTGGCCTGCGCAATGCATGGAAGGGCCTTTTCGGTTGGCAATCATTGGAAACCCTTCGCTGCACGCCATCCTTTCAGACAAGTACGCGATGAAATCCATCGGCCTCCAGTCGTTGGAAGTATTGGGCTTTGAAGATGTGGCATCTTTGGAATCAGCTCCTTTCGTGCATGTTATCTATTGCGAAGAATCGGGAGCCAAATTGCAGCAAGTTGCCGATGCCATTGCGAATGCCCCGGTGCTCTTGATTTCAGATGCGTCGGACGGATTGCAAAATGGCGCACTCATCAATTTTGTTTCGGTCAACAATCGCATACGGTTTGAAATCAATTCTGAGGAAGCCGCCAAACGCGACCTTCTCATTGGAAATCGAATTTTGTCTTGGGCTGTAAAATGAGCGCTATGAAAATCGACATACGATCCTTTTTGTTGGCCTGCGTAGTCGTCAGTGCTTCATTTTGCTCTTCGGTATGGGCACAGGGTGAAGTGGATCGGGCGACGGAACTCGGGCGATCGGGCAACTGGGCGGACGCCAAACAAGTGCTTCGGCCGGTCCTCAATACGCCTGCTTATCAAACGAATGGCCGCGCCTGGTTTGTGATGGGTTTCATCCACAAGGAATTGCACAAATCCACAGGCGAATTTGGTTCCGATGCACCGGAACGATTGGAGGCAATAGCTTGTTTGCAAAGGGCGATGCAATTGGGGATGAACCCAACGGACCGAGCGGTCGCTATCGAAGCCATGGACTTTTTGTCTCGCAGTTATTTTCGGGAAGCGATTGGGATGGTGGAAGGGTTTACATGGGGTTCAACCGAGGAGATTAAGGCGCTATATGGCCGATATGAAGCACTGGAAATGAGCCTGAATCCCACCAAGGATCTGGCACATCAACGGTCGGATCTAAGCCGATATTTGGGCCAGGCGCATGCGATGCTTTTGGAATCAGAATCGCCGAGACCCTCGGCAGAATTGAAGGCCATCTTCGAGGCCGCCATCGGTCATTACGGCGATGCTTTGAAAGGCAATCCGAATGATTATGCAGCACAGTACAACCTTGCCATTACCCTCTACAACGAAGGGGTGCGCAAATTGAAACGTATCGACCATGAAACGTCCATGTTTGAGCTGATGGAAATTCAGGACGGATGCATCGATTTGTTCGAGCGAGCGTTGAATCCCATGCAAGCCGCCCATGCGCAGCAGCCCAATCGATTGGAAACCCTGAAGGGTCTGATGACGTTGCATTATGCGCTGTCTCAAAAAGCGGAATCTGATGCGTACCGTGCTCAAATCGAGCAGATTTTAGGCAATCGCTGAATCAAACTCTGGCGCCGGAAGGGTTTGCAACGTTCTCGCGTTAACTTGGCCGCATGATTCGCACACAGGGGCCAGGCCGAAAGGGCCAGCAAATTCCTGGGAAATTTCAATGGGGCATCGGATGGCGCATCTCGGTGGGTTTTGGAATTTTTGGGTTAGCCGTAGGTGCACTTTTCCTTCTTACGCGAAGCACACTGGAGGAAAGTCAAAAACTCAGTCAATACATTGACGGCGTCCTGACTCCGAGCATTCAATCCCTGGAAGAACTCGACCGATCCGTTGGCGAAACCCGCATCTTGATTCGCCATTGGTTGTCGGTTCAATCGGGTCCTCGTGACCCCGAAAAACGGGACTTGCTTCAGCTCATGGACTCAGATGTTCCCGAGCAAGTGGCCGCGATGCAACCATTGGTTGAATCTTGGAACGCGCCAATGCAACTGCAGTTTGATTCCCTCCGCCGCGATGTAGAATACCTGTTTTTGGCTTATTCCGAAGTGATTCGTTTGTTGCCGGACTTTCGCGCTTACGATGATCCATTGGCGATGATGGAAGCGGAATACTACGCCTTGGATGGTTCCAGTATTCCCCTTTATACCGCGAGCATCCGCAAGCGCATGGACGCCATGTCGCTGGCCCAGACCGATGCACTTACCGCATCTACGGCGGAGATGGATTTGTTGAGCAATCGATTGAAGTTGTATGCGGGCAATGTTGCTTTGGGTATTTTGATTCTGGGATTTTTGATTGCCTGGGCGGTGACACGATCCATTGTTCGGCCCATTGGTGAATTGAAACGTGCCTTACTCTACCTCGGTCGCGGCGTCCCATTGGCCAAAGAAGTGGAACCCACGTCTGACGAAATTGGTGAAATGGCACATGCAGTGAACCGACTCGCAGACGGTTTGAATCGAACGCGAGCGTTTAGCATGCGGGTTGGACAAGGAGAATTTGATGCGGATTATGAGCCCTTGAGTGCGGATGACGCGCTGGGGCATGCCATCTTGAAAATGCGCGACGACTTGGAGAGCAACGAACAGGAACTGGAAGGAAAAGTGCAAATGCGAACGGCGGAGGTCGAGCAGCAAAAGAAGCGGGTTGAATCGTTGTATGTGGACCTGAAGGACAGCATCAATTATGCCGAGCGGATTCAAAAAGCCATTTTGCCTTCTGTCGAAGATCGAGCGAAGGTTTTTGAGGAGACGGCTGTTTTCTACCGCCCTCGCGACGGCGTTTCAGGAGATTTTTATTGGTTCCATTCCGTGGGCCGCGTGCGCATGTTTTCGGCCATCGATTGCACGGGACATGGCGTGCCCGGCGCATTCATGAGCTTGATTGGGCACAACGCACTTGAGCGGGTTACCAAAGTGTACACCCAGCCAGATCGCGTCCTTGAGCAATTGAATCGAGCCGCATGTGAATTGCTCCGCCCACAGGGATTTGGAGAAGACGAAGGGATGGCAGCGGTTCAGGACGGGATGGATTTGGCCATGGCTACCGTGGACCTGGAGAAAATGGAACTGGAATACAGCGGTGCCAATTGTCCGCTTTACCTCGTGCGCAAGGGGATGCTTCAGGAATTGAAGCCAGACAAGATGGCCATCGCCTCGTTTGAACCCGGCACCCGTAGCTTTGAGATGCAGACGGTTCCGTTGGTTTCTGGCGATGTAATTTTCGTTGCGACGGATGGGTTTCCAGATCAATTTGGAGGCCCCAAGGGCAAGAAGTTCATGCGCAAGCGCTTTCGGGAATTATTGGTCCGCGTGGCCCCCATGCAGCCCCTTGACATGGAGAATGCTTTGGCGGAAGCGTTTAATGACTGGAAAGGTGACGAAGAACAAGTCGACGACGTGTTGGTTGTAGGGGTTCGGATTTAACCGCACTTCACTTCATCGGATTGACAATGCCCCAACAAGCGGAGCGCTCAGTGATAAGCCCGGAGCGCAACCTTACTGCGCAAAGACGGATCCTCGAACGACGCGCGTCTCAATGGGGTTAATGATCAAAACAGGAATCTGGGCCTCATTCGTAATGATTTGCTGCTCATAGGTTTGACCCAAAATGCCCATCAAGCTTTTCTCGTGCAAGTTCATAATGCTGATCAAGTCGGCTTCTATGGCCGCCGCATGCCGAACGACATCTTTGACGAAAGCGCCAGAACTGTGCTCGGAGATTTTGACGGTGTATTCAATGTTGCGTTCGCCGAAGTATTCTTTGGCGTAGTCAATGTTGCGGTTCAATTGATTCTTCAAGAATTCATCCGTCTCTGCAGGACTGATGATGTGCACGCGTCCGCTGAAATACGTGGCCATTTCAGCAACCGTTGACAGCTTTTGTTTGGTGTCTTGGTGCAAGTCGAGGGGAACTACAATATCATCGTACCCGGTTTCTTTGATTCCTTTTTCCTGGGTAATGATAAAAGGGGTCGAACAATTGGTGACAATTCTCAAGGCGCGCCCTCCGGTGAGGAACTGCATGCCTTTCAAGCCGTGGGTCCCCATGATGACCAAATTGGCATCTTGTTCAACGGCAACATCGTCGATGTCTTCAAAAATGGACCCGATGCGGATGGCGGTCTTGATCGTGTGGGGGTAATTCCCATCGAACCGCTCCATCAGGACTTTTACGCGAAGCCGAGCATCCGTCATCTCCTTTTTAGAGGAGATGATGTGAAGCAAGAGGATTTCACTCTTGAATGCTTTTCCGACGACAAAAGCGTGTTCCAAAGAGATCTCACTCACAGGAGTGAAGTCCATGGGGACGAGGATGCGATGTTGAGGCATGGTAATTGTTAATCAATTTCCCGGCAAAGTTACGAGCAAAGGGATGATTCCGACGAAATTTGTCGCATGCGGAGGCAGTGGTTTTTAAAAATGTTTGCTGTTGGTTTTAACCGGTGGAAACAGTCGGATCAGTCCATGATGGGCTGGGCGGTGTTGACGGGTTGTGCAGCGGGTTTGCTTGCGGTATTGTTGAAACGCACGGTTGGTGCGATGCATTTCGCTATGAATGGGATTGCGGGGTTTCTTGAAGCGCCTTGGTGGCTGGGCATTGGGCCACTCATGGGGCTTCTAGCCACCCGATGGGTCGTGCGCAAGTGGTTGCGAGGCGACCATCCGGGTCCAGGCGTTCCGAGCATTTTGCATGCATTGTCTCAGCGGCACGGGCGCATCAAGCGAATGTGGATGTTTGCGCCATTGATCACGAGTTCACTTTCAGTGGGTTTGGGAGGGTCCGGAGGGTTGGAGGGGCCATCGTTGCAATCTGCGGCAGCCATTGGGTCAGAAATTGGTAGGCAAACCAAAAGGGCCTTCAATCGGCGTATGTTGTTGATTGGTTGTGCTGCTTCCGCCTCATTGGCGGCGTTATTCAAAGCACCGGTGGCAGCCATTATTTTCGCTGTTGAGGTGATCATGATTGATTTGACAGCGGCTAGTTTGGTGCCATTGCTCATGGCATCGTTGGCAGGCTTGATCACCGCCAGCTTGTTTCAGGGACAAAATGACATTTTGACGATTTCGAATTTGGCTGATTTTGAATTGAAAACACTTCCTTGGTACCTGTTGCTCGGCGCGGCATGTGGCGTTGGTTCTGTGTTTTTCTCAAGGCTTTATTTGGGAGCGAGTCATGCGGTGACCCTTTTGCCGTCGCACCGACTGCGGATATGGGTCGCGGGAATTGGTATTGGAGCTGCGCTCTTGTTTTTCCCTTCGCTCTATGGGGAGGGCTATCAAATTGTGAATGCGCTATTCGACGGAAAGGTTGAGATGCTGGCTTCTGGGATTCAATTCCAAAGTTTGGAATTGAATGGATGGATGCTCATTGGATTCCTGATGTTGGCGTGGGTGCTCAAGCCGGTGCTGACGGGCATGACCTTGGGAGCTGGCGGAGTGGCAGGGGTGTTCGCTCCGGCTATTTTTTGCGGCGCGCTGCTCGGTCATCAATTCGCCATTGTAACGGAATGGATCAGTAGCTCCTGGGCGTTGCCCATGGGTCATGCCGTTTTGGCGGGACTTGCGGGGATGTTGGCGGGAGTGTTGCACGCACCATTGACAGCCATTTTGCTGACCGCAGAAGTGAGCGGGGGTTATGCCTTGTTCGTACCGGTCATGTTGACTTCGGCCATTAGTTTTCGGATTTCCAAAAGCTGGATGAAGCACACTGTCTACACGCGGGAGCTTGCTGAGCGGGGCGAATTGCTCACGCACGATAAGGACCAGTCCATTCTGACATTGATGAACCTGATGGACCAGGTAGAAAGTGACCACGAAGTCGTGAATCCCCATTGGACATTGGGCCAGCTCATTCCCATCATTGAACGCAGCCGTCATGAGGTTTTTCCGGTATTGGATCGGAATGGTCAACTTCTTGGATTGATCGAATTGCAGGAGATCCGTGAGGTGATGTTTGACCGCGAATTGTATGATACCATGCACGTCCACGACATGATGAATATTCCAGTGGCGACCATTGATGTCACCATGCGAATGGAAGAAGTCATGGCGATTTTTGAACGCTCAGGGGCCTGGCGTTTACCGGTTTTGGCCGACACCCAATTCAAGGGCTTTGTATCGCGGACGAAATTGTTATCGAATTACCGAAATTGGCTCAAGGCCTCGAGCATAGAGTGAAGTCAATTCACTAAGAATTCCAAGGTGATTTCCCGGAACTCTTCCGGGTGTGAAGCATGCAGCCAATGGCCGGCTTCCTCGATGCAGTGGATGTCCAATTGCATGCAGGCGCGGTCGAAAGTCTCCAATGCCTCCTGATTTACATAATCAGATTTCCCACCATAGATGACCAAGGTGGGGAGGGTGTTCATCTCGAGGGGGACGGCGCCGACAACAGCACCCAATGCCTTTTCAAGCACGGCAATGTTGGGCCGCCATTGAAACCCTCCGTCTTTCAATCGCCGTGCATTTTTCATCAAAAAAGCCACCACTCCCGGGTCGTTCAGTTGTTCGAGCAAGTGGTGCTGAATCTTGCTTCGGTCGGAGTGGCCGGTAATGGGCGCGGATTGGATGGCGTCGAAAATCGATTGGTGATGCGGGGAATACGCGTGAGAAGCGATATCTGCTACAATGAGTTTCTCGACGCGATCCGGGAAGGCGTCCGCAAATGCAAGAGCAGTTTTTCCGCCCATGCTGTGGCCAATGATCGAGGCTTTTTGCAGGCTGTTTTCTGTGAAATAGCGCTCCAAGTCATGCGCCATGGACACATATGTGTGTTCTTCGTGGTGGGCGCTGCGGCCGTGATTGCGCTGGTCGATGAGGTGCACACAATGGGTTTCGGCGTAGGCACGTCCCAGGGTTTGCCAGTTATCGGATGTTCCCAATAGGCCATGAAGGACAACCAAATGGGGGCGGTCTGACGTTCCCAAAACTCGCGCGTGCAAAGCAATGGTATCGTTCATTCTTCGGAAAAAGCAGAAGATTTCAAACGCGCGAGGTAGCGCTTGACTGTTGTTTCAAGTCCGAGGTATAAGGCATCTGAAATCAAAGCGTGACCAATGCTTACCTCGGACAGGTAGGGCACATTTTTGGCAAAATGTTCGAGGTTTTGGAGGTCCAAGTCGTGTCCGGCATTTACGCCCAGCCCACAACTGTGGGCGAAAGCAGCAGCCCGGGCAAATGGAATGACAGCATCCGAATCACCGCCCGCGAATCCTACGGCATACGGCTCCGTGTACAATTCGATGCGATTTGCGCCGATGTCAGCGGCAGCTTCGATTTGGGATTCATCGGTCGAAGTAAAGAGACTGACACGAATGCCCGCCTCTTGCAATTCCCTGATTGCACTTTTGAGGAGGTTGGATTCGGCCAAAACATTCCATCCCGCATTCGAAGTGAGCACGTTGGGGCCATCGGGCACAAGGGTCACTTGTTCGGGTTTGACAGCCAAAACGAGCTCTAAAAACCCCTCAGAGGGGTAACCTTCAATGTTGAATTCCGTGCGAACAGCGGCCTTCAAATCCCGTACGTCAGCGTATCGAATGTGCCTTTCGTCGGGGCGCGGATGAACTGTAATCCCTTGAGCACCAAAGGATTGAATTCTTTTTGCTGCCTCGACGACATTCGGCGCATTGCCGCCGCGAGCGTTGCGCAGCGTAGCAATTTTATTGACGTTGACGCTGAGTCTTGTCATTCGTACCTTTAGGTTCCAACACCTCCGGTGCATTCCATCGGTGGATAGATGCAAAATTACACCATGTATGCAGAGCGCATAATGAATTTAAATCTTCCATTTGTGCGGCCCGAAGACTCGGCTGCGCAAGTGCTGGGATTGATGGACGAATACAAGGTCCGTCACCTTCCTCTGGTCAACGGGGAAGAGTTTCAAGGCCTCGTTTATGAAGAAGATTTAATGGAAATCGACAGCGAGACGCCGATGGCGACGCTTCATGCGCGTCCGGTGTCGGTGGCTCCGCAATGTCATTTGTACGATTTGGTTGCTCAATGGGTCAATGCCGAGGTGGATGCGATGCCGGTGATCGATGAAGGAAAATACGTTGGAACCGTTGACGCTCCATCGATCCTTCGGTTTTTGGCCGAGCAGACCCATTGGGCAGAAAAAGGTGCTGTCATTGTGCTGGAAGTCGCCGAGCGTGACTTGGCGATTTCTGAGATTGCCCGCCTGGTAGAAGGAAATGGCACAAAAATTATTGCGTGCACCACGTCACAAGCGAGTGATTCCAGCAATGTTGTTGTTACCCTCAAACTGCATTCGGAAGATATTCAGCCCGTAATCGCGACATTCCAGCGGCACGCCTATACGATACAAACCTTTTTGCACGCTCCAAAAGCGGAGGAGGAAATGCGGGAACGTTATGATGCGTTTATGCGTTTTTTGAAACAATAAGTCATGAAAATCGCAGTCCACGGCAAGGCTTTTTCCCCGGATTATGATGATGCGGTCAAGCAAATTCTGAAGCGAATCAAGTCGATTGACGATGCGCCAATTTTGGAATTTCACTTCAAGCGTTTTTTGGATGAACGCATGTCGTTGACACGTGATTGGGAGTCTTTTAGTGAGGCGCATCAGGTGGAATCGGTTGATTTGCTCATTGCCATTGGAGGCGATGGCACGGTGCTAGAAGCGGCCACGCTTGTGCGCAATACCGAAATCCCAGTGCTCGGCGTCAATACGGGTCGCTTGGGCTTCTTGAGCAATGTCGGGATTGATGAAATTGACTTGGCCATGGACGCCGTCGCGGCGGGCAAGGTTTGGTATGAAAAGCGGCTGTTGCTCCAAGTGGAAGTGGACGGCATGGATTTTGGCGGATTCCCGTGTGCATTGAATGAAGTGGCGATCATGAAACGCGATACCTCGAGCATGGTGGCAGTGGAGGTGGAGCGGGATGATGTTTTTGTCAATAATTATTGGGCCGATGGCCTCATTGTCTCGACGCCCACGGGATCTACGGCGTATTCGCTCAGTGCAGGTGGCCCCATAGTCATGCCCGGAGCGGAGATTCTCTGCATCAATCCCGTTGCGCCGCACAACCTGAACAATAGGCCCCTTGTTATCCCTGCCGATGGTCAATTGCAACTCACGGCGGAAGGGAGAGAAAATCAATTTCTGCTCAGTTTGGATTCGCGGATGTTCATCCTAGATGGTGGTCGGAAAGTGCGCGTAACGCCGGCACCTTTCCGATTCGTTTTGATGAATTTGGAGCATCAAGAATTTTTCAGCACTGTTCGCGCTAAGATGCACTGGGGCATTGATCCACGTGACCGCTGATTTTTCGTGAATAACATGCCTTCTTTGTTGGCCCTTTTTTACATTTGATTCAGGCAATTCAGCGTATTTTCGTGCGTTAAGATTCACTCGAGCTTGATCATCCATTTGTCCGTGTTTTCGATACCTGTACATATTTCTCGATTGGCCCTGCGCATATTCTTCTGCGTGGGATGCTTGGTTGTTGCAAGTCATGAGGTTTCGGCTCAGCGCCAATTTGATGAGTCGAAAGAGGTGGGTTTTGCGTTTGGAACCGCCTACTACATGGGTGATTTGAATGCTGGAAAGCATTTGCAAGGCCGTTTTTCTCCCAGCTATGGCGGGTTTTATCGGCACAATTTCTCCCAGCGAATCTCGGTTCGCGTCAATTATTTCAAGGGTCGTGTGGAGGCTTGGGATGCAGACAGTCCAGACCCTTGGCGCCAAAATCGCAACCTGCATTTTCGAAATGAAATCCGCGAGTTGAGTGGTTGGGTCGAGATCAATTACCTCGATCACCGGTTGGGAGATCCAGGAGATCGCTTTACGGCATTCCTCTTCGCTGGGCTCGCGGCTTACAATCACATGCCGGAGGCAGAAATTGATGGGCAGTGGGTTCCGCTTCAGCCTCTGGGCACGGAGGGCCAAGGGACGACCTGGGGGGAAGCATACGGTGTTGAGTCGTATGCTACATCGGGCGTTTCTGTGCCCATCGGGTTTGGTTTCAAATCCAATATCGGGGCTTTCACGGCCATCACATTTGATTGGGGCGTCCGGAAAACGTGGACGGATCACTTAGACGATGTGAGTGGACTATATGCAGATCGAGCTGTTTTGCTTCAGGAGAGAGGAGAGATGACGGCGGCCCTGGCTGACCGGACATTGGTCCAGGAAGGAGAACTGTTGAACCAAGGAGGCTTGCAGCGTGGGGATGCCTCGCGGGATGATTTTTATGGGTTTGTTTCGGCTTCCATCAGCTTTCGAATCAGCAAAAAGCCTACCACATGTTGGTCGGAAATCCAATGAACGCGCAACAACTCGAAGTATGTGAGTTGCAGGGGTTGAATGCCAGTCGCATTCCCCGCCATGTTGCCATCATCATGGATGGAAATGGTCGCTGGGCGGAGGAGCGGGGAGAATCCCGCGTTTTCGGTCACATGCATGGAGTGGAAGCCGTTCGCCTGTCGGTTGAAGCCGCCATGGAACTGGGGGTTCGGCATCTGACGCTTTATGCGTTCAGCACCGAAAATTGGAGCCGTCCAAAGGAGGAGGTTGAAGCCTTGATGAATTTGCTCGTAGATACGCTGGTCAAGGAAGTAAGAGAATTGGGAAACAAAGGGGTGCGGTTGCGAACCATTGGAGACATAGCGGCGTTGCCAGAAAATTGCCAAACCCAATTGAAGGAGGCGGAGTCGGCCACGAAACAGAACGAAGGCTTGGATTTGATACTGGCACTGAGCTACAGTTCAAAGTGGGAAATGGTGGAGGCCATTAAGCAATTGATTGATTCCGGTATTTCACCGGAGGAAGTCACTGCGGAATGCGTCAGTGACCACCTTTCCACCAAAGGAATCCCAGATCCAGAATTGATGATTCGAACGAGCGGCGAGCACCGGATCTCCAATTTTTTGCTCTGGCAATTGGCGTATGCGGAGTTCCACTTCACACCCACCTTGTGGCCAGACTTCAAGAAAGAGTCTTTCTTCGATGCGGTCCGCGATTTTCAGAACCGGGAACGGCGATTTGGGGGATTGCTTGACACCAACCACAACGTAACGGTGCAATGAGAAATTTTGAAATGAAAAGAGGAGGTGTTTACGGTGCAATTTTTTTGTGGTGTTTCAGCCTCATGGCCTCGACCGCAGCTGCTCAGACAGCTCCATCGGCTGAGACCTCGCAGACTTATACCCTCGGTGGTTTGACGGTGATTGGAGCAGAATACACCGACCAGCAAGCCATCAAACTTTTTAGTGCCTTGCAAATTGGGCAAGAGCTGACGATTCCAGGAGAAGAGATTACCCGAGCCATTCGCAACCTATGGGGCCAAGACCTATTCTCTGACATTGCTGTGGAGCTTGCCGAGGTCCGTGACAACCGAGCTTATTTGGTGATTCAAGTGGATGAACTTCCACGGCTGACGCGTTACACGTTCAACGGTGTGAGCCGATCTGAGCAAGAGACATTGAAGGGAAAAGTAGAATTGTTGACGGGTCGGGTGGTCAACCAGAATGTGGTGAAAACGGCCCAAAAGCGCCTCTACGACTATTACTACGACAAGGGCTTCTGGGATGTAAATGTAGACATCACGCAAGCGAACGATACTGCATTTGAAAACGGTGCTCGTTTGCAAATTGCCATTGACAAAGGCAGCAAAGTGAAAATTGGCGAAATCGTGCTAGCTGGAACGTCGAATCTGGATGAAAAGAAGGTGCTTCGTTCCATGAAGGACTTGAAGAGCAAAAAATGGTACCGCATTTTTAAGTCAAGTAAATTCGTTGAGGCGAACATTGAAATTGCGAAGGCGAGTATTTCTGGGCTATACAACGCTGAGGGGTACCGAAATGCGCGCGTGATCTCGGATTCGATTTACCGCCTTGCTGATGGCAATGTTGGGATTGCGTTTGAGGTCGATGAAGGCAACCAGTTTTACTTCGGGGAGGTTTCTTTTTCCGGGAATTCCAAGTACCGCAGTACGCAACTGGATTCCATCTTGGGCATTCGCAGGGGCGACACCTACAGTTTGGAACGCTTGGAAACCCGGGTATTTATGGATCCTAAGGGGATGGACCTCAGTTCCTTGTATCAAGACGACGGTTACCTGACGTTCCAGGCGATGCCCATGGAAACCCGTATCGAAAATGACACCATCGATATTGAGGTACGGATGATGGAGGGCAAGCAGTTTCGCATCGGAAGGATTCTTGTAAAAGGGAATACCAAGACCAATGACCATGTCATTTACCGGGAGATTCGCACGAGTCCTGGGGATTTGTTTTCGCGGACCGATATCATTCGAACCCAGCGGGAGCTCGCTCAGTTGAATTATTTCAATCAGGAAGCATTTGGAATCAATCCCATCCAACACCCCGAGGATGGTACGGTTGATATCGAATATGCGGTAGAAGAAAAACCGTCGGATCAGATTGAACTTTCCGGTGGCTGGGGCGGTGGACGTGTCGTGGGAACATTGGGGGTGAGTTTCACCAATTTCAGTGCTCGAAACATGTTCAAAAAGGGCTCATGGAAGCCGATTCCAACGGGGGATGGTCAGCGCGTATCGCTGAGGGCACAGTCGAACGGACTGTTTTTCCAGAGCTACAACTTCAGCTTCATGGAGCCTTGGTTGGGGGGTAAAAAACCCAACGCCTTGAGCTTCAATGTATGGCGATCGGTGCAGTCAAATGGCCAACCCAAGCGGGTCGATGGCGAGTTGAACGATTTGAGGCAGTCGTTGCAAATTACGGGTGTGCAGGTGGGCTTTGGCCAGCGCTGGAAGAAGCCGGATGACTGGTTTACCATGAACTTGGCACTGAGTTACCAGCACTTTCAATTGAATGACTATGGGGTGTTCTTCAGTTTCGCGGATGGAACGGCGAACAACTTGGCGGCGAATTTCACGCTCTCACGCAATTCGATTTCCGACCCCATTTATCCGGTCTGGGGTTCCAATGTTTCCCTGTCGGTGAAGGCGACTCCACCTTACAGCACCTTCCGGGGACAGGATGATGCATATTATGCCGACTTGTCAGATCAAGACCGGTTTCGATGGGTAGAATACCACAAATGGAAGGTGAAAGCCGAATGGTACACTCCTTTGAC
>DLQB01000091.1:24349-30464 GCA_002477505.1 Flavobacteriales bacterium UBA7443
GGCCAATACAACCGAGTCGTCGGGCTGTCGCCGTTTGAGCGCTTCTACCTAGGGGGTGTATTCCTCAGCGGATTCGTCTTGGATGGCAGAGAAATCATCAATTTGCGTGGATTCGATGATTTGTCATTGACCATGCCGGATCAAAATACGGGGGCACCTGTCATCGCAAAATATGGAGCGGAGTTGCGCTACCCGCTGTCCACCAATCCGAGCGCAACCATTTACATGCTTGCATTCATGGATGCCGGGAAAACGTGGGCAGATGCGCGTGAGTTCAATCCGTTCGAAGTTTATCGATCTGCGGGAGTGGGGATGAGAATCTTCCTTCCTATGTTTGGTCTGCTTGGTTTGGATTATGGCTGGCGCTTGGATGACATTCCAACGCAACCGAACATGTCGCGCGGTCAATTTCACTTTAGCATCGGCATGAATACCGGTGACCTCTAACGAACATTTGAAATGAAACGAAATAGAAATTTGCTCATTGCCACGGTCGCTGTTTTAGCGAGCATCTCTGTCGCGCAGGCACAGAAGTTTGCTTACGTGGATACCGACTACGTGCTGCTGCATTTGCAGGAATATGCCGATGCCCAGTCCGAACTCAACCAGTTGGCCATTGATTGGCAGGTGGAGATTGAAACAAAGCTCCAATCGATTGAACGCTTGGAGCTTGCGTATCGTGCGGAGCGTGTTTTGTTGACTGCAGAGATGCGGGCAAAACGTGAAGAGGAAATCAGCACCAAACGATTGGAGGCGCGGGAACTGCAGAAATCGAAATTTGGCGTCGACGGGGAGTTGTTTCAAAAGCGCCAGGAATTGATTCAGCCCGTGCAAGACCAGGTATTCGAAGAACTCAAGGACATCGCGAGTGGCAGCGGTTACATGGTTGTATTTGACAAGAGCAATCAAAGCAATATGCTTTATACCAATCCGAAGTACGATATTTCGGATCGCTTGATCAAGGCATTGGGCTATGTTCCGGGCGAAACATTGGAATCCGAGACAAAAGAGGGCGAGGAAGGCAAGTCATTGAAAGACAAGGCCAAAGACGCCATGGAGCAAGGAAAGGGAGCGGCAACAGATCGGATGCGCGGAGCAGCGAGTGGGATGCGAGGAGGAAACACAGTAAACAGCAAAGGCAAGAATTAGCGCGAAGGGCTTGCAAGTCCTTCCATCATCATTTAAGTATCAAATCATCTACAATATGAAGCACGTTATAATGGTCATCGGAATGGTGACCGCCATCTCATTTTCGGGGTTAGCACAAAAATTTGGACACATTGATTCGCAGGAGATCCTGCTCAATATGCCGGAAAGAGCAGATGCTCAGACTGCCATTGAAGCGCGAGCGGCTGAGTATGAAGCCGAAATTGCACGCATGCAACAGGATTTGCAAACGAAGTTTGCGGAATACCAGGCAAAGGGTGAGACGTGGCCGGATGCCATTCGCCAGCAGAAAGAACGCGAACTGCAATCGTTGGACCAAGGCATGCAAGAGTTCGGGGCAACCGTGCAGAACGAATTGGCCCAATTGGAACAACAGTTATTGATGCCCATGATTGAGCGGGTTCAAGAGGCCATCAATGGCGTGGGGGCGGAAAATGGATTCACTTACATCTTTGACACAAGCTCAGGAGCCACTGTTTACACGGGAGGTGAAGATGTAGGCGGATTGGTTCGCTCCAAGCTCGGCATGTAAGCTGTTGGCTGTGCCAAAGGCCTTTCGACCCATTGGAATATTTGATTCTGGAATCGGAGGATTGACAGTCGCTCGGGCGATTTCAAAACGGTTTCCACAGCATCCTTTGATTTATTTTGGGGACACAGCGCACCTTCCATACGGGGAGAAAAGCCCAGAATTGATTCGGCATTATGCGGCTCGAATCACGCGGGAATTGGTGGATTTGGAATGCGGAGCGATTGTCATAGCCTGCAATTCGGCTTCGAGCAATGCACTGGAAGAGGTGCGAAGAATCGCTGGAGCCTCAATTCCGGTCATTGACGTGATTCAACCGGTGGTTGCGGCGGTAGTCCAACGATTTGAAGGTCAATACATAGGTGTGATTGGGACCCGTGCAACCATTGAGTCTGGATGGTATCAGCGGTTGTTGGAGGAGCGAGGTTGTCGGGTCAAAGCCAAGGCCACACCGTTGCTGGCATCCGCGATTGAAGAAGGTTTTCATGCCGGCAAAGTTTCGTCCGCCTTGATTGAGGCGTACCTCGCGGAGGGAACCTTCGATGGCATCAAAGCGCTCGTCCTGGGGTGCACGCATTATCCGCTCATTTCTCAAGAGATCTCCAGCTTATTGCCCGAGGGTGTGGAAGTCATCGACAGCGCAGATTCGGTCGCTCGCGCATTGAGTGAGGCGAGCGATGACTTTGTGATGGGAGAATCAGATTCTCAAAATCCGGGACGAAGGCGCTTCATCGTTTCAGATTTGACCCGTTCGTTCCAGCTGGGAGCGAAGCGATTTTTTGGATCTCCTGTGATTTTGGAGGAACGGAAGCTGAGCGGTCAGGCTTAAGTCGTTTTGTCCACGGGAACTTCAATCAAACCACTTGGTGTAATCAACGTAACGTTTTGAAGTATCGGCCAGGGATGCCTTCAATTCCGCGCGGACCATCCCACGATTCGTAGCGGGAACACCCGCCCAAAGGGTGTTAGGAGGTACTTCTGTATTCTCAAGGATGACGGCTCCTGCCGCGACGACGGCTCCCCGACCAATCGTCGCTCCGTCCATGACAATTGCTCCCATTCCAATCAATGCACCGGATCCAACGAGCGCACCATGCACGATTGCATTATGCCCAATACTGGCATCATCTTCAATGGTGGTTTGGCTTTTGTCGAGCGTCCCGTGAATGACCGCACCATCCTGAATATTGACCCGCTTTCCGATGGTAATGGGTGAAACATCCCCCCGGATAACGGCATTGAACCAACACGAACTTTCTTCGGCCATCGTGACCTGGCCAATTACGGATGCATTCGGAGCCAGCCAGCAACTGTCGTGGATTTGAGGTGTAATCCCCCGGCAGGCAATCACACGGCGTGAAGATTCAGGATTCATCGTATATCAGGTTTAATTGCTTCAGAGGGGTAATTGCGCCAATTGGTACTTTGTCCGTTTTTCCACCAATTGGGACGGTCAAATATCCGGAATTGGCAGGCGAAAGCAACACTTTCCATGTCAATTTCAGGCCTTGAGTTTTTGGAGCATTCGGGCCATTCCTTGATCAACGCGTGCGTACGAGCGATGTTTTTCAAAGAATGTACTTCCCGCAGCGAGCAGCGATGATGGCTCGTATGATCTTCGAGGGCCTTAACGCTCGCAGTGTCCCAGGTGAGGTCGAGTCCAGGCTGGTCGGTCAGGATCTTTCGAACCTGCTGGACAGCGGCGCGCGCATTTGCCAATGAGGACAATCCGGTCGTTGCTTCAGAAGGCAACGCCGAATCCACGCCCTTCTCGACAGTGGTTTCCAAATGAAGTTGAAAACGCGCGCTGATCGGTCCCGTGATGCGATGCAAGTACCGGTTGATGACACTGGCAGTGCATGAGCATTTGCGCTGTCTGTCTTGAAAAAAACCACAGGGGCACGGATTGGCCGTGGCGACCACGAGGGCTTGAAAAGGCAAATGGAGTGCGCCGGAAGTCCGCCCAATCTGGATGGTTTGTTGTTCCATGGGTGTGCGCAGGCTTTCAATGCAACTCCGATTAAATTCAGGAAATTCATCCAAGGCAAGTACACCACCATGGGCCATGGTGCACTCTCCGGCAACGGCACGTTCTTTATTCCATGTGCCAAAGAGTCCAGCGGCAGAGGATTGGGCGTGTGGAGCCCGAAACGGAGGGACTTCGGAGAGGGGCATGGTTTCACCGCGTGAAGTATGCCAACCCTGAAGCTTCATCGCCGTGGCTTCATTCAAAGGAGGCAAAAGTTCATGGATGCAACGTGCCATCATCGATTTACCCGTTCCGGGAGGCCCAATGATCAAAGTGTGATGCTGTCCTGCAGCTGCGACCAGCAGCGCCAATCGCTGCTGATTGTTGAGCCGAATGGTTTCGAATAGGGATGCGGTTTCATCCATTCGTTTGATGCGTCCGTTCCAGCTGTTTTTCGATCTCAAAATAGGCAACTGTCGCTGGCCATTCAACGCTTCCACCAATTCACTTAAGTGGCTGCATCGGCGATGAATGTGCCTTTTTTCTTTTGTTTGTGGCGGAGGCTGGATCAGCCCAGGGGTGTAAATGTTCCACACGTTTCGAGGGGAAGGAACGTTGACGATTTCGAATTGAGGGACGCTTGTGGTGGAGGAGAGGCTGCCATCCAGCGCTATTTCTCCAATGAAAAGGGAATGTTCCACAACTTCGGAGGGGATATAGCCCATGCTAGTGAGGAGACCAATGGCAATCGGCAAATCGAGGTGAGCGGTATGGGCATGATGCATTTCAGGGCCAACGTGCAAGGTGATCGCACCTGAAGGCCTCTGCCATCCGCATGTTTCAAAGGCGGCGAAAACCCGCGCGAGGCAATGCCTCATTGCATTCCATGAAATCCCCGAAGCGTGAATGCGTGCGCCTTTGGTGCGGTGAACTTGAACCGACACCATGCGCGCGCTCGAGCCGGAAATTCCGACTCCGTGCGTTGAAGCCAACATGTAATTTCGATTTACTGCTGACGCTCGATGGCATCAATCCAGGCGTGAATGACCTTGATGTGCACCTCTTGAACCCGATCGGCAAAGCCATTCCATGGTACGTCGATCACGACGTCGCACAACGCTTTGAGCTTTCCGCCACCTCTTCCCGTGAGTCCAATGACCATCATGCCTTTGGCTTTGGCTTCCTTTGCTGCTTCTAACACATTGGCACTGTTGCCACTGGTAGATATGGCGAGGAGTGCATCGCCTGTTTTTCCTACCGCTTCTACAAATCGCGAAAAGATGAATTCAAACCCGTAGTCGTTACCCACGCAAGTAATGTGCGATGGGTCACTGCACGATATGGCGGCAATGCCGGGCCGATGTTCGCGGTAACGGCCGCTCAGCTCTTCGGCAAAGTGCATGGCATCGCTCATGGAGCCTCCGTTGCCACATGAAATAATTTTCCCTCCTGCAGCGATGCATTTTGCCATTGCATCCGCACCGATTTCGACAGATTCCATGAATTCCGAATCGCTACGAACCTGCTCCAATAATTGGGCGGCTTGTTCAAAATGCTCGGATATGCGTTCCTTTTTGTTCATGGTGCGAAGCTGCGGCGTTAATCCAAATGCGTGAGAAGGTTTTTGTGGTTGCCCGGGTGCATTTCGTCCTTCAATTTTGGAATCGTTGTAGGCCTCGTTCAAGGAAGTCAACAAACACCTCGGGATCGGGATCGTATCCTACGCCTTCTGATAAAGGCTGGCCATCATGATCGAGCAAAACGTAAAACGGCTGTGAATTTGTATTGAATTCCGACGCTTGCAGGTAAGACCATTTGTTTCCGACGGTTTTAATCTTGAACGATTTGCCACCGTACATCTCTTCTCTTTGTTCGGATGCGGGCAAGGCTTTGCGCTCATCGACATAGAGCGAAACGAGCACGACATCATTCGTAAGCATGTCTGCAACTTCCGCGTCGGGCCAAACTTGCTCCTCCATTTTCCGGCAATTCACGCAAGCCCAACCGGTGAAGTCCAAAGCAAGCGGCTTGTTCTCTGCGATGGCCGCAGCGAGGCCTTCTTCGTAATCTGTGAATCGCGCTTCCACATGTCCTGAGGAGTGCCCATCGGATCCTCCCGTGCTGCCTTGGCTCCATTCGCTGTAAAACATTGGTGGTGGAAATCCGCTGATGAGCTTGACTGGAGCGCCCCACATCCCAGGCACCAAGTAGATGGCCAATGTGAGGAAAACCATGCCCGTGGAAAAGCGGAAAACGCCAATTCGTTCGGTCTTTGAATCATGTGGGAACAGAATCCAACCGAAGAGGTAGAAAGCAATGCACAGCACCACGGCTACCCATATCGCAATGAATAATTCCCGCTGGAGCAATCCAAGCTGAAGCACCAAGTCCGCGTTGGAAAGAAACTTGAAAGCGAATCCTATTTCCAAGAGTCCCAGAACAACTTTGAC
>DLQB01000184.1 GCA_002477505.1 Flavobacteriales bacterium UBA7443
GGAAGAACCGCTGCGATTTGGAGCGAGCCTACACGGCGGTTTGTCGACGACACAGGTGCACGGAGATCAAATTTCAGGTTTCAATAAATTCGGTTACACGATTGGAGCCTCCGTCGACATGCGGCGGAGTTCCAATGCCGGTGTTCAATTCGGTATGTTCTTGACGCAAAAAGGAAGTCGACGTGTTCCCGATCCCAAAAATGGTGATTACACGACGTGGAGTTACCGATTCACCTACATTGACTTGCCCCTCATGCGGGTTTGGGACACAAGAGACTGGCGGCTCGGTGTGGGCGTTCAACCGAGCATTCTCATGCAAGGAGAGGAAGACTTTTATGGCAACGGGTTCTCCGAATTGACCTACCTCGAATTGCGCCCTGTCGATTTAGGAGCAGTGGCTGTCGCAGGTTGGAAATTCAGCCCTTTGGTCCTTGCGGAGGTGCGCCTCGCACAAAGCCTTATCCCCATTAGTGAGCGACCCGATCAGCCCGTTCAACGATGGAACAATTTCATGATGAACATGGCCATCCAATGGATGGTAACGCTCTCCTTGGGCTGAGGAATACGATCACTCTTGTTGTCCGGAAGCCTCAAAAAGCGTTCCCGGCGAGCGATCAATCGATTCTACGGAATCAATCCAGTCCTTCCAAAGGCCCGACATCAATTCATCCACAGCGGCACAAAAATCCGCACCGCCCTCCTGCAGACGCTTCAAAGCACGAATTGCATTGCCGCCAGGAGCCATATCGCCTCCATTGATTGAAAATGCATTCCACATCACGGAACTCAATCGTTCCGTGACGCTTCCCGTTCCTTTCGCGTCGCGCGGTTCTGTGTACAGTTCTTCTACTTCGAGCAAGGCCGTTTTCAGCGAGTCGGTCAAGGTTTTGGCCCCTTCTTTCACGGAATCAGGCAGCCACTTCATCTCCTGTTTGACCACATCAATGGTGGCAAGCGCACGTTGAATCTGATCCATCGCATCGACAATTGGCTCCACCTCCTGAAGCACCAGCCGCCGATGCATAGAACGTTGTTGGTGCGCTGCGGCATCAAAAGGCACCCGTGGATCCGACTTTACTTCAAAAGACACATTGGATGAATGATCTCCCATGCGCATGGCAATGCGGTATTCCCCTGGCAGGACTTCTGGTCCACCGCCCGATGGGAACTTCTGTTTTTTCTGAATTTCACGGCCCGGCCATGGCATGCCATTGGAATCAAAGCGCCACCACATCGACTGCAGACCACCTTCAGCGTCTTTGCCGCCATTGCGAATCGTATCTCCTTGAGCATCCAGCACGGCCCAAAGGAGTTTGTCCTTGCCATATACTTCCGCAGAGTCTGGATGAATAAAATATTGAATGCGAGCACCGCTGCGGCGGTTTTCGCCTTCCCAATCGTGATCCGCTGTAAATCGCGAGCCCAAAGGACGACGGTAATTGACTTGGTACGCATCTGCCACCTCAAAAACACTCAAGGTTCTGTCAAACATCGCATTGCCATCTTTCGCCAGCGCGCGAAGCGGAGCTAGATCATCAATGACATAGGCTGCTCGGCCAAAGGTTCCGAGGATCAAATCACCGTCGCGAGGGTGAATCACCATGTCTCGGACCGGCACGGAAGGAATGTCCTTCGTCCAGCGGTTCCAATTCGTCCCGCGATCAAAACTCACGAACAATCCTTCTTCTGTGCCCAAAAACAACAAGGATGATGCAACCGGGTCTTGTGCAACACTCAGACAATGTCCGGTGACCTCTCCACCATCCATGACCAATCGCACCCAAGTCTCTCCTGCATCATTGGTGCGGTATAGGTAAGGCTGCCAATCGTTTCTGCGGTAATCATTGACCACTGCGTAAACCTCATCTGGATCATGGGCGCTGACGTGAATTTGTGGGATCCATGCGCCGAGGGGAAATCGCTTAATATCCAAAGCGTGATCCACCCATGTGGCTCCGCCATCTTGGGTGTGCTGCAATCGTCCGTCATCGGTTCCAACCCAAATTTCGCCGGAACGCTGTGGGTTCGTTGCAATGCATAAAATGGTGCAGTGGTTTTCCGCTTGAGTCGCGTCGATGGTGAGACCGCCCGACTCTGCTTGATTCTGTTTTTCGGGATCATTCGTGGTCAAATCCGGGCTGATGACTTCCCAAGTATTGCCTTTGTCCTTGCTGTGGTGCACATACTGCGAACCAAAATAAATCCCATCGGTCTCAAAAGGATCCGCAGCCACCGCCGCATTCCAAGCGAATCGCAAGGGAACGGTATCCGGCTGTACGGGCTGAACCCCTGTTTGGTCACCTGTGATAAGATTGACACGCGAAAGGGATCCGCCTTGGTACATCGCATAAGCGGTATTCAAATCATTGGTGGCCGGTAGTACGTCAAATCCATCCCCGAAGAGGATCTCTTGCCAATCGCTGTTGCGGATCCCTCCAGAATGCCAAGCCTCACTCGGTCCAACCCATGATCCATTGTCCTGCATGCCTCCGTAGATGCGATACGGGATGGCCATGTCCACGGAGATGTGGTAAAATTGACCGAGCGGCAGGTTGTTGATGAACGACCACGTCTTTCCTCCATCTCGGCTGATGTTCAACCCACCGTCGTTGCCGTCAATGAGGTAATTCGGATCATCGGGGTGGATATAGAATGCATGGTGGTCGGGATGGACCCCGCTGTACGGGAGAATCGTGCGAAACGTTCGGCCACCATCCTCACTCATGTC
>DLQB01000027.1 GCA_002477505.1 Flavobacteriales bacterium UBA7443
TTGTCAAAACTGAGCAAGAAGGGAAGGGCCAAAACGGCCAAATCGACCATGAGATAAAGCCCGTGTAGGTTTCCACTTTCCATCATAACGTCCGAGGATTGCTAGGATTTCGTTTCAATTCCATCGCTCGCTTGGCATCTACCCAGTATTTTCTTGGCACGAACAACATGCCGAAGCATTCGCCTTCTTCTTTGGTCAGGTGCTTGTGGTGCACCTTGTGTGCTTTCCGAATGGCCATGAAATAGGCATTCTCCGTGCGGCGGAACCACTTGAAACGCTGGTGGATGAAAACATCATGGACCAAAAAATAGGCCAGGCCGTACGCGGCAATCCCCGTGCCGATCCACACGCGAAAGTCACCTCCCGCCATGGATCCGGTGATGAAACACCACGCGCTCGGAATGGCGAAAATCAGAAAGAACGCATCGTTTTTTTCAAAAAAACCCGGTTCATGCACGTGGTGATCGGCATGAAAAAACCACATGGTGCCATGCATGAGGTATTTGTGGGCAAACCACGCCACACCTTCCATAGCGACGAAGGTGCCAATGACGATGCCTGCGGATGAGAGGAAATTTAACGCGTCCATGGAAACCAGTTCAAAAACAGAAAGAAGAATACAAAGATGGCAACAAGAAGTCCCGCTCCGATGTTTTTGCTTTTTTTAATTGGAAGCAAGTGAAAGGCAAAAGCCACCACCCACCACGTCGCATAATTGCTCCATGGGACGTCCACTCCGTCCCAGGCCCACCAGCCTGCGCGAATGGCGACGGGCTCAATCAATCCGTCCAAGGCGGTCATCAGCGACGCTGTGATCAAGGCGCGTACAATGCGATGGACTGCTTTATTCTTGAGTGAGAGCCACTGCGCCATGATTCGATTGGACCAGTGTCCAAACCCGAGCAGGGACATCCACCACAGGGCCCCTAAAATAATGGGAACACCCGCTACTTTGGGCCCTAGAATATCACCGTAGGCATAGGCACCAAAGAGCATTCCGGTTTGCACCCCCACAATTTCCACAGCCAATCCGCCTCCGATGGCTACGAACCAAGTCCAGTGTCGGTCATTCCAATCCATCCATGCCGCAAGTAATCCGTTGACCAGTAGATTGGAAGCGGTGAAGTCCAAGAAGAACTTTCCGTATCCCGCCAAGATTCCCACAACGCCTACCGCATGCAAAAGGAGCATGATCCGAGGGATCCAATGCCGTTCAAAACTGGTGGGTTGGGTCATGAATATGAATCGGTGAGTTCAGTGGCTATTCGTGCGCTCAACAAACATAAAGGAATGCCTCCGCCCGGATGCACACTTCCGCCACAAAAGTATAGTCCTTTGAGCAAAGTGGATCGATTGCGGTGCCTCAGAAATGCCGCCAACGTGCTATTTGAGCTCGCTCCGTAAAGTGCACCGCGCCAGGAACTGGTGCGGTCTTGAAGCCCCTTGGGCGTAAGCGTGAATTCTGACGCAATGAGGGGCGCGATGTCCGTTCCAAGGGTACGCTCAATTTTGGCCAGCACCCGTCGGCGTATTTCCGGAATCAAGTCTTCCACTCGGTCCGGATTGGCACCGACATTGACCATGACGAACCAGTTTTCACATCCGTCGGGCGCATCGGTAGGCTGGACTTTGGAGGATATATTGATGTACACCGTAGGGTCATCGCCGGGCGCATCGGTTTTGCGGATGGCCTCGAATTCTTTCCGATAGTCGTTGCTGAAGAGGATGTTGTGCAAGTGCAATTTGGGGTGTTCACCTTGGACACCCCAGTAAAAAATGACGCCGCTCGTGGAGCGCTCTTGCCGCAGGATTTTTTCCGGTGCGGGCAGATCGGCCAATAATTTTCGGTAAGTCGGGTGCACATCTGAGTTCGAAATCACCAAGTCAGCAGGAATGATCTCACCTGGGGCTTTTTCGAGGGTGACGCCTTTGATCTTGCCTGATTCATGAGCGATTCGAGCAACCGGAGCATTGCATTGAATCTCGACGCCGAGGGCTTCCGCGAGAGCGGTCAGGTGCCGCGTGATTCCGTGCATGCCACCCTTGGGGAAATGCGTTCCCAGGCCATGTTCCAAGTGGGGGATTACGTGCAACATGGCAGGAGCTCGGTGCGGATCAGATCCGTTGTAGGTTGCATAACGATCAAACAGTTGCACCAAGTGCGGTTCTTTCAATCGTCGCTTGTTCCACCGGTGCAAGGTTCCGAGCCAAGGCAAACGGTGCACAAATGGAAGAACAGCTCGCCAAGCCGACTTGCCGCTTCCTCTCCACTCGTGTAGGCTCTGTTCCAAGAATATTTGGCGCGTAGCCTCGAAGCTCTGGCCGCTGTGTCGGATGTGTGATTCGAGCGCATCCGCTTCCGAACCAAATGCTTCTTTGGCACTTTGAATGAACGCATGACGATCGGACCAAGCCACCATGGACTTGCCATCTTCCCAAAAATAATGCGTGGAACGGTCCAACGTTTCAAATGCAAAGGGGGCGGGCAATTCGAGTTCCGGCCGATTGACGCGGGCGAAATCGTCCAATTCTTGCACCAATTGTGGCCAAGTGAACAGCGAGGGACCAAGATCAAAACGGTATCCTTTTTCCCTCCGTTCACGTAGTTTTCCTCCGGGCTCCTCGGCGGCTTCAAAGAGCCGAACGCGGTGCCCCTTCGCGGCCAATCGAATGGCCGCCGCGAGACCTGCAACACCCGCTCCAACAACGATGGCTTGGTGCGTTCTTTTCAAGGTTATGCGGTCTGTTGGAGCGCCGCCAATTTGTCCTTCACTTGCTGGAAACAAATCCGGAACCAAACGGTAAAGTTTTCAGGTGAACGCTTCATTTCAGCCTCCAGCTCCGCAGTGGTTAGGTAGCGATAGTTCGCCACCTCTTGTGGATTGGGCGCGGGCAATTGATCTGAGTATCCTACGCAGACGTGGTCCAACTCATGCTCGATCAGGTCATTCGAAAATTCGCTGCGGTAAATGAAATGGAACAGTGGTTTTGCTTGGCAATACAACCCCATCTCCTCCTGGAGTCTGCGTGTCGCAGCGCTTGCGGCCGATTCTTCACTGCGCGGATGGCTGCAGCATGCGTTTGTCCATAGACCGCCGCTGTGGTACTTGTCGTGCGCGCGCTGCTGAAGCAACCATTCGCCTTTGCTATTGAAAATGAAAAATGAAAAAGCTCGATGCAGTCGCCCTTTCCGGTGGGCTTCCATTTTTTCCATGGTGCCAATTGCCTGATCCTGTGGATTGACCAGCACCACGGTTTCGCCGGTGGTGCGCAATTCCTCTCGCGTCCGAGGAGTGCTTTCGTTGGGAATGGTCATGTCAAAGTTGGTTTAAGAAATCAGTCACAAATGTTTCGTGCTCCGGTTGATTGGACCAGTGCCCGCTGGCATGTGCTTTCCTGACCATCTCGGCATCATTCTCCATGTCTGCGTCATATTGAAGCAAAGCGGGAACGCTGTATTGCACGGACAATCGAAAGAACCGCAAGTCGGGGTCAGACGGTTGGGCCGCAATGGCCTCTTCCAATTGCGGCTGCCATGCTTGAAATTGGGAGAGCTTATCGATGGGATTCCACATGGATTCGGCGAGCATGAGTTGCGCGGTGGATTTCATCCCTTGACCGAGGGCAGATTCGGGGTTTTGCGCGAGGTACAGCACGGCAAGGGAATCAAAGTTCATCACGGTGGCGACGTTTGCTGGGGTAAGGCATGCTTTCCGATAAGCCGATAAAACAGCGGCATGGCCTTCCGGGGCGGCAACTTTTTCAATGGCCTGGCCCCAGGCACCGCAGACAACGGAGGCGAAACAAAACGTTAAAACAGCCCACCTTTTCATTTCAAAGCATGTTCAGGCTGTGGCGTAAATAGGAGCCTACGAAGAGTGTTGCTTTCCGGCTATTGGGGATACGGATGCGCTCTTCGAGGATACGCTCGCTGGGCAAACTCCTGATTTTTTGGAACAACCTCAGGTAGTAGATGTACGCAATGTAGACACCGAGGCGGCTGCTGCGAGGCAATTCGATAATGCCTTTGTAAGCTTCTTTAAAATCGGCTTCAATCTCGTCTTCTATGACGCGCTTCGTTGCTTCGTCAAACCGTGTCAAATCCAAGTTTGGAAAATACGAACGACCCATTTCTTGATAGTCCGCCTTCAAATCCCGGAGAAAATTAATTTTCTGGAA
>DLQB01000010.1 GCA_002477505.1 Flavobacteriales bacterium UBA7443
GTTTCGCTGGAATAACCTGTAACGGCAGAAATCTCATCCGTTGCGTTTTCCGTTGTTACGTACAAACGGTATGTGCGCAAACCAGGAATACCGCTTGCATCGTGCAAATCCAATTCCAATCCATAAGCGCTGTTGTCCGATTCAACCGTCAAGCAGCAATAATCACACGTACCATCCTCTTCATTCGCATTCGCATCATAGTTACAAGCAGTTGCATCCGTGCATCCTAGGAAAATGCATGATCCATCATTTTGCGTTGCAGTCGGCATAAAGTTGATTGCTTGCGCGTCTGTACATCCGCACAATTCGCTGCTAAAGGCAAACTGATAGCTCATGGTAGAACCATCACCACCATCCGCGATGAGCTGAACATTGAACGAACCGTTTAGATCACCGTCAGTAGTGACCTGTGCGAGCATGATGAGGTTGTCATCTCCAGCAAAGCCATTGGTAGCGCCAGCCGGCACGGACCAACCATCACCAGCAGACGAATTGTCACCATTGATACTCAGATTTCCTCCTGCTAGGAAGGAAGGTCCCCAAGAACCTTCTCCTGCGAGCTCAACGGAAGATTGAGCACCTTCCGCCTCAGAAGACAGACCAAGTGTTACATAGCTATCGAATTCAAGTTCTGGGAAGAACGCAAACAATCCTGGGTTGATGTCGTTCACTGTAATGCCACCAAACTCATTCATGTAAAATGAAGAGCTCGTGGTCAGTTCGACAATACCCGATGCGCCATCTGTAGAGACTCCAACAACGTAATCTGCCGCGGAAGGAGTTTCCAAGAAGACTCTGTAGGTTGAAGATCCTGCCAAGGCGGCAACTTCGGGTGAAGATTCGGTGCCGTCAAACGTTGCGTAAGTCTCAACATGTAGTTGAAAGCCATCAGGAGCTTGCGCTGCTGAATCGTAGCCAAAGCACGCCGTTTGAGCGACTGAAGAGCTTGAATATGCCGTCAAACCGACAAGCAATCCAAGCAGGAAGTAGAATTTCGTCTGCATTGTTCCTAGGTTAAGCTTTCGAAAATTACGAAATATCATGCATAGAAACAAGCACATCGATAAGAAAAATAATTCAATCGAGTAAAAAACCCTATTCAGCGAACCTTCGATAACGTGAAAATACAACGCTTCAGGGTTTAAATTTGCAAAAAAAAACAATGTTCGAAAATCTCCAAGAACGGTTTGATCGCGCCTTTCAAGTCCTCAAGGGCCACGGCCAAATCACAGAGGTAAATGTTGGGGAGACCCTGAAAGAAGTTCGCAAGGCACTACTCGATGCTGACGTGGACTTTAAGACCGCCAAAAGCTTCACCCAAAGAGTGAAAGAAAAAGCGATTGGACAGCAAGTATTGACCTCCATCAAACCGAGTCAACTGCTGATCAAAATCACCCATCAAGAGCTCACAGATTTGATGGGAACTGCAGCTGCTGAGTTCAAACCTAGCGGCAGCCCATTCACCGTCTTAATGGCTGGTCTTCAAGGAGCTGGAAAAACGACCCATTCTGGAAAAATCGCAAAACTGCTGGCATCGAAACATGGTAAAAAACCACTTCTCGTAGCATGTGATGTGCACCGACCTGCAGCGATTGATCAATTGAAAGTTTTGGGGGAATCCATCGGAATAGAAGTCTATGCGGAACCTGACAGCAAAGATGCTCCGGACATTGCCAAAAACGCACTGACACATGCCAAGGCCAATGGCTTTAATGCGGTAATTTTCGATACCGCCGGACGGTTGGCCATTGACGAAGTCATGATGGCTGAAATCATCGCCGTTCGCGATATTGTCCAACCGTCAGAAATCCTATTCACTGTGGATGCGATGACCGGACAAGACGCTGTTCGAACGGCTAAATCATTTGACGAAGCGCTTGATTTCTCTGGTGTTATCCTCACCAAATTAGACGGTGATACGCGCGGAGGTGCCGCATTGGCCATTCATTCCGTCGTTGGTAAGCCGATCAAATTTGTGGGCGTGGGTGAAAAAATGGAGGCCTTAGACACCTTTCACCCCAACCGAATGGCTGACCGCATTCTGGGTATGGGTGATGTCGTGTCTTTGGTGGAAAAAGCGCAAGAAGTTATTTCTGAGAAGGAAGCCGCAGCATTGGAGGCGAAAATCCGAAAGAACAAATTTGATCTGGAAGACTTTCTGAGCCAAATCCAACAACTCAAAAAGATGGGCAATGTAAAAGATCTGATGAGCATGATCCCGGGCATGTCCAAGGCATTAAAAGGAATTGAGTTGGATGACAATTCCTTCAAACAGGTGGAATGCATCATTCAATCCATGACACCACAAGAAAGGGCCACACCCGAGCTCATTGATTCCCATCGCAAGAACAGAATTGCCAGAGGATCTGGAACCGATGTGCCGCAAGTCAACCGCTTACTCAAGCAATTTCAAGACATGAAAAAAATGATGCAGGTCATGACAAAGGGAAAAGGTGGCAAGCGAAGTCGTATGGCCAACTTGTCTTCTTTCAATAAATAAAACAGCCAACAGCACTATGCAAATTATAGACGGAAAGGCGACCTCCATCGCCATTCAAGACGAACTGAAGGCAGTCGTAGCTGGGCGCATCGCAAATGGATTAAAAAGACCGCATCTCGCAGCGATCATCGTTGGAAACAATCCCGCAAGCCGAGCCTATGTCGGCCACAAAATTAAGGCTTGCGAATATGTCGGATTTGAAAGCACATTGGTAGACTTGCCGGAGACAATTGATCAAAAAGAACTTAAACAGGAGGTTGAAAAACTCAACGAGAATTCGACCATCGACGGATTCATTGTGCAACTTCCTCTTCCTGACCACATTGATGCCCAAGCTATTCTTGAGTGCGTTTCACCTGTCAAGGATGTAGACGGATTCCACCCGATCAATGCGGGTAAGCTCAGCATTGGACTTCCTTGTTTTGCACCTGCAACTCCCTCTGGAATCATTGAATTGCTAGATCGCTACGGAATTGAAACTGAGGGAAAGCATGCTGTTATATTGGGTCGCAGCGCTATTGTCGGAACGCCCATTACATTGCTATTGAGTCGCAATGCCAATCCCGGCAACTGCACGGTCACGATGTGCCACTCACGCACCCAAAATCTGGAAGAAATCACGCGGTCTGCTGATATCTTGATCGCTGCGATTGGCCGTGCCCACTTTGTGACGCCTGACATGATCAAACCCGGTGCGGTAGTCATTGATGTAGGCATCAACCGAATCGAAGACGCCACCCGCAAATCAGGATCACGGCTTACGGGTGATGTCGCAATGCATCTACTGGAGAAGGATTGGAACGGTCACATCACTCCGGTTCCTGGAGGTGTTGGCCCCATGACCATTGCCATGCTACTCAAGAATACATTGGAAGCTACAAGCGAATGACCCATTGGTCCACGGAAGACGCAGCGTTCATGCGGAAAGCGATTGAACTCGCGGAGCGGGGAGCGGGTTACGCCGCACCCAACCCCAAGGTCGGATGCGTAATCACGGACGAATCAGGACGAATCATCGGAGAAGGCTGGCATGAAAAATTTGGCGAATCACACGCCGAAGTCAATGCGCATCGCTCAATCGCCCCCAACGACCTCAACCATCTGCCCAATAGCACCTGGTACGTCACATTGGAACCATGCAATCACGTGGGCAAAACCCCAGCCTGCGCTGCGCTCATTGAATCGATTCGACCAAAAAGAGTCCTCATCGGCACGGCGGATTGCAATCCCGGTGTCAGCGGTGGCGGAATTGAGCGTTTGAAACAGGCCGGGATCCGCGTCGAAACGGGCTGCCTTGAATCAGAAGTCCAATGGCAAAACAGGCGGTTTTTTTGCAATGTGGAGAAAGATCGCACCTATGCCGTCTTAAAATGGGCACAGTCGCGGGACGGGTTCATGGACCCCCGAAACGCCGCAGAACGCGCACAGGGCAGCGGCGGAGTCGCGATCACAGGTGATGCATCACGAGCCATGACACATGCTTGGCGCGCAGAAGAAATGGGAATTGTCATTGGTGTCGAAACAGCACTTGTCGATGAACCACAATTGAATGTACGGCATAGCCGAGGAAGGTCGCCAAAAGCCATCGTAATCGATCCAAACGGAAGATTGCCAATTGGCCATCCATTGATGCGACGACAAGGTGAAGATTCCATCATTCACATCGTGAAAGAGCCGTCCTTATCCCGTGCATCAGAAATATGCCCATGGAATCCGGAATCGGGCCTGAAAATACTTTTAGGCAAGCTTTGGAAGAAACATGGGATTTCAAGCATATTGGTCGAAGGAGGCGCGCGAACCTTGCAGCAATTTCTCCAAGAAAATGTTTGGGATGAATTGAAAGTATGGACTGCACCGAACGAAATGAAAAGCGGGTTAAAAGCACCCGAATGGCCTAAGAATGCCATCCCTCCTGAGCACGAGACCGCAGCAGGTCGTGCCGGTCCCGATCGATGGAATTGGGCGCTCCATCCAAACAATGGTTGACCGATTTCGGATGACTACCTTCGCCTCATTCCTATGAATCCACTCTCCTACCTGTTCATTAGTATATCCCTTAGCACAGGAATATTTCTATTGTTTCAAGCATTCAAGTTGTGGAACATTGATTCCTTGAAGGCCATCGTCATCAATTACGGCGTTGCAGGCTCACTTGGCTGGTGGCTGGCAGGAGGCACGGAAACGTTTCATCGCGCTTGGGAGTCTGATCCACGATGGGTTGGCACGGGACTGGCCGCTGGAGGTTTGTTCATCTATCTGTTCCAATTGATCGCCAAAAGTGCGCAGGAGAACGGCATCACAGTCACCTCCATTTCTGCCAAGCTCAGCATGGTCATTCCGGTCGCCATTTTTCTACTCTTTGACCCCGGAGACACCGTGACGCTCAAAAAAATGGCTGCGATTGGACTTTCCATCCCGGCCATTGTGCTCTCCTCTTGGAAACCCGAACAAACCAAAAAAGAAAAAAACTGGCTCATTCCAATGGTCATTTTCGTCGGAAGCGGAATGATCGATTTCATGTTTGCCGCATTTTCAGGACCCGAGTTCATGAAAGAGGTTTCGTTTCGATTGTTGTTCCCTTCCCTACCACTGAGCACGGCATTTGCAATCGGCCTGACTTGGCTCATCATCATCCGCAATCGCGTGCAAAATGCATCGTATCAAAGGAAGAACACTTGGCTCGGAGGCATTTCCCTTGGGATGATCAACTTTGGATCGCTTTACTTTCTGCTGGAAACCTATGACAAGGTAAGCTTGGACAAAAGTGCCATCATGCCCATTAACAACTTAGGAATCATCATCGCGAGCGCTGTCTTTTCGCTGCTCTTGTTCAGCGAAAAATTAAACATGCGCAACATCATCGGTCTTGCATTGGGCGCAAGCGCAATCGCCCTGCTCTATGCAGAGCACACATGAAGCCTCAAATCTGCGTACGCTATCAGTCCTTCTCAGGTGCGGACTCTGAATCCCCTGAATCGTCCGCATCCTCAGACTGCATCTCTGCATTCCGACGAGCACGCTGCATGGGGTTTTCTTGACTGGAAGCGCCCCATCGCGAACGGCCCTCGGACTTGAACAATTCAAAACGAGTTGGCTGCGGCCGAGCGGGCCAGTAGTTGTCCGACATATCCACATCCGCCGTCTCCAACATCGGATCCAAAGTGATCTGTGTTACCGGTGCATCCGTCACAAACACTTTCGTGACGGTAGGTTCACTCATTTTCCAAATTTCAGCGGGGATGCGTCGAATTTCCTCACGACCATCTTCGTATTCAAATTGCACGATCAAGGGCATGACCAACCCTCCTTCATTTCGAAAAGTGATTTCATAGAAATTCTTACCACTTGCAAGCATGGCCCTTTCTTCATCGGACAATCGCTCCATCGCTTCCGTGTATTCGACCTTGTCCAACTCGAGCACCAGGTAGGGATCGGTTGTCGTGTAAAAGTCATTCAATGTGACGTCTTCTTCGCTGTAAGTGCGCGGAATGAAATCAACATCACGCATCAATGAAATATCTGCGGGCTCTGCATTGTCTTGTTCTCGCTCAAATGCAGCTTCCACTGTCGGGTCTTGGGTGTCAATTTGATACCATTTCACTTCGTCCATAGCGATATCCACGTGGTCGGTCGTGTAAAACCAGCCGCGCCAGAACC